>JANQJZ010000040.1 GCA_028281365.1 Gammaproteobacteria bacterium | reverse complement strand
TCCTCAGGCACCGAGTTTAGTTGCCGGGCAACGCGACGGTGTTCATAGATGAACCACATACTATATATAGTATATATACCATTTTCAGTATGACAAACAAGTAGCATAACGCCTGCCTTCAGCCGACTGTTTGGAGCGGATGACCGAAGGGAAGTAGCGGAAAGTGGGTCGGCTGCAAGGCAGGCGTTATGCTACTTGTTTGACATACTGAAAATGGTATATATACTATATATAGTATGTGGTTCATCTATGAACACCGTCGCGTTGCCCGGCAACTAAACTCGGTGCCTGAGGACATACTGAAACGATATGAGAAATGGAAAGATATTGTCGCTGTTTCTGGGCCTCAGGGCTTACGTTTAATCAAAGGATTTCATGATGAAGCGCTTCGTGGAGAATGGAAAGGCTGCCGATCATCGCGACTTGGTTCGAAATATCGGGTCATATACAAAATTGTGCGAGATCAAATACTCGTACAAGTCGTAAATATTACCGCCCATGATTACCGGAAGAAATGATATGAAAAATTACAGAATTGCGAAAAAACAGGTTAATGTTTCTGTGGGTCAGTCTGTCCGCATCATTCGCGAATTGCAAGAGATGAGCCAGAATGAATTGGCAAAAGAAACAGGCATTCCACAGTCTACAATCTCTGCTATTGAAAATGATCGTGTGAATCTTGGCGTGGAACGCGCCAAGCAGCTTGCCCGTGTACTTAAGTGTCACCCTGCTGTACTGGTTTTTCCTGGATGGGACATCAAGCATGAGAACGCAGCATAACCAATCACTCCAAAGTGACGCGCAGCTGAGTTTAATCGTTATTTTTTAGGGATATAAAGGTCAGTAATCGTACCTTCAAACGCTTCTGCTGCCATCGCAACTGTTTCAGATAATGTTGGATGAGGGTGAATCGTTAATCCAATATCGGCAGCGTCTGCGCCCATTTCGATTGCCAAAGCACACTCTGCAATTAGATCGCCTGCATTAGGTCCGACTATCGCTGCACCAAGAATACGATTGGATTCTTTATCGAATAATATTTTAGTCATCCCTTCATCACGTCCAATTGACAATGAACGACCGCTTGCAGCCCAGGGGAAAACACCTTTACCATAATCAATCCCTTTTTCTTTCGCTTCGGTTTCCAATAACCCGACCCAGGCAATTTCCGGATCGGTATAAGCAACGGAAGGGATCACACGATTATCGAACCCTACTTTATGCCCGGCAATGACTTCTGCGGCAACTTTCCCTTCATGGGTAGCCTTGTGCGCTAACATCGGTTGACCAACGATGTCACCGATCGCAAAGATGTTGGCGACATTGGTACGTTGTTGATCATCGACCGGAATAAAACCACGTTCATCAACATGAATATCGGCTTTGTCTGCACCGATCTTATTCCCATTAGGTTGCCGCCCAACGGCAACTAATATGGCGTCAAACTTGTCTTTTTCCGGCGCATCTTTACCTTCAAAGGTGACTTCAAGCGCGGTTTTCATTGCTTTAACGGAGGTAACCCCTGTTTTTAAATAAATGTTTTCATAAAGACCTTTTATTTTTTTATGTAAAGGTCGAACGATATCTTTATCACAACCCGCAATTAATGAATCCAGCATTTCAACAATGGTTATCTTTGTACCGAGTGAGGCATAAACAGTTGCCATCTCTAGCCCAATAATGCCGCCGCCAATTACCAACATACGCTTTGGTATTTTTTCCAACAACAAGGCATCAGTAGAATCCATTATGCGTGGGTCATCCGGTATAAACGGAAGTTTGGTTGCCTGAGAACCGGCAGCAATAATCGCTGAATCAAATGTAATTGTTTTCGTCTTGCCGTTATCGTCTACTTCAATTGAATTTGCTGAGGTAAATTTGCCGTAGCCATTAACGACTTCGACCTTTCTTTGTTTGGCCATTGCCTTTAGGCCGGATGTTAATTTATTAACAACCGATTCTGTCCACTGGCGGACTGGTTTTGAGCTCGGTTTTTTTGAACCAAGATCAATACCCTGTTTTTTTAATTCTTCGACTTCAGAAATGACTTTGCCAATATGCAGTAAGGCCTTTGATGGGATACAACCGACGTTTAAACAAACACCACCTAAAGAAGGGTAGCGTTCAATCAATATTGTTTTTAAACCCAAGTCGGCAGCACGAAACGCCGCGGTATAACCACCCGGTCCGGCACCTAATACAACGACTTCAGCATCGTTATTAGAACTATCTGCTTTAACAGCAGGGGCTTCTTGTTTTGACGTTTCTTCTTTTTTGTTTTCTGTTTGCGTTGAAGTCGTTTCTGTTTCAAGTTTAAGAATGAGGTCGTCCTGAGAAACTTTATCGCCGATATTGACTGAAATCTCTTTAACAGTTCCCGATTCAGGGGAGGGAATGTCCATCGTGGCCTTATCACTTTCTAATGTGATTAAAGATTGTTCTTTTTCTACACTATCTCCGGCGGCGACCAGTATTTCAATAATTTCGACCGTATCGAAATCACCAATATCAGGGACTTTAATATCTTTGATCAATTATTATTATCCAACGTTATTAGAGAAGAATGTGCCTTATATCTGTCAAGATCGTACTTAAAAATTGAGTAAACTGTGCCCCGGCAACACCATCGATAACACGATGATCATAAGACAAGGCAAACGGCATTATTAATCGAGGAACAAATTCACCATTTTCATAAACAGGTTTCATTGCAGCACGCGAAACACCAAGAATAGCTACTTCGGGTGTATTAACGATCGGCGTAAAGTGTAAACCGCCGATACCGCCCAGGCTTGAGATTGTGAAACAACCTCCTTGTAGATCTTTCGGCGCAATGTTTCCTTCCCGTGCCTTGTTACTTAGTTCAGTAATCTCGCGGGCAATATCAAACAATCCCTTTTTATCAACATCCTTAACAACAGGTACGACTAAACCATCATCGGTATTCACAGCAACACCGATGTGGTAATACTTTTTAATAATTAGATTATCACCACTCGGTTCAATAGAAGAATTAAATTCAGGAAATTTTTGTAAGGCCACAACAGCGGCTTTAACCAAAAAGGTAACTAAAGTCAGTTTAACGCCTTCGGCTTTGGCATTATCCAGTTTTGATTTTCGAAACGCTTCGAGCTCTGTGATATCCGCTTCATCAAACTGCGTAACAAGGGGTACCGTTATCCAGCTTCGATGCAGTGCTTGTCCACCAAGCCGTTTTAAGCGGCTTAACGGTTTTTGTTCTATCTCACCAAACCTGGAAAAATCAACCGGCGGAACTTCCGGTGTTGCAAATGCGCCTTTATTCGCAAGTTTTTCACCGGACATAATACTTTTAGTAAATGATTTAACATCTTCTTTCAAGATGCGCCCTTTTGGTCCTGTTCCATACACCAAACCCAAATCAACGCCCAGTTCACGGGCGAAACGTCGTACAGAAGGACTGGCATGTGCCTTGGCTGAATCACTCTGTCCGACAAGTTGACTGGTTTCAGGTGTTTTGGGGGCAGGCCTCGGTTCAGGTTTGCTTTCTACAACTGGTGCAGCTTCTTCCTTAACAGGCGCTGGTTCAGCTTGCTTTGTTTGTTCTTCCTGTTTTCTAGCTGCGCCATCGGTAGCCAATAAGCTAACGATTGGTGTGCCTTCCGATATCTTATCGCCAACGTTTACTTTGATTTGTTTTATCTCGCCGGCCTGGGGCGAGGGGATATCCATCGTCGCCTTATCACTTTCGAGTGTCAGCAAGGTATCTTCGGCTTCGATGGTATCGCCAACGTTAACCGCGATTTCGATCACTTCGACTGCATCGAAGTCACCTATGTCGGGTAAGTTAATTTCTATTTCATTGCTCAAAATGATTATTTCCTGTCTTGCAATACTATCTAACAGTGAAAAGTTAAATGTGAAACGTGAAAAACATTTTATAATTTACCTTTCACCTTTCACTCTTCACATTGTCGTTGGATCTGGTTTATCAGGATCAATGTTATATTTTTTGATAGCTTCATTGACTGTTTTATTCGGTATGGTTCCTTCATCCGCCAGGGCCTTGAGTGCAGCAACGACGACATAATAACGATTTACTTCAAAGAATTTACGCAATTGTGCGCGTGTATCACTACGACCAAAACCGTCGGTGCCTAATACAATATAATGTCCCGGTATAAACTCACGAATTTGATCAGCATAAGTCTTCATGTAATCAGTCGCCGCAATAACGGGTGTGTTATGGCCATCAAGTAAGGTTTCAATATAAGATTTTTTAGCTTTACTCGTTGGATGTAACATATTCCAGCGTTGTATATTTAAACCTTCACGACGTAATTCATTAAAACTGGTAACACTCCAGATATTTGAAGTAATGCCAAAATCATCTTTCAATAGATCGGCGGCGGCAATTACTTCCCGTAAGATAGTACCTGAACCGAGTAGTTGTATTTTTGCCTTACCTCTGGTTGGTTTTTTAAACAGGTACATACCTTTAAGAATGCCTTCTTCAACATTCTCTGGCATAGCAGGATGTTGATAGTTTTCATTCATCACCGAGATGTAATAAAAAATATCTTCATGATTTTGATACATACGACGCATACCATCCTGAATGATAACGACTAACTCATAGGCGAAGGTTGGGTCATAAGAAACACAGTTAGGTATAAATGAGGCAAACAAATGGCCATGCCCATCCTGGTGTTGTAAACCTTCGCCTGCAAGTGTTGTTCTGCCCGCTGTTCCGCCTAGTAGAAAACCACGCGAACGCATATCACCTGATGCCCAGGCCAGATCGCCAATACGCTGAAAGCCAAACATTGAGTAATAAATAAAGAACGGGATCATTTGTATCGCATGATTACGCCATGAAGTGGCAGCCGCAATCCAGGAAGAATAACCGCCGGCTTCGTTAATCCCTTCTTCAAGTATCTGACCTTTTATATCTTCGCGGTAGTACATGACCTGATCAGAATCAACGGGTTCATACAATTGACCCACCGCAGAGTAAATACCATATTGTCGAAACATACCTTCCATGCCGAATGTACGTGCCTCATCCGGGACAATGGGTACAATATGTTTGCCGATCTTTTTGTCTTTTAACAAGCCATTCAGGATACGAACAAAGGCCATGGTTGTTGATATTTCACGATCACCAGTTCCTTCCAGTAATTTTTGGTGAATACTGATATCAGGAATTTCAAGCTTTGGTGCGGGAATACGGTTACCAAAAAAGTAACCACCCAATTCTTCACGACGTGCTTTTATGTATTGTATTTCTTCACTATCTTCAGCCGGTTTATAAAATGGTGCATCGTTAATCTCTTCATCGGAGATGGGGATATTAAATCGATCCCGGAATTGTTTGAGCGCTTCTTCCCCCATCTTCTTTTGTTGATGGGTTATGTTTTGACCTTCACCCGCTTCACCCATACCGTAACCTTTAACCGTTTTAACCAGAATGACAGTCGGTTGGTCCTTGTGTTTAACAGCGGCAGCGTAAGCGGCATAAACTTTATGTGGATCGTGTCCGCCGCGGTTTAAGCGCCAGATGTCTTCATCTGACATATTGGCGACCATTTCTTTTAGTTCAGGATATTTACCAAAGAAATTTTCACGGACATAGGTACCGTCTTTTGCTTTATAGACCTGGTACTCACCATCGACACATTCTTCCATGCGTTGATATAACAATCCGGAAGTATCACGAGCAATTAATGGATCCCAATAAGATCCCCATATGACTTTGATGACATTCCAACCCGCACCACGAAAGGTCCCTTCAAGTTCCTGGATGATCTTGCTATTGCCACGAACCGGTCCATCAAGCCGTTGCAGGTTACAATTGATGACAAAGATCAGGTTATCAAGTTTTTCTCTTGCAGCGAGGCCAATCGCGCCAAGTGATTCCGGTTCATCCATCTCGCCGTCACCCATAAAGGCCCAGACTTTACGACCTGTATCTTTAACCAATTCACGGTTTTCAAGATAACGCATGAAACGCGCCTGGTAGATCGCCATTAATGGACCCAGTCCCATCGATACTGTTGGAAACTGCCAGTAATCCGGCATTAACCAGGGATGCGGATAAGAAGATAAGCCTTTACCATCCACTTCCTGACGGAAATTCATCATTTGTTCTTCGGTGATACGCCCGGTCATAAACGCGCGCGCATAGATACCGGGTGCTGAATGACCTTGTACATATAGCAGGTCACCACCGTGGTCTTTACTTGGGGCATGGAAGAAATGATTAAAACCGACGTCATATAATGTTGCCGATGATGCAAAACTGGCGATATGTCCGCCGAGTTCAGTACTGATTCGATTGGCTTTGACGACCATGGCCATCGCATTCCAGCGGATGAGTGAACGGATTCGCCATTCCAGACCTGGCTTGCCCGGCGATTTTTCTTCACGTGACGGTGGAATGGTATTTAAGTAGGCCGTATTTGCTGAATAGGGTAGATATGCTCCTGATTTTCTTGCCCGGGCTACCAGTTGCTCCAGGATAAAATGTCCGCGCTCAATGCCTTCGCATTCCAGCATGGAGTCCAGCGCTTCCAGCCATTCCTGTGTTTCTTGTGGATCTATATCTTTTTCTTGTTCTGACATAAAAAAAACAGCGTCTTTTGTCTTTTGTTTTTAGAATAAACCACGGTTACGCAAACAACTGGTATTATTCTTTTAATTATTTGACCCTGATACTAGTTTAGGGTTTTTTTATGTAAAAGTATCGTTTTAACGGTGCACTTGTTGCCATACATTTTAAATACCAAAATGTAATAAAATCAATTGATTGTAAGGAAAAAGAAGGAATATGAGTATTAAACTACAACAAAAAAGCACGCTACCTACACAACAGAATATTGATGCTATCAGTAACTGGTTGATGGTCTTTTCTCATCCAATGAAGAAAGGAACATTTCCCTACCAGGATCAATTATTAAATCGTCGAAAACAACTCAACCTAAAAGATGCAGATAGGGATGCCGTTGTGCTTGATTTACCAAATCAGAATTTAAGCCACGTTGCATATGCTGCAATTGAATCCACAATCAGTAGTTTCGATTTATTAACCCTGGCTAGAAAACTCGTCGCAACACACTCATCCGGTAATCCTTCACATATTGGTATAGTAGTTTCCGGTTTTAGTGATAAAGAGGCTGAACGAGTTGCCGAAGCATTAATCTCTGCAGTACTTGCTGCAGCAGCAACGATGCCGCAGTTCAAGAGTAAAAAACAAAAACCGTCCCGTTTAACAAAATTATCCTTATATGGTATTCACGCACGTCATGGTTTTAAACAAAGTTTTGCAATTGCAGAAGGTAACGCCTTAACACGAAGTTTAAGCATGTTACCGCCGAATAAACTCACGCCAACGGAATATCTTAAAGAAGTCAAAGCCATTGCCCGTGAAAACAAATGGAAACTTGAATTTTATGATGAGGGTACATTAAAAAAGAAAAAGGCCGGTGCATTTCTTGCCGTTTCCCAGGGAAGTCCGAAGGCGGATGCAGGGATTGTACGATTACGTTATACGCCCAAAGCAAAAACAACCGGTAAAAAAGTTTTTCTGGTTGGTAAAGGTATTTGTTATGACACCGGTGGTACAAACCTGAAACCGGCAAACTATATGTTTGGTATGCATGAAGACATGCAGGGTAGTGCAGTTGCATTAGGAACATTATTGGCATTAACAAAAATAAACTTTAATCGTCCAGTTGAATGCTGGATGGCCTTGGCGATGAATCATATTGGTTCCAGGGCTTATAAGCCGAATGATGTGATTACCGCTTCAGATGGCACAACCATTGAGGTTGTCCATACTGATGCTGAAGGGCGTATGGTGTTATCGGATACCCTGGCGTTGGCCTCAAAAGAAAAACCATCGTTGATTATGGATTTTGCGACTTTAACGGGTGCCTGTATGTATTCAATCGGAACATCTTATAGCGGTGTATTTACCAATCGCAAGGATTGGCATACTGCCTTGATAAAAGCAGGCGAAGATTCCGGTGAGCGTGTCTGGCCGTTTCCGTTAGATAAAGATTATGATGACATGATCAAAAGTGATATTGCTGATGTAAAACAATGTTCACAGGAAAGCGGCGTTGACCATATTCTTGCTTCCAGATTTTTACAACGTTTTGTTAAGAATGACGTCCCCTGGGTACATATGGATTTATCCAGCAGTAATAAGAAGGGGGGCTTGGCACATATCCCGACGGATACAATCGGTTTTGGCGTTCGTTATTCGGTCAATTTACTATTAAATAAGTATCTTAATTAATCGGAATATTAATATTACTTCCCCGAAAACTAAAACAAGTCATCGTGGATGAAGTGATCGTAGTTGAAATAAACTGGTTGCCAGTTGCAAAATAATTTTTTGGAATCTATCCACATTTTCTATCCCTCTGTATAATGCCCGCCTTTTGAATCAAGGCATCTGGATAAAGTGACCGAAAAACTACGAAATATCGCAATTATTGCCCATGTCGATCACGGTAAGACCACGCTGGTTGACAAGTTATTGCAACAATCCGGGACACTCGATTTACGCTCAACACCTGCCGAGCGGATCATGGATTCCAATGATCTTGAAAAGGAACGCGGTATTACAATCCTGTCGAAGAATACGGCTATTCGCTGGAAAGACTACAGAATAAATATTGTAGATACGCCGGGTCATGCTGACTTCGGTGGTGAGGTGGAACGCGTCCTGTCTATGGTTGATTCAGTCTTGTTACTGGTTGATGCCGTTGAAGGTCCCATGCCGCAAACACGTTTTGTCACACAAAAAGCATTTGCTATGGGATTTAAACCCATTGTTGTAATTAACAAGATTGATCGAGATGGTGCCCGTCCGCATTGGGTATTGGATCAAACTTTTGACTTGTTCGATAAATTGGGTGCATCTGATGAGCAACTGGATTTTCCGGTTGTTTACGCTTCTGCAATTGGCGGCTATGCCGGATTAAAAGATGATATTTGTGAAGGTGACATGACACCTTTATTTGAAACAATCATTAAATGTGTATCGGCACCGGACGTTGATCAATCAGGTCCGTTACAGATGCAGGTATCAACACTGGATTACAATAGTTATGTTGGCGTTATCGGGATAGGGCGTATTAAACAAGGAACGGTAAAAACTAATATGCCAGTCAGCCTGATTGATCGAAAAGGTGATACACGTAAAGGAAAAATATCCCAGGTGTACAGTTTTCTTGGACTGGATCGTATTGAAGTCGATACTGCTTCGGCCGGAGATATTGTCGCTATAACCGGACTCGATCCATTGAATATCTCGGATACAATTTGTGATCCGGATAATGTTAAAGCATTGCCTGCTTTAACAGTTGATGAACCCACTATTAGTATGACCTTTCAACCGAATACATCTCCATTCGCAGGTAAAGAAGGAAAGTATGTCACCAGTCGCAACATATGGGATCGTTTACAACAGGAATTAAAACATAATGTTGCATTGAGAGTTGAAACAACTGAAGACGCAGACAAATACCGGGTATCCGGTCGCGGTGAATTACATCTATCTGTATTGATCGAAAACATGCGTCGAGAAGGTTATGAACTTGCCGTTGGTCGACCACAGGTTATTGTCCATGATCTGGGTGATCATAAAGAAGAACCTTATGAGCAATTGACAGTAGATATCGAAGTTGATCATCAGGGTGCTGTGATGGAACAACTCGGTGAGCGCCGTGCAGAACTTAAAAACATGCAACCTGATGGTAAGGGTAGGGTACGCATGGACTATATAATCCCGGCAAGAGGCTTGATCGGTTTTCGCACTGAATTTCTGACCTTAACGTCAGGAACAGGATTAATGTATAACGTATTTGATCATTACGGTCCATATATTCCGGTCAGTATCGGTCAACGTATTAATGGCGTGTTAATAGCGAATGGACAGGGTAAAGCGCTGGGATATGCACTATTTAATTTACAGGAACGGGGCAAGTTATTTATCGGTCATGGTGAAGATGTCTATGAAGGCATGGTTATCGGTATTCATTCGCGTGATAATGATCTTACAGTGAATCCACTTAAGGCAAAGCAGTTGACTAATATTCGCGCAGCGGGTTCTGATGAGAATATTATATTAACACCCCCTGTTAATATGAGTCTGGAACAGGCGCTTGAGTTTATTGATGATGATGAACTGGTTGAGGTTACGCCAAACTCGATTCGTCTTCGTAAAAAATATCTAAAAGAACATGAAAGAAAAAGTGCATCAAGGAAAGTAGTCTGATTATTAATCCGCCTTCATATTAAATTTTTCTACGAAGGTAACATACAATGTTGGCACGATAATTAGTGTTAGCACTGTAGAAAACATAAGGCCGAATATCATTCATATCTAGTTATTTATAATTACAATCCCAACTCTGTTAGACCTGGATAGTCATCAGGTCTACGGCCTAGTGGCCAAAAATATTTACGTTCCGACTCATTAATTTCAAGATCATTAATTGAAGCGTATCTTTTTTTCATTAATCCACTATTATCAAATTCCCAATTTTCATTTCCATAAGATCGAAACCAATTTTGTAAGGAATCACGCCACTCATAGGCAAAACGAACTGCAATACGATTATTTTCATACGTCCATATTTCCTTTATTAATCGGTAGTTCTGTTCTTTCAGCCATTTTTTAGTTAAAAATGTGACAATTTCTTCTCGACCATTTATAAATTCAGAACGATTTCGCCATTGACTATCAGTTGTATAAGCAAGTGAAACACGATTTGGATCTCGACTATTCCAAGCGTCTTCAGCAAGTCTAACTTTATTAACTGCATCTTCATATGTAAAAGGGGGTAGTGGTGGTTTATTCATGATTTTATTCCTCATAGGTAATATTTAAAGTAAACAACACTGACCATGAGGCGAGGAGGAAGCCAAATGGTCAGTGAATGTGTTGCCTCTTGCTGATTCATTTGGTAGCAGCTTCTTTCATAGCAGTGATGGTCGATTGTGTATCAGCAATATGACTTGCGATCATTCGAAAGTTAGTCAACGCTGCTTCATACCCATCATAACCAGGTACTTGTGCAGCAGCAGTGGCATCAGTAACGACCATCACCTCAAAACCTTGCTCAATCAATTCACGCATGTGAGATTCTGTACAAAGATTGGCAGACATTCCTGCAATTATGACTTTGTCGATCCCTTGTTTACGCAATTGTAAAACCAAGTCATTAGTTTCGGGGCCAAATACTTTATGTGGGTTGGTAACAATAGTTTTTTCATCATTAATATACTTCTTATATTGTTCGAGCCAGTCAGCTCCAGACCCTTCAAAATTAGTTGTGGAAAGAGGGCCTTTGCGGTTAAACATACCTATATTGTGCATTAATTTTTCTAAAGCACCCTCGAACTGCCAACCGTGATCATGTGGGTAGTAATAATGCGGAGAAATAAATACTTGCATCTCTACTTCTTTAGCCGTAGCGAATAGTTGATCAATATTTTCAACCGTACCGTTCGCTTCGATGTTTTTCCCAACAACACCCCAGGAGACACCATCGGGACTTAAAAAATCGTTTTGTGGATCGGTGACAAGTAATGCTGTTCGACTCAATACAATTTCAAAACCTGTATCAGGTAAACCACTTTTGTCTTCATTATTATTCATAATTACTCTCTCCGTCTGTTAATGCGCAGGGCGCGGTAAAATTCTATATAGTTTACCGATCGGTAAACCTTATAAATAATACTAGACTGATCGGTTAACTATTGTCAAGGTAATAATGGCGAAATATATATAGTCTTAAGAATTATAATTTTTATATTATTGTTTTTATTAATATTATTATTTTTTACTTATAATGTTTTTTTCGATATAATATGTACCGATCAGTTAATTTATATCAAATTATGCGACCAACTAAACGAGACGAGCTAGTTCAAAAAGCATTGAAGGTGTTTTATCAATATGGGTTTCACGCGACAGGCATGGACATGCTTGCGACCGAGACTGGTATCTCAAAGACTTCTATCTACAAACACTTTCGAACAAAGGAGGACTTAATTCTTGCTGTGCTGCGTCTACGCGATGAACATTTTCGAAATTGGCTGTATCGTCGGATGGAAGAGTTGGCCGATTCGCCACGACAGCAATTGATTGCGATGTTTGATGCACTGGAAGAATGGTTTAATGAAATTGACTACAAAGGATGCATGTTCATCAAAGCATCATCTGAATATCAGGAGGCTAGCCACCCAATACACAAACAGTCAGCAGATCATAAGCGAATGCTTGAAAGGCATATTACACAGTTGGCTGAGAATGCCGGACTAACAAACCCTGATGTCCTTGCACGACAATTATTACTATTAAAAGAAGGTGCAATCGTTACGGCTCATTTAGGGCATACTGAAAACCCAGCTAAAGATGCAAAGGCGTCCGCAATAGATCTTCTAAATCTACACAGTAAGTAACAACCAGAACTAATATAGTTAGAAGGGAGTTCTGATTATTCCTATATCTGTAGTGCATTTGAATTTAATTCGGGCTCATTCCCAGTTTTTCTACAAACAATACATATAATGTAGGAATGATTATTAACGTAAGTACGGTAGAAAAAAGTAATCCAAAGATCATTCCATTAGTCATTGGAGACCATAGCGCACCACCAAATAATGAAAGAGGTAACAACCCACCTATTGTAGTTAAACTTGTTAATATAATGGGTCTCATTCGTAATCTACCTGATTCGACTACAGCTTCTCTTACTGGTTGCCCTTCAGCAACACGTGTCTGGATAAAATCTATCAGCACAATTGCATTATTAATGACGATACCAATTAAAGACAAAATACCGAGGTTTGCCATAAAACCCAGGGCCCAACCTGTTGTTAATAATCCTATAAGCACGCCCACCAGGGCAAAGGGGATACTGAAGAAGATCACAAGAGGTTTTAGGAATGAATTATATTGTGTCACTAGGACGAGTATGATTAAGATCATTGCCAGTCCGACAGCAACAACGACTTGTGATTGTGCTTTAATCGTTTCTTCATGCTCTCCACCTTGTTCTAAATGATATCCTGGTGGTAATGATTCCATCATTTCATTAAGTTTTTCTTTTATATCATTTGCGACTTTATTTGCTAATAATCCTTCTTCTACCCTTGCCCCAACTGTTACAGTAGGAATATTGTTTCGTCTTGCAATGACTGCGGGTTTCCAATCTGTGATAACCTCGGCAACAGATGCAAGTGGGACTTTTCCATCCGAACCATTAACATAAATACCCGACAAATCATTTAAGTCCTCTCGTTTTTCTCTTGTTGTCCTTAACATTATCGGAACAAGGTGATCACCTTCCCTGTAATTTGTTAGATGTGCACCTGATAATAAGGAATTCGTCGTTAATGCAATATCATTATTTGTTACACCTGCCAAATTTGCCGCATATGGACCAATCTTTAATTCGATACCATGCGCGTGTGCTCCCCAGTTACTGTAAGGTTCTATCGTGCCAGGTACACTTTTAAAGATTTCGACCATGTTCTGTGCCTTACTACGAAGCAACTGTCTATCCGGTCCGCTTAATCTAAAAGCAATAGGATCTCGAATTGGAGGTCCTAACATAAATAAATCTACAGTAATCCTCGCCTCATAGATATTAGATAGTTTCTCTCTAACTTCACGTGCAAATTGTTCGGTATAGCTATTGTCATTCATATTAACCAGAATAAACGCATAATAGGGATAATCATATTCAGGTTCCTGCGTTAGCATTAAGCGTGGACTACCGGAGCCAACAAATGTGATCGCATTCGATAAACGTTCGGTTGTTTGTCCCTCAATTAAGACCGGGCTCGTATCAACTAGAATTTTTTCGACTTGTTTTGCAACATCTGATGTTTTTTCTATAGGTGAACCTTCCGGTAGCCATACTTTTATAAAAAACTGATCACGTGAACCGGAAGGAAAAAATTGATTTCCAATAATAGGCACGATAATAAGGCTTGTTAAAAAAATTAACATTGATATTGAGATCACTTTGAATTTGTTATTTAAGGACCAGTTCATTATGCGATCATAGACAGGTTTTTTATTTAAGCCTGCTTTCTTTATATTAATTTCATCAGCTTCTTTTTCTTTTAATAACCAAAGACACATTATTGGTGTAATCAGCATCGCAACAAAAAAACTCGCAATGAGTGTTGCAGGGACCACGACAGGGAGGCTGCCAACGTATTCACCAACATTACCAATCATGGTCAACATGGGTAAAAAGGCAAAGATGGTTGTTAAGGTTGAGGTTAAAATCGGGATCAGTAAATCCTGTGTGCCTTTAATAATAGCCTCGACTTTAGACATACCGTCTCGAATCAATCGAACCGAATTTTCGGATACCACAATTGCATTATCAACTACCATACCTAATGCAATGATTAATGATGCAATTGAAAATTGCTCCAGTTCAATACCTAAATGACGTACGATTGCAAATGCGCATATCATCGACACAGGTATTGCTCCGGCCATAATTAATGCAGGTCGCCAACCCATTGTTAACAAGGCTAATAAAAGAACGATTGTCATACCTTGTAGAAGATTGACCTGGAAGTCATTAATACGAGTGTCAACTTGTCTCGGTAAATCATTAACTCTTACAAGTTCAATATCGGGAGGCAAATAGCTTTCTTTTAAGCGATTAAGAACCTGGTTAACATCACGGCTCATTTCAGTTACGTTTTGACCGCTCTTCATTGATATGCCTATTACCAAAGTGTTATTACCTGGATATTCTGGCGTCGTAAATCTGGTTAATGACTTGATCGGTTCTTCGTATCGTCTTTCGATACTGACTGGTAAGTCGCCAAGTCTTACTGGCAGGTTATTGTCGACACGACGGACAATCAGATCTCCCATTTGTTTAGTGGATGTAAATTCTCCTGTCGGGTTGATTGAATAACGGGCGATCTCAGTATCCAGTTCGCCACCTGGTTGAACAATATTTCTTGCTTCAAAGACATGTCTTAATTCGCCTAGACTCAGATTTACTTTGGCTAAATCGGCACTATCGATTTCAACGTAGATACGTTCTTCCTGGACTCCCCAAAATTCTGCCTTTGCGACAGATTTAATTAATTCAATTTCATCTTCAATATGCTCGGCGTAGATTTCAAGTTGACGTGATGTGTAAGGTTGTTCAATTTTTGTTTTTCCATTAATTGGAATTTGATGTAATGCCAGTACAATTTCATAGACATCACCAAAGTCCGAATTTACAAATGGTGTTTGACTACCTAATGGCAATGTATCTTGTACTGAGGTAACTTTTGCGCGAATTTCATCCCAAACCTGATCCGTATCTGTTACTTTGTCTTCGGCAGCTATTTGAATAACGGATAAACCTGTCATTGATTTTGACTCAATAATGTCGACTTCCGTTATTTGTGCAATGACTTTTTCTAGCGGGTCAGTGATTAATTCTTCTACTTTTTCAGCCGTTGCCCCAGGCCATGCAGTAAGTACTAATGTGTCCCGAATAGTAATTTCCGGATCTTCTCTGCGAGACATATCTGTAAAGTTAAATAAGCCTGCAAAAATAAAAACGCTAAAAAAGGCTAAAACTACAGATTGATGCGTGAGTGCAAATTTAGGTAAATTCATTTTTAAATTTCTTCCTGTTTCACGATGCGAACATTCTGGTTATTTGAAATATAATGAATACCGCTAACAATAATCTGCGCTCCTGTTTCTATACCTTCTCCTTCTATTCGGCGTAATTCTCGATACGTATCATGTAGTGTGACTTCAATTGATTGAGCTTTATTATTTATAACAATGTAGACAATATGTTCGTTACCTTTTTTTGATATGGCATTGATAGGCACATAGAATCCTTTCCTGGATACATCCTGTATAAAATTGACTGGTACTAAATCTCCCGGTCTCAATAACCACTGAGGTCTGCCAATCGCAAGGCCTTTTAGGTGTTCCTTTCTGGGGTCGACTACTAAAAAATCGCCTTCTTTTAATCCATTATTTTGAATTAGATTTCTAAAGTTCCATTTAATAACTGTGAAGTAATCATTACCTAAATTAACCTCAACTTTTTCAGGGACATGTTTTCCTATAGCACTTCTTTTTGAACCGGCATGAAAACTGACGCCTGGCAGTGTCATCACATATGACTTGCTATTTTCAAAATAAATACTATCAACGGGAACAAACAAATCACCTTCTTCCCCCTGGTATTGTTTAACTACGGGTAAAAACTCGGATACCAGTGGTAGATCAATAGTATTTTCATCTACTTGATCTATGCGCCTTCGTTCATTCCTGGCCATTAAATCTATTCTGAATGTACGCGTATTTGGATCTGCAATAGCGCCTTTTTCGTAAACTAATGCATGCACGGGTATCGGATTTCTGTTTGGGTCAATGGGATCGCTTGGATATAACATTGCGCGATCACCTGTTTGTATTCGTCGGTCATCATCTGCAGATACCTCTACATGAACCTGAATAGGATCCATTAAACTCAGTGTGACAACCGGGGTACCGGTTTCGACTACCGCTCCCTGAGTTACATGGATATCGGTAATCCTTCCTGTAAAGGGGGCCCTTAACTTTGTGTCTTCAAGATCTTCTTTTGCACGTTTTAAATCTTCTGTTATTTCTCTTATAACTGCTTCATTTTGTGCTTTTTGTGCTAATGTACTATCCAGTTGCGATTTCGCAGTATCAACAGAATGTTTATCACCAACACCTCGATCATAGATACCTTGCCTTCTATCAAGAGTCTGCTTCGCAAGTGTTAATGTAGCTTCAGTTGATTTTAAAGTTTGGTATGCAGCATTTAGTTTCTCTTCAAGTGCTTCAACAATTAACCGGTAACGAGTATTGTCCATCGAGGCAATAACATCACCTGCTCTTATAAGAGTATTATTTTCATCATAGGCGGGACCCTCAACTTCTATACCTAACTCTTGTACGGCAAGTATCCTACCAGTTACTTCGAAGCCTACTTTTTCCTGACGATATAGATTCACCGAGCCTGTTAAACTTACTTCTCTTGAAAAATTATTCTCTTCGAGACTAATGACGGAAACAGGGCGTATATTTGATGTTTTCTTCTCTGGCTCGGGTTCTTTATTGCAGGCTGAGATTAATAAAAATGTCATGATAATCATGATTGAGTTAATCTTCATCGTCGTCACCATTAAGTGTTATTCAGAAAATTCATTACAAAAGTTTATTAATAGTATGGTCCCTGCATTACTATCTTTTTTTCAGCAACAAGCTAAAGATCATCACATGTGTCACAAGTAATATCGGCACCCAAAATGTTGGAATGTACCAGGTCGTATGTAAGAACGGGACTGCATCAGCTTGTCTTAATGCATTTAACAGATCCAGTAGACCAATTACATTGAATACCCATACAAGTGAGATAGCGTAAGCCCAGCCTTTTCTTAGAAAAACTATTGCCACTAAAGCGAGTAAACCACTAATAAAATCACCATATGCCGTCATAAATGCAAATTGATTTGGTAATGATTCATCTACCAAACCTGGTACTAAAAAAGACAATCCAACATGTCTAAACGCATGAGGAAAAATCAATATCATTAAAGATTCATTAAGTAATTTTCCTGAAAGCCATGGTGAGACATACCACTTGGCAATAAATGAAAAGACAGTAATACTTAAAATTAGTTGAGTTAAAAAAATAGTTAACGTATCCATGATGAAACCTCCGAAAATATATTTATATGTTAATTAATCAAGCTGTCTTTGTGTGTTTTAATGCAATATTCTGTTTTGGAATATTTTCTAAAATATGTGCATGTTGATTTCTTGCTGTTGTTAACCAATCTCTATTTTCATGTGCAAGTAGAGGTTGAGTTAAAATTGGATGATTGCGGTCCTGTTCCCATCGATCATAATCAACAACACGGCTGGTAAGCATACGAAACATAAAGGTCAACGCATCGAGTTTGTTACCTGTTTTGAGAGTGGGATGAATCAGCGAAGGATTATTAATGTATCGACGAGCAATTTCATTGAATGATTCCGGTTTCTGTCCGGTCACATGTTCAACATGAGCAGTGGGGGCACCAATTTCATAGGCACCATGACGTAGTTCTTTAGCATAATAACGTATCTGGGATATTTCAAAATCTGGAAAGCCAAGACCCTTTGCAGCTTTTATGAACATATTAAATGAAGCATCCTGATACTTAACCTTTCGATTCAAAATTTTACCGAGAACATCAGCTATCTCATCTGGTGATAATAATTCTGGACCCGTGGGGCGATAACTTTTACCAATATGTGGTCCTGGATTCGTTAATACGCTAGCAGCAACCTTGGCAATATCTTCATTCGAAGGTGGTGCATTTTTTCCGTTTCCAAATGGGCCCATCAATAGTCCAAAATGGACGATTGCAGGAAGCCCTAATAAATAAACGAATGCAAATAAGCCTGGGTTAATATGAATAACGTCTACTGATGGCATCCAACGATAAAGTTGTTTAGCTATCCAATGCTGACGCGTTACTATAGATGGATGAGATTCATGATCATTCCATCCACTCATTAGCGCAACGATTTCCAATCGAGCATCGTTTGCCGCTAATGCAAATGCCATATTGCCTTCCAACAAATTTGGTGCGAATGGGGGGCAATGATAAGCACGTTGAACATCATGCATCGCAACACTTAAGTCACGAAAATCGAACAAGTTTCCTATATGTATTTCTGCGCCAGCGTTTCTTAATGCTGCTGCTCTCGTATCATTCTTTTTAACGAATGCTTTAACTGGATATCCTTTTTTTAGAAGTTGCAATACCGTTTCCGATCCTGTTCGACCTGCAGCACCAGTCACTAATATTTTTGGTTTTGACATAATATTTTCTCCAATTTAGAAATTAAGCTTTAGAATTTTTACGTATAAATTTGATAATTAATTCAATTAGCCAACTGGGTTCTTCAAGTGAAAGGAAATGTCCACTGTCGGGAACAGTTTTATACTCAGCTAAAGGAATTTTAGATTTAGTTTCGAGACGTTCTTCAATGGTCGACCAGTCATTCTCACCATAGATTAATAAAACTGGTGTTTTGATCTTTGAATATTCATGCTTTGCTTTTTCCCATAAAGGAAAATTACGGATCAAGGACATAAATGCACGATAGTGATTTGGACGGTTACCAACACGATCTATTTCGTGCATTAAATCTGAAGGTAATACATCTTTATCTACAACACCGCCTTGCATGATATGTAGAAATGCGGGGTAAATACGTAGACGCCAATTTGTTGCACCAAAGACAGGAATATTATTCATATAGAATAATATTCGACCCACCCAGGACCCTCGTGTTATGCCATATCCATTTCCATAATCATATGGATTAATAGAAATAACATTTTTGACTTTCGGATTAGCCTTTGCAGCAAGAAGTAATCCTAAGGTGCCACCAATAGATTCACCGACAACGGTGACATTATCAAAATTATTTTTTTCAATAAAACCTTCAACAATACTTAATAAGAATTCTGGTGTGTACTCGACTTCAGGAATATCAGAGTATCCGTGTCCCGGGTAGTCAAATGCATAAACAGTAAAGTATTCTGATAAACATGGAATAACATTTTGAAACATATCGAGCTGTGTTCTAAGAGTGTGGAGTAATAAAAGCGGTTCACCACTGCCGGTTTTTATATAACGAAGATTATTTCCGTTTACTTCAATATGATGTGTGCTTATATCATTCGACCATGATAATTTTTCAGGCTCTTTCGGGGAGGAACGAAGCGCCTCAATAATATAAGATACGATAACAAGACCAATGAGGGATATGATGCTAAATATTATTAAAGATGATGTCGTCATTTTTAAATCCTCGGTTTATACATTTTGAACCAGAGACTGATATCAATCGAAATCGATATCAGTCCTATTCTGGTCATACCAAAGCATCAGATGCGGCCAGCCTTGATGTAATCCGGGACAGTCCATTGAGCCTGATAATTTGGAGTAGGCTCTTTTTCAGGTGAGCCATTTTGGTTTTGGAATTGCGCAACATACTCCTGGAGTGTCCGGGGAGTCGTATTGCGATAATTGTTAGATGATTGAGCCGTTGTTATTTCGTTGACTCGATTTTCATCCAGCACACTATGAATACTGTCAGCAAAAGCATTTGAACTCGTTGACAGTACAACTGCTGTTAAAAGACCAACTAAATTGTTTCTGTAATTTTTCATATCAATTTCTCCTGTGTTGTTAAATGGATTTTTAAAACTACGTGGGTAAGTCTGGGTGAGGTTTAGTGCTCTATGTAGTATGAAACGGTAACGTTAATTAAATCGCTGATTTATATATATTTTTAGTTATAGTTACAGCACGAATGTAACGTTACATTGGCAGAGATGGCGTACTCTGTCAGCGAACTGGTAAGATAAGAATTAAAATTAATATGCCGATTCAACCGAAATCAAATATTTCCCAGGGTCTAAATTGAGCGAAAAATTAACATCTAATGAGATTGTCACCATACGAACTCAATTGGATAAAATCCTGCAAAGCAGTCAGTTTCGACAGGCAGAAAAACAGGCTCGATTTCTAAAATATATAGTTGAAGCAAAGCTATCCGGTGATTCTAAAAACCTGAACCAATTTAGCATTGGGATTGACGTCTTTGATAAAGATGAAACCTATGATCCTGCTGTCGATTCCACGGTGCGCGTAGAAGCGGGGCGATTGCGATTTAAGCTTCAGGATTATTATCAGGAATCTGGTAAAGATGATTCGATCATTATTGAATTACCAAAAGGGGGGTATGCAATTCGGATCAGTAAAAAACAGGAAATAGAAGATAAAAATGATACTGAGTTTGGTAGAGATAATAATAATTATAGTGAGTCCATCACCTCAGATAGTAAATGGATAATTCCAATAAGTTCCACTTCAATTATTATTTCATTACTCGTAATCTTGGCAATCTATGGTTTATATTCTTTCTTTCCTCGATCAAGTTCTGTTAATGAAAAAAATATTACTTCAAAAATAGACCAAAATAACCAGGGTAAATTTATTTTACTAAATGAAAAACCTGCTATTGCAGTTTTACCATTTAATAATATGAGCAATGATCCAAGTCAGGAATATTTTAGTGATGGAATTACTGAAGATATCATCACGGATTTGTCAAAAATATCGTGGCTTTTTGTGATCTCCCGTCATTCGACATTTGTATATAAAAATAAAATAAAAAACATTTCTGAAATTAGTAATGAATTGGGAGCCAGATACATTTTGGAAGGAAGTGTAAGAAATGCGGATGATAAAATGAGAATTACAGCGCAATTGATAGACGCAAAAACTGATACTCATTTATGGGCAGATCGATATGATCGGGAATATGGTGATATCTTTACAGTACAAGACGACGTAACCAGAAGTATTGTTAATGCTTTGAAAGTTACATTAACAGATTTTGAAGAAAGGCGGATTGGTCATATCGGGACGAATGATATAAAAGCTCATGATTATTTATTAAAAGGTCAACGTCAATTTTATCAGTTTAATTCAGAAGGAATTGAAAATGCGCTTGATCTTTTTAGTAAATCGATTGAAGCTGACAAAAATTACGCAGAAGCTTACGCATGGAAATCAAGAGCTGTTGTTTATATGTACATCACCGGCCTGAATAACTCAATAGAAGATACCGTTGATCAAGGTATTAACTTAGCTAAAAGATCAATTGAACTGGATGAGCTATTACCCATCGCACACGCTAATCTTGGATGGGCCTATCGTTGGAGAGAACAATATGATGAGGCACTTTATGAAATAGACGAAGCAATTAAACTCGATCCAAATTATGCTGATAGTTATTTATGGCAATCGATAATTCTATCAGTAATAAATCGTGGTGATGAGGCACTAAAATCCATTGAAAAAGCCATTCAAATAAATCCTAATTACAGCGTCACGTATATTTTTGCGTTAGGTTTGGCTCATTACAGCAGAGGTGATCATATAACAGCCCTCGAATATCATAATCGAGGTATTATTCGAAATAAGAATTTCATTCCCAATCATATTTTTAAAATAGCAATATTGGACATCCTTGGAGAATCTGAACAAGCAGAATCGGCTAGGAATGTCCTTCTGGCGATAAATCCCGACTACAAAACGACAGCTGCTTACTTAAGTTCACCCTTGTCACAGGATAAAAACTAGAATTTTTTTGTTGTATATTTTAAAAGTGATCATTTGATGAACGGCATTGATAGTAAATTAAGGATAGCGAACAATAAAAAGGCCGGGCTACGATTCTTGTAGCTCGGCCTTATACATAATATTTATTTTAATATCTTACCAGGACATTATATTCCAGTGTGGAACTCCCTTCTGCAGGCACTTCGATATGCCATTCGGCTGTTCCTGCAGCAACTTTTTTGAATTTATGACTATGTTCTAACATCTTCCAGTCACCAGGTACCGGTTCACGAACAACGACTGTGACAGGTTCCGGTTTTGCGTTTTTAATCTCTATTTCATAAGAACTTTCATAGGCATAATTGTATTTACCGAAGGCATTACGTTTTTTGAAGTTTGTTTGTTTTTTGTCAGCAGTAATATCAAACGCATCACCCAGCTTTAAACGGACATCTTCGTTTTTAGGGGTATGATCAATGCTATCCTCTCCAATAAATTGTGCATTACCGGCTTTATCTTTTTTATATACTCTTACAATTCCTTTTGGTAATGGTTTGCCAAGCCCCATTTTTTCTTTATTCTGGAATTCGACATACACGCCGACTTTCATTTTTTGGCCGATATCGCCATAACTACTGTAGTAGTAATAATCATTTCCCTGTAACAGGAATTCCTTGTTTACCGGAACCTGGGCTGCAGTTAAAAGTGATACTTGCTTGGTCTGGTTATTGGAAATTGTAGTAGGACGATTTAGTGTATAAAGATGATATTCAAATAAACTTTCCTCTGTCATGGCTTCCTGGGCCATATCAAGCGAAGCCACATTCGCCTGCATGGCTTTTGCGGCTCTACGGAATTCATTTTTAACTACATTGACATCGCCTGCCACAAGTTGCATTTTGGCGTTGTTATAACTGGTACCGCTATGGTTGTTCAGTGTGACCCAACCCATTAAATCAAGTTTGTTATCGTCTGAGTTTAATTCTGCAACATAATCTGCCTTCCAGGACAAACCAGAGGATAAATAACTGAGTTCAACATCCTGAGGTTTAGCCGTCTGGCTATTAAGTTGAATTACTAAAGTCGGTTGGTCGCGAAGATTTTCCGGTACCTTGTCAAAGATATAACGACCACGTGGATTAGTTTCAATCCGGTCACCGAACTTGACAACAACACCCTGGTTGGTACTTAGTACAGTTGCTTCTTCGATCGTTTCTTCACCCGTAGCCGGATTCATCCTGGCAATCTGTATTTGTTTGCCAACATATTTTTCTAGAAGCTTTTGCGGTGTAAGCAGATCGAAGTCAAAATTTTGTTCGATGACGTTAAGCCCTGCATTTTTCAGGTTTCTTAGTAGTGCAGTTTCCGGACGCATTTTTCCGCTGACACCACGAAATGCTAAAAGGTTAAAGCCATCATCCAATGTGATAGTGCGTTGATCTTTAATTAATGCAAGGTTTTCATTATAGATTGTTACAGCAACAGAAGTTTGATCGTCCAGCGAGGTTAATTTCTCGGAACTCATTGCATATGAATTCGACGAAAGAAATACTGAAAGTGCTACTGTAAGAGCTTGTCCATATTTACGAAAATGTATTGATTTCATTGTTATTCTCCAGTTTGTTCAATAAGGAATTTGTAAAACTTGCTGCTATAAACGTGGTGAAAATGAAATCGGGTTAAATTGGACATCGCTGCTCCTCGGCTTTAGCTTCCTGCGTCGCTCTACCTCCTGCATCCCTGCAGTCGTGCCTCACGCGATACTAATACATCCATGTATGTCGTTCTGCGCCCACAACATACGACCGTCATGGATGGCGGAAGCGATTTTTGTTCCCGACAAATCGCCCTTACCTACGTCCTGTAGGCAAGTGTCGAAAATGCAGGACGTTTATAGGACATAAACGGTTGAAATTGTATGGAACAAAATTTCCAGCAATTTTCGACCAGTACATCCCTGTACATAAAAAAAGCCGGATTTACCGGCCTTTTAATAGTTGTATTTAAAGTATTAGTTTTTCTCTTCTTCGCGTGCCTTTATTTCGGCAATGATTTCATCTGCAACATTCTTGGGGCAAGGATTATAGTGTAGAAACTCCATTGAAAATTGTCCCCGGCCGGAAGTCAAGGTACGTAAAGAGCCAATGTAGCCAAACATTTCACTTAGAGGCGCTTCTACCTTTACACGTACACCAGTTGGAGTGGCCTCCTGTGATTTAATCATGCCACGGCGACGGTTCAGGTCTCCAATAACATCACCGACATTATCTTCGGGAGTAAACACATCGACCTTCATGATAGGCTCCATTAATTGTGGTCCGGCTTTTGGCATACTCTGTCGATATGCCGCAGCGGCTGCCAATTCAAATGCGACTGCTGAAGAGTCTACCGCATGGAAGGCACCATCAAATAAAGTGACTTTAAAATCCAGACATGGATAACCAGCCAGCACGCCTTTCTCCATATTTTTCTGAAATCCCCCCTCAATCGCTGGCCAAAATTCTTTTGGAACATTACCGCCGGTCACAGTAGATTCAAACTGAAATCCACTGCCGGGTTCACCAGGTTCAATGACGTAATCGATTTTACCATATTGACCTGAACCGCCCGATTGTTTCTTGTGGGTATAAGTATCTTCAACCCGTTTAGTGACTGTTTCACGATAGGCGACTTGTGGACTGCCAACATCGACTTCAATACCATGAGTACGCTTTAATATATCTACTTTGATATCAAGATGCAGTTCTCCCATACCCTTAAGAATAGTTTCGCCGCTATCCTGATCAGTTTCGACCCGGAAAGAAGGGTCTTCCTTGATCATCTTGCCCAGTGCTATACCCAGTTTTTCAGCGGCACCCTTATCTTTAGGCGCTACTGCAATAGAAATAACTGGATCAGGGAAGACCATCGGTTCCAATGTTGCCGGGTTATTCGGATCACATAAAGTATGTCCGGTTTGGACATTTTTTAGTCCAATGGCTGCAACAATATCACCTGCTTGTGCACTATCGAGTTCGATACGTTCATCAGCATGCATTTCTACGATTCTGCCGATACGCTCTGTCTTGCCGGTAAATGTGTTTAGAACGGTTGTGCCTTTATCCAGTTTGCCTGAATAGATACGCATGAATGTTAGTGCGCCAAAACGATCATCCATAATTTTGAATGCCAGTGCACGTAATGGTTTACCAGGATCAACGATTGCCAATTCACCAGTTTCATGACCTTCCAGGTCAACTTCAGGTTGCGGTGTTACTTCTGTTGGGTTTGGTAAATAGTCGACAACAGCATCCAGTACTAACTGAACACATTTATTTTTAAATGCAGAACCGCAATAAGTCGGGAAAAAACTCAGATTAATAGTTCCTTTTCGAATGCAAGCCTTAATCTCTTCCATTGAAAGTTCTTCGCCTTCAAGGTATTTCTCCATAACATCATCATCTTGTTCAATGGCTGTTTCAATTAATTTCTCACGCCATTCTTCAACCTTATCCAGCATATCCTCCGGTGGGTCTTGAATTTCATATTTACTTGGATCGTTTGGATCGTTCCAGACCCAGGCCTTACGAGTTAGTAAATCAACTGCACCGATAAATTTATCTTCAATACCAATTGGTAATGCCATAACTAATGGCACGGCACCCAATACATCCTCTATTTGTTTTACGACACGATAATAATCTGCGCCTATACGATCCAGCTTGTTAACAAAAATAATTCGGGCAACTTCTGATTCATTTGCATAACGCCAGTTTGTTTCGGATTGAGGTTCTACACCACCTGAACCACAGAATACACCGATACCGCCATCCAGAACTTTTAATGAACGATAAACTTCAATGGTAAAGTCAACGTGCCCTGGCGTGTCGATAATATTCAAACGATGATCATTCCAGAAGCAACTGGTTGCGGCAGATTGTATGGTAATACCACGCTCCTGTTCCTGCTCCATGAAATCAGTCGTTGCTTCGCCATCATGAACCTCACCGGTTTTATGGATCTTACCGGTCAGTTTTAATATACGCTCCGAGGTTGTGGTCTTGCCCGCATCCACATGGGCGAAGATACCTATATTTCTATACTTCGATAAGTCTGCCATTTTCCTAACTCTGTTAAATTAAAATTAATAAATACATTACTTTCCATGCACCTGGTTCCAGGAAACAAGCGCGATCAATTAAACACATCGACTGGAATACCATCTAGATGAATGCATTGACATGCAAACTGGCGGGCGGAGTATAAACCAGAATGAGGAAGTATGTGAAATTCAAACGCTTATATTAAAAATACCTATAAATAACAGTAACTTATTTGCCACAAATGATGCTGATAAATAGCCGGATTTGGCGAGTGGAAGCAGTTATTTCTGTCGGAATAGGTTCACAACACGTATAATTTATTAAATGCACGATATCCCAAACCGAATCGCCGACGTTTTACTCGAAGTCGAAGCCAGCCTTCGCATCCACGGAAAGTGGGATGATGTCAAGCCAACAGCCAGTGCTCTTAATAGTTCCTATCCTTTTTGTCTGGATACACTCAGTTTCGAACAGTGGTTGCAATGGATCTTTTTACCGAAAATGAAAGACACTATTGAACAGACAAAACCTCTACCTGAACAGAGCGCGATTTTTGAATATGCTGAAGAATGTCTTCATAAAAATGATCCATCGACGGACACTTTATTAAAACAATTAAAGATATTCGATGATTTGATCAGTATTCAGGCGAGCATCCAGAGACATTAATTCTCTTTTTGAACTATCCTTCTTGAGTATGAATGGGTGCAGGTGTTTGGTTACATTTACCTTTGTTCATATTACATGGATAAATTTGACAAGATCATAGCTGAATCAAGACAAAGTGCCGAGGCAAGAGGGCATTCTTATCGTGAGCAGGCACTCAAACTGTTTCCATGGATATGTGGGAAATGTAAACGGGAATTTAGCAGAGAAAATCTCAGTGAATTAACGGTTCATCATAAGGACCATAATCATGATAATAATCCTGCAGACGGCAGTAATTGGGAATTACTCTGCCTTTATTGTCATGATAACGAACATGCAAGATATCTTGATACCGAAGGTTTGAAGTCAAATGCAAGTAATGAACTTAAACGGGAACACTCAACCGGTAAACCATTCTCAGATCTGAAAGAATTAATGGGTAAAGAGTAATAAATCAGTCCATCTTGTATATCTAATTTTATTTTCCTATGTTGGTTGTTTTTCATTATTCGAAAACGTGTACCTACAGGTAGGCTAGAAACGCACTCCCCGACGTTTTCTACCGCCTACCTCCCTGTAGGCGTAAAAAAACCGCTCCGAAGAGCGGTTTTTAATTTTCAACAACAGATAGATTTACGCAACTTTCAAAGACTTTTCAAACAATTCCTTAACACCATTTGCATAAATTTCACCAATTTTGGCGATCTTTTGTGCATCTTCTGTAGCGTTACTTGAAAGGTTTTGAGCAACCTCAAGCTGTCCTTTCAAATAGCTTTGTAAAGAATCCAGATCTTTAATTTCAGTTGCTGATTTCAGTGAATCAACACTGGTCTTTGCGTTTTCCTGAATGGCATTAACCTGAATTTCAGCGATTTCCTCAATCGTTTTCAGCGTCAATTCGTTTAGTTCCTTTACAGGAGCAACCAGGTTTTCTAGTGTGTTTTCCATCGTATTTCTCCAATAATTAATTTAATGATTGGAATGAATTATAGGCTATTTATGCTGCATTGCAACATTAATTTTAAATTAATATAAGTTATTGTTTCTAAAATAGATTTTTAAAATTGATTAGCTAATAAATAAGTAAGTATTTACTTTCTATTAGTATTAATCTGGTTAAATCTATTAAAAGTCTTCCTTTTTTAATTCCTTTATCTTTTCTATGAGTTGTGGATATTCATATTCTTCTGACAAATTAATAATCACTTCCAATACCTCATTGATCCTGCTTGAGCACGCATCATCAAGAATTACCTTTGCACACCGGTAATTTCTTGTACTTACTGCAATATAAATGGCGCTAATGATCTGCACTTTTTGTATGTCATCCATGATTTTCTCCATTTAATATTTAACAAGTTATTAATATAGTCATAATTAGTTCATTTAATTATAAACTTGTATAATAATTGATAAAATCCTAAATTTTAAAATTAACTCTCAAAATGATTTGGTTAGTGCTTGTCATGGGACGATGTATATAATGCATATTTTTCTGGAACACATTGATTCTCTGGATATTTTTATATGGATTGAAAATTACGGTCCTATCATGAACGATAAACAATTCTCATTGGCTATAAAGGGACTTCGTATACGCGCTAAGTCTAAAGATGCTGCCTACCGCATTTTAGTTAAGGGTCAATCTCGTCAGGAGGTTATTAAGGATACAGGGATGCAAAAGGCTGCAGTCAGTCAACTTATAAATAATATCCTGAAGAACCTGGATAAGCAGTTGAAAAAAAATGGATTGGTTTATCAACAATATGTCTTACCTGAAAAACTAAAACCAGTTATTGATGCCCTGGAAGATGAACATCTGGAGTATTTTGTTAAAGATTCGAAATCTAAAAAATAAGAATCCTCGCACTTTATTATTTTCTATTATTAGAGTTTAAAAATTTTGACTGGTTAACAGTTTAAGCAAATTTCCCCACTGATTTACATGAACTATCATATTTAATTAACTCTAAACTTCATGATTCAAATACCATGAGGTGGTCATGAAGCGTTTAAGTTTTTTTATCCTTGTCGTCTTTCATTATTCAGTGTGGGCTGCTGATATCATTTTCAGCAAGGGTGATATTGCTGTTAATGGTTATGATGTTGTGGCTTATCACACAGAAGCTAAAGCAATTAAAGGCGATAAAAAATACTCACATCACTGGAATGATGTTGATTGGCATTTTTCCAGCAAAAAAAATCGCGATGCGTTTAAAAAATCCCCTTCACGTTATGCCCCTCAGTATGGAGGATTTTGTGCCTTTGCGGTTAGTAAAGGTTCATTAGCACCTACCGATCCACACGCATGGACAATTTACAAAGGAAAGCTATATTTGAATTATTCAAAAGCAGTAAGAACGACATGGAAGAAAGATATTGATGCACATATTCAGCGTGCTGATAAAAACTGGCCAAGATTAAATAAAGCAAGATGAAATTTTTGAAACTAATATTAATTATTGGTTTTTCACTGGCAATCTTAGCGGCAGTTGGAACCCGGTTCGTATACTCTGAAGATGCAACTGATCCGTTTATTTCAGATGAATTAACCAAGAGCAATGATGTACGTGTACATGCAAGGTTGTTATTTACCCATTCAACTGAAGTGAGGAAAAAGTCCTTACAATGGATGAGGGATAGAGATAATCAGGATGTTATCCCGGTTTTAATCTATGCGTTACGCTATGTTGGTGATGAAGATGGAAAAATCGCTGATTTATTAACCACACTTACAGAAGAGCATTATGGCAGTGACTGGTTTAAATGGATGTTATGGCAGCAGGCACATCCGGAAGTCAAACCGTTTAATGGGTTTGCCGAATTTCAGTCGGATTTATTTTCCCGTATAGACCCCAAGTTTCGAACATTTATTTATGCTGATATTAAGCATGAGATTCGTCTTGAAGAAATAACCTGGGGTGGGGTTGTTAAAGATGGTATTCCCGCGTTAACTAATCCAAACCTTATAGATGCGGGTAAGGCAGATTACTTGACTGAATCCGAGCCTGTATTTGGCATAACAATTAATGGCGATGTTCGCGCCTATCCATACAGAATAATGGACTGGCATGAAATGTTTAATGATGTCATTGGCGGTGTGCCGGTTTCATTAGCCTATTGTACCTTGTGTGGGTCAGCTATTTTATATGACACACGAATTGCTAATCGTGATGAACCATTCATTTTTGGATCATCAGGTTTTCTATATCGATCTAACAAGTTAATGTATGACCAGCAAACCCATTCTTTATGGAACCAGTTTACCGGCAGACCTGTTGTTGGAGAACTAACCGGTTCTGAAATTCAGTTGAAAGTATTACCCGTAGCAACAACGACGTGGGGTGAGTGGAAGAAACAACACCCCAACACTAAGGTACTTTCGCTTCAAACCGGGTTTATTAGAGACTACACACCTGGTAAACCCTATAGTCATTATTTTAATAGTCCTGATCTAATGTTCCCTGCATTAGCCAAAGATGAGCGTTTAAAGCCAAAGGATCAGGTTTTTGGTTTAAGGATGACGGGCGTACAAAAAGCCTGGCCATTGACAGCTTTTTCAGGTGGTAAAGTCATTAATGATCGCGTTGGTGTAATACAGCTCGTATTAATTGGAGATACTAATACAAGAGCAGTTCGTGCTTATCGATCAGAAGGACGTAAATTCGTAAAAGGTAATGAACAGCTTACAAAAGTTAAAGCTGATGATAAAGATTGGATGGTTACTGAAGAGGCGCTGATAGGACCTGATGGTGAGTCGCTATCAAGATTGCCTGGACATCTTGCTTACTGGTTTGCCTGGAGTGGTTATCTGGACAAGGCAGAATTTTTTAGTCAATAATTTTTTTATAAAATTATTGATTATATAACCATTTTAATAATTCATCCTGAATCAAGGTCCCCGTTGTATTTTGTATTCCTTTAAAGTTTTGTAACGAGACAATAATATAATCTCTGTTATTTTTACTTTTTACATATCCAGCCATTGTTCTTACATCATCAATAATTCCGGTTTTGATTCGAGCGCTTCCAGGCGGAATTTTACCTTTCAGTCGCTTTTTTACAGTTCCATCGATCCCTATCAGGGGTAACGAAGCGAAGAATTCAGGTTGATAAGGACTTTTTAATGCAGCTTCCAATATTTTCACCAGAGAACGTGCAGAAATTTGTGAAGTACGTGATAAACCGGAGCCATTTTCAAGCATTAATTCAGGTGCCGGTATGCCTGTTTCTTTTAACCAGTCTTTAATGGCTTTTCTTGCAGATACTTTACTACCGGTTGTGTCCAGTTTTTCCTTCCCTATTGTTAGAAAGAGCTGCCTGGCCATGACATTATTACTGAATTTGTTGATATAGATAATAATTTCACTGAGCGGCTTGGAAGGAACAATATAAAAAGGATTTTTTGCATCAATTGATGTTTTCCCGATTTTTCCGCTAATCGTTCCTCCCATTTCCTGCCATAACGCTTTAAAAACACCATAAATATAATCATCATTTGATAAGACTGTTCGTATGAGGTCCTGATTTCCGCAACGTTTTGGGTAATCACCACTAAACCCAATTGTTGTCATGGAACCCTGACCAAAAACACTAAACTTTATTTGTCGATGCTTCCCTCTGCAACGGCCGCTAACAAGTTTTAATTTATTTCTAATTTGCAGGTTTGCTGCTGGCGGATCTGCGTATACATGAACCTTATTATCCAAAGGAATGAAATGAAATTGATGAGCACGAAAATTTAATAATGCTGCATCAGGAAATGTGTTGTAAACGCGATAAGGTTTGTTATCAAAATCTGCAGGTGATCCGTTTTCATCCTCAAATAGTTCATCATCAATTAATAGATCACCATTTATATCTTTCAAACCGCGATTACGAAGGGTAAATAGCAAGTGCCAAAATGTCTCTCGAGTTAGAAAGGGATCACCACCACCTTCGATTATTAAATCACCATTTAAAGTACCATTAGAAAGTTTACCATCGAGATGTATATGTGTTTCCCAGGTATAGTTGGGCCCAAGGATCTCGAGTCCGGCATAGCTTGTTAGCAACTTGATTGCTGATGCCGGGTTTCTTGGAGTATCCAGATTTAAGGAAAGTAATGGCGTAGAAGAATTATATTCTCTTATGTAAAAACTTAATGAATTTTTTGGAATTTTATATTTTTTAAGTATACGTTCAACAGCTGCAGGTATATGGTCGGTGCTATGATCAGCATTAACATGATCAGGAGTTAAAAGAATTGCAAATATTAATATCTGGAATAAAATAAATTTATAAAAAAAACAGTTAAATGTCATATTGATTCAGGATTTTTATATTATTTGTATAGACAGTATCCGCTCCAGGCGAGGTATAAGAGTATAAGTGTAATACCCATATTATTAAAAGTAGTTGCTATTGCTCTATGCGATTCCAGTCGTGATAGCAGGACAAATATTCAATCCGTATTATCTGATTCAGCACGTTGATGGTTGCATTTTGGACAAGTGTTGTACATCGGATTAGTTTTTATTAAAGGCCGGTGTTTGTATTGCCGCACGACCAGCAAGTATCAAATTGTCCTTCAACAGTTTCACCACACGAACATTTCCAGGACGTGTTATTATCAGTTTTGTTTAATATTGCAGTAATTATTTCCTCAGCAAGACTATAATCAGCTTCATCATTTACCCAGACTTCCGGCCAGCATTCGTTAATTGGCAGCTCACCAATACCACCACTAAGATTCATATTACGGAGATGGCAATTAATCCCGTTTGCTTCAAGTAAACTGTGTATATGTCCAGCCATAATTATATTGTCTGAACTATAAATTTTTTTCATCAACGGTCTTTAATATTATTGGTTAACTATTACTACGATGCATGCAACTGAAAAAATAATCGAAACAATCGCAACAATTGTTATACGATTTAAATGGGTAATAGTGTTTTTTAATTGGGTTGCCAAAGTTTCATTCTGTTTTGCTAACTCCTCAATTAATTTTATTTGTTCAACGTTGGATTCGTCATTTTTATCCAAACGCTGATGTAAACGATCGACTTCAATTTTTATACCTTCAATCGTATCCGGAATTTCTTCATCCGGTTTGTTATCTTGTCCCTGATCCCGAATTAATTTTATTAAACGGGTAGCGCCCTGAATAACAATCGGAGCTGTATTTAGAATTGTATTGATAGTACCAAGACTCATAATCGGTTTTTTAGCCATTAAATTAATTCTAAAACTACTCACTCATTTCAGATAATGTTTCTGAAGCGGATTTAATAAGAAATGTTGTATCAACACCGACAGTTAATAAAGTAAAACCTTTTTCCTTGTAGGGCAAAACAGCATTGGCATTAACACCAAAAAATCCCATACTCACATTAGCTTTTTGACAAGCCGACACAATTTCGTCGATCGCTGATTGAACACCGGGATGATTAATTTCACCCGGCATTCCCAGGCTTGCTGAAAGATCATAGGGTCCGATTAAAATTGCATCGACACCTTTAAGATTGGCAATGTCATTAATATTATCTACGGCCTCACAACTTTCAGCCTGTAATATTACAGCGGTTTCTTCATTCGCTTTTTCCAGGTAACGTTCAAACTCAAGACCATATTTATGTGCGCGGCCTATGCCAATGCCTCTATCACCCGTTGGTGCATATTTACAATGTTGGATAATTTCTTTTGCCTGGGCAGAATTATGGACCTGCGGAACAATTATTCCGGCAGCACCAATATCGAGGGCTTTTTTCAGCCAGACAGTTTCACCAACGGGAACGCGTATGACACATGGCGTTGGTGAGGCTGCCTGGAGCATGCTTTGCGCCTGTTGTGGATTAAATGCACCATGTTCAGCATCAATGAATAACCAGTCATAACCGATATTGGATAATAATTCGCAGATTTCCGGTGATGGCAAGCTGACAAGTGTGCCGGTTAATACTTCTCCGGAACGTATACGGTCAGCAAAATTTTTCATTTCTGCCATTTTCGTATCCCTATCTTATATTGCGTTGTAATGAATGCGACAATACATGTTAAAAGACGATAATGGAATTTTTTCATAAAATACGTTGTCAATAAGCATAAACCAAAAACAAGAGTAGTAAACATGTCAGTTATTTCCGAAATTCAACGGCTTAAAGTACATATTGGAAAACAGATTATTGGTCAGGAAAAGCTGGTCAATCGTCTATTAATTGCCCTTTTGGCAGATGGCCATTTATTGGTTGAAGGCGCGCCGGGCCTGGCCAAAACGCGGGCAATTAAAGTGCTTGCCGATGGTATAGAGGGAAACTTCCATCGAATCCAGTTTACCCCGGATTTATTGCCTGCTGATTTGACCGGTACCGAGATTTATCGGCAGCAAGAAGGTAGTTTTGTTTTTCAACAAGGCCCATTGTTTCATAATCTGGTTTTAGCGGATGAAATTAATCGTGCTCCAGCCAAGGTGCAGTCGGCATTACTGGAAGCGATGGCGGAACGTCAGATTACCGTGGGTAAAAAAACCTATTCCTTACCCGATTTATTTCTCGTTATGGCAACCCAAAACCCGATTGAACAGGAGGGGACTTATCCTTTACCCGAAGCTCAATTGGATCGTTTCCTGATGCATGTATCAATTGGTTATCCCAACGATGCAGAAGAACAGGCAATATTGCGATTGGCACGAGAGGAGGCAAAATTGTCAGCGAACCAGACAGCATCGGAACCAGTCAAACAGGAAAGTATTTTTGCAGCCCGTGAAGAAGTGTTATCGATCTATATGGCAGAAAATCTGGAGGAATATTTGATAAAACTTGTGTTAGCAACCCGAAAAGCGGGTGCCTATGGTGATGATCTTGCCCAATGGCTGCAATATGGCGCCAGCCCACGTGCAACTATTACACTTGATCGATGTGCACGTGCGCATGCCTGGCTGGAACAACGTGATTATGTAGGACCGGAAGATGTACAGGCTATTGCACATGATGTTCTAAGACATCGTTTGATCCTGAATTATGAAGCTGAAGCCGAAGGCATGACGACTGATAAAGTGGTATCAGAATTAATATCAAGGATAGCGGTTCCCTGAAATAGTTTATGTCTGCACTTGCTGAATCAATTCAACATCCAGCCTCAATAACAACGACGGGTCTTATTGCCCTAAGCCGGAAGAGCAGAGGTTTATCACTCAAGTCCGGTGTTATCAGTGCAGTGCAATCAGGAGATTACCAGTCCGCATTTAAAGGTCGAGGCATGGAATACAATGAGTCACGTCTTTATCAGCCTGGTGATGATATTCGAAATATCGACTGGCGAGTAACTGCACGGACAGGTAAGGCACACACGAAACTATTTTGTGAAGAACGTGAGCGACCAGTACATTTGTGGGTCGATTTTCGTAAACCGATGTTTTTTGCAACGCGAGGAAAATTTAAATCTGTCATTGCAGCAGAGATGGCCAGTCTGTTTGCATGGACAGCAAATCAACAAGGTGATCGGGTTGGCGGAATAATCTTTTCAGATGATGTTCATCGTGAATTAAAACCACAGCGTGGTAAATCATCAGTATTACGCTTGATCAAAACAATGGTTGAACATGATGCCTGGAGTAATACCGGTCATTATATAGCTGATCATAAATCTTTATTACGATCCTTAATAAGTTTACGTCATTTGGTTCGCCCGGGAAGTTTGGTGATCCTGTTAAGTGATTTTCGCGGTTTGGACGACGAAGTACGTTCACACTTGATTCGATTACGCCAACATAATGAGGTTGTACTGGTACATATTTATGATTGGCTGGAACAATATTTACCACCTGCAGGCCAATATCGAATTACTAATGGTGTTCAGGAACTTGAAATAGATACCCATAATAAAAAATTGGTCGATGATTATCAGAAAAAATTTAATGAACATAAAAATCAGATATTAAGAATAACCCGTTCAAGTCATATGAATTATTTGTGTTGTCGAACCGAAGATAATCCGGAAAAAATTATCAGGGAAGGTCTGCGTGAAAGATGATTCCTCAAACTGATCCTGCCAGCTTACCGTTACGCGACATTCATTTACCTGATGCAATTTCATGGTGGCCTTTGGCACCAGGTTGGTGGTTGCTTGGTTTTTTATTAATCGTTTTAGTTGGCGCGATTATTTTCTTTATCAGGCAACGACGGAATTATCAGCTCTCAACAATTTTTCTTGCCAGACAGGAGCTGGAAAAAATCAGAAACGATTTTAACCTGAACCAGGATAAAACATCACTTATACAAGGATTATCAGGATTAGTACGTCGTATTAGCATCAGTCTTTTTAGTAGAACGGAGGTTGCATCGTTAACCGGACGGGAATGGTTATTATTCCTGGACCAATTTACAGACAAACAACAATTTAGCCGTGGAGCGGGACAAATACTGGTTGAAGCCCCTTATCAGGCTTCGTCAGATTATGACAGTGCTGAACTTTTGCAGTTGGTTTCATTGTGGATAGACAGAATAGAAAAACGGGGTAAAACAAAATGATTCATTTTGAATGGCCCTGGGTGATTGCATTTCTACCTCTACCTTTAATTATCCATTATTTTTTACAGCCTATTGAAAATGTGAATGAAGCCGCATTACGCGTACCTTTCATTAATGAGTTCAGTTCAGGTATTGAGGGAGAACATCGTGTTGATGTGCAGCACCGATTAATCTGGTTTGCAATTATTGCGTGGCTTTTATTAATACTTGCTGGTATGCGACCACAATGGTTAGGCGATTTTGTTGATATACCTGTTAGTGGCCGCGATTTAATGTTAGCAGTTGATCTTTCTGGCAGCATGGAGGAAGAAGACTTCATACTAAAAGATCAACGTGTCAACCGATTAACTGCAACAAAGTGGGTTGCCGGAAAATTTATTGAACGTCGTGTAGGTGATCGGCTCGGTCTAATCCTGTTTGGTGAACAGGCTTATCTGCAAACACCCTTAACCTTTGATCGAACAACAGTAAAAACATTGTTATACGAGTCGGCTATCGGGTTGGCAGGTAAGGCAACAGCAATCGGTGATGCTATTGGTTTAGCAGTAAAACGTTTACGCGATAAAGAAGAGCAAAGCAGGGTATTAATATTATTAACAGATGGTACTAATACAGCCGGCGCTGTCGATCCTCTTGCAGCAGCGGATCTTGCAGCACGCGAAGGTTTAAAAATTTATACTATCGGTATTGGTGCCGATGAAATGATCGTACGTTCTTTTTTTGGTGCTCGCAGAATAAATCCGTCGGCTGAACTTGATGAAAAGACATTAAAAGCTATCGCAGATAAAACGGGTGGACGATATTTTCGAGCCAGAGACGTTGAACAACTGGAACAAATTTATCAGTTACTTGATGAGCTTGAACCGATAGAAAAGGATGTGCAGCGATTCCGTCCACAAACAGCATTGTTCTATTGGCCGTTGGCAATCGCATTGGTAATTATGATTTCAGTTCTTATGATACGAAACAAGGTAAGCCGTTATGTGGGCTGATTTTCATTTCATCCGTCCCTATTGGTTTATTGCGTTAATACCATTAATTCTATGTCTATGGTTTTTAGCGAAGCAGCATTTAGTTAACCGGCATTGGGAAAGTGTTTGTGATCCGGCATTGTTACCTTATATCCTGGTCGGTCGATCGGGAAGAAGGCGTAATATACACCTTATATATTTATTGCTGGCTATTTTATTAGCGGTTATTGCACTTGCTGGTCCAAGCTGGGAAAAATTACCGCAACCGGTTTTTCAGAAAGAGTCTGCATTAGTCATTGCATTGGATTTATCCTATTCAATGTATGCAGATGATATTAAACCTTCGCGGCTGGAAAGGGCGCGATTCAAGATTTCGGATTTGTTAGATTTAAGAAAAGAAGGACAGACAGCATTGCTTGTCTATGCGGGTGGTGCATTTACTGTCACACCATTAACGGATGATACGAAAACAATTAAGTCGCAATTGTCCGCATTAACGCCGGATATTATGCCAGCACCTGGCAGTAATACCGCTGCAGCAATTGACAAGGCAACTGAACTATTAAAGCAGGCAGGACATAACCATGGACATATCCTGGTTATTACAGATGAGGTAGATATTAAATTTGAGGATGATTTTGCAAATGCAAATAATGAAGGTTTCAAGATATCAATTCTGGCAACCGGTACAGAAGAGGGTGCGCCCGTTAAATTAAATAGTGGTGATTTTTTAAAAGACCGTAAAGGATCGATTGTTATTCCCAAACTTGATAAAGACGGTTTACGTAAACTGGTTAATCGAGGAGGAGGTCTTTATCAAAATAGTCAGATTAATGATGGAGATATAATTAATCTCAATCAGTTTTTTAACCAGGGACAGGAATCAGGTGAAAAAAAAGAAACAGAATTCGATACGGACCGATGGCAGGAGTTTGGTCCATGGTTAGTATTATTGATTATCCCGATCATGGCTTTTTCATTTCGAAAAGGTTATCTGGGTATCCTTGTTTGTATAATTATTATGCAACCAGATGATGCAGTTGCGATTGAGTGGGATGATCTTTGGCTAAATAAAGATCAACAGGCAATGCGAGCTTTGCAGAACAAACAGATAGAACGTGCGTCAGAATTATTTGATAATAAAGACTGGAAGGCAACGGCAAAGTATCAGGCAGGGGATTATGCAGCTGCAGAAGAATTATTGAGTCAGGATAATGATATTCGTAGTACGTATAACCGGGGCAATGCAATGGCCAGGCAAGGTAAATACGAAGAAGCACTTGCTGCATATGATGCAGTTTTAAGACAAAGTCCCGGGCACGAAGATGCCAAATTTAATAAGGAATTGATCGAAAAAGAACTGGAAAAACAACAGCAACAAAGTCAGCAAAACCAGCAACAGTCTGGATCTGACCAGGATCAACAACAGGACTCACAATCAAAAGACTCTGAACAGCAAGCAGGTTCCAGTCAACAAGATTCACAACAGTCGCAACAGGAAAGTGGTGAGTCTGAGCAAGAGCAGGCGCAACCTTCCGAACAACAGCAACAGGCTGAGAGTCAAAAATCACAACAACAAAGTGGTCAGGATGAAGCTGAACAACAAGCCAGGAATCAGGAAAGCGATGAACAACAGCATCAAAATAAAATGCAGGAACAACAACAGGAAAAAACAACAGAGGATCAGACACGACAATTAGCGCAACAGTCAAGTAATGAACTCGATGAAGAACAACAAGCGACAGAGCAATGGTTAAGGCGTATACCGGATGATCCTTCAGGACTTTTAAGACGAAAGTTTAAATATCAATATCAACAACAAAAAAGACAAACAACAACCGGAAAATATTGGTAAAAATGATTTTTAGAATATTAACTCTAATATTATTACTGCTGCCAGGTCATATTGTTTTAGCAAAGGTTACGGTGAGTGTCGATCATAGTCCGATTGTCGCCGATGAATCGTTTAGATTGATATTTGAAAGTGACAGGAAGATCACGACAAAACCGGATTTCTCTCCATTAAATAAAGAGTTTACCGTATTAAATAGTAGTCAACGCAGTCATACCAAGATCGTTAATGGTGATATTAGTTATTCACAGCAATGGATATTGACTATGATCACAAATAAAACAGGCATTATTGGCATCCCCTCTATCCGATTTGGAAAAGAATTGAGTAAGCCCCAGTCAATTAAAGTTGTAGCCGGCACACCTGTTACAAAGAATAAAAAAACAGATGACATTTTTATCGATGTCGGTGTAAATACTGATTCACCTTATGTTCAGGCCCAGATTGTTTATAAGGTTAAGTTGTATCGTGCAGTTGTAACAGATAACGCCAGTTTATCGGAGCCGAAGATTAGTGGCGGCCAGGTCGTAATTGAAAGGCTGGGTGAAGATAAAAGTTACGAAACCCGAAAAAATGGTAAACGCTATGTCGTTATCGAACGGCAATATGCCATCTTCCCGCAGGTAAGTGGTGAATTAAATATTGAGCCGGTTATCTTCCAGGGACAGACAGGCGGTGGTGGTTTTTTTTATTTTGATCCCTTTGGCCCGCGACCAAAATCGATTGCAAAACGATCCAGGAAGATAAAACTCAATGTAAAACCAATACCAGACAGTTTTACCGGTGATACCTGGTTACCGGCCAGTGAATTAAACATACAGGAACAATGGTCAATTGATCCGGGTAAATTAAAACTTGGTGAAGCTACTACCCGGACATTATCAGTGCGGGCATCCGGTCTGGCTGCGAGTCAGTTACCTGCGATAAATAGCGCTCTCCCGAAAGAATTAAAGCAATACCCTGATCAACCAAAGTTCGAGGAATCGCTTGCTTCAAGCGGCCTTATAGGCTTACGGCAGGAGAAGATGGCGATAATCCCGACAGAAGGAGGGAAGTATTTATTACCCGCTATTAAAATCCCCTGGTGGAATACTTCTAAAGACAAAATGGAAATTGCCGAATTACCGGAAAGATATATACAAGTTGATGCAACAGCTACGGGTAATATTGAAGACCAAAATATAAGTCCTGAACCGGAAAACGAATTTGTCGCAATAGAAAATAATAATACTAAGGTTGATAGTGCCATAGATACGCAAACATTTTCTACATTACCCAACTGGCAATGGGTTAGTATAGGTTTATTTATATTATGGTTATTAACGGTATTTATGTGGTGGCGAAGTGGTAATAAAACTGATACGAAAAAAGAAAAAGTAAATTCAGCAGATAAGACTGGTAATTACCTGAAAAAACTCAGGCAGTCATGTAAGCGGAATGATCCACATATAACAAAAGATAATCTGTTACTTTGGGCGAGGGCGAATTGGCCTGATGCTAATATTAATAGTATTGGTCAGATAAAAAAGTTCAAGGATGTTGATATACACAATGTTTTGGATGACCTGAACAATCATCTATACGGTAAGGCAACAGGACAATGGAATGGTGCAGAATTGTTGAACATGATAGAAAAAATAGCTAAACAGAAAAAAAACAAAGCTGAACCAATTGGAAAACTTGAACCCCTGTATAGAACTTGACCGTAAGGCATGAAAGACAGAATTACATTATTAGTATTCGCCATGCGTGATCACAGGACACCCTGGTACGCAAAGGCAATCGTGATAATGACCCTGGCGTATGTTATCAGTCCTATTGATCTAATTCCGGACTTTATCCCTGTAGTGGGTTTGCTCGATGAGCTTATTCTGGTTCCTGTTGCTTACAGTTTGGTAGTGCGTTTAATTCCTGAAGAAGTAAAAGTTTCTATGTCAAATATAAACACGGAAGAACTTATTAATAGTGATCTTAAAGTTTTAGGTGTGATGATTATTATATGTGTGTGGTCCGCGTTTATTTATTGTAGCTACATGTTAATACAATTGATCTAACGCCGTTTCATTAAACGTTTATTTCCTGCTTTTCGCTCTACTTCACTATTTAATATATTGTCAGTCAACCAGTCTGAATCATCATCTTCCTGTGTATTTTCATTAAATGCGCTTCTAAAATTATTTTTACATGATTCAGTTGCGATCTTCAAAATTTTATCGGACTGTTGTTGATTCAATTCAATAACAGAATCCGATTTAAATTGCGAAACCAGTGATATTGCATGACGAAGACAGGCCTTATCAATCTTTTCATCCAATTCATCTGCAAGACATGAGGTTGGTATGAGATAAATAGAAAATGCTATAAATAATAATTTCATGTGAGATTATTGCTTAAGTACGGCAATAATTAAACTTATCCAGGCAATAATAAATAATAAACCACCTGCGGGAGTCACCATCCCCAGCCAACGTAAGTTAAAAATACTTAATAGATAAAGACTACCGCTAAACAATATTATACCAACCAGCATTGACCAGCCCGATATCTTGAGCCAGATATTTATCGGGATATTAATAGCTAACACACCCAATAAGACCAGGCCCAGGGCATGATAGAAATGATATTCACTACCAGTTTGATAAACTTTTAATAAAGCTTCATCGAGTCTGACCTTCAGTGCATGGGCACCAAAGGCACCCATGATAACGGCCAGCAGGGCATTAATACCGCCAAGCAGTAAAAAGAGTTTCGCTGTCAGGTTTATTTCTGTCAAAGTTTTATAAAACGTAAAGTCATACGATCACTTTCACCAATGGCAGTATATTTTGCCTTGTCAACATCTTTTAGACGGTAACTAGGTGGTAAAGTCCAGACACCTTTTGGATGGTCTTTAGTATCTTTCGGGTTAGCATTAATCTCTGACACATCAACCAGTTCAAACCCCATACTTTCAATCAATTTGGTTAGATAGGATTGTGGTACGTAACCTTTTTCTGCACTTTGTTTAGGATCACTTCCTTTATTGGCACGGTGCTGTACAACACCAAGTATGCCACCTTTCTTTAACACGCGATGAAATGACTGATAAGTACTTTCAATTCCACCATAACGGATCCAGTTATGCGTATTTCTAAAGGTAACAACCATGTCTTGAGAATTATCAGGGATTTTCCTCAAGTGACCATTGTTTTCAAATAGTTCACGTTTAACTTTACCATATAGTTCAGGATTACTATCAAGATAGCTGGTAAAATCGTTATGAATACCACGCAAATAATCATTAGGATGGTTTTCACCAAAACTGGCAACGGTGAGTTGTCCTTTATCTTTTAATACCGGAGCCAATATTTCTGTATACCAGCCACGCCCTGGTAAAATCTCCAATACTTTCATATCCGGTCTAATACCAAAAAACATTAACGTTTCTTTGGGGTGACGGTAAACATCACGTGCTTTATTTTGTTCACTTCGGTGATTACCTTGCATGGCTTGTTCAACTAGTGCTTCTGTTGCATGTGTATCAGCATGTAGCTGAGTAATAAAAATAAAGTTAAGCAACAGGGTGGATAGGATGGTTAGGGTTTTATTTAACTTCATCGTTATTTCCTTTTTTAATCTTCAATGTAAATTCTTTACCGCCGTAATGGTGAATCAAATCATAAGCTCTAATGGTAATATTTTCGATATGGTCAGGAATTTCAACAGTCAATTCCCGTGTAAAGGGTTGTTCTCTAATATGTGGGTGTCGTAACACACGAACGCCCAGGATATTGCCATCCTGATCCAGCACTTCCCAGGACGCGGCAAAATGATCCCAATTCTCATCATTATGTTTAACTGTCGCCTTGATGTGATAATAATTACCACCGGAATGTTCTACTTCAGCGGAAAGCACATCTGCCTCACCAGCGAAACAAGTTGTATAAGAGAACAATAATGCTATTGCAACTATACGCATGTTAAATAGATATCGGTTAGACTGTTATCTCATTATATCTGATACAAAAATGGACAATAACAATAAAGCACAAGTTCCTGCCAGTTTATTATTGAACCCTGTACATTTATTGTCTTTAGGTTTCGGTAGCGGTTTGGTGCCAAAATTACCAGGAACCCTGGGTAGTCTGGTTGGTGTTGGTTTGTTCATCTTATTGCCAGTTGTAGATTGGAAAATCTATCTGGCCATTGTCATCATCGCACTACTACTGGGTATCTTTCTGTGTTCGGCAACTGCCAAGGCATTGGAGGTTCATGACCACCCGGCCATAGTGTGGGATGAAATTGTGGGCATATTTATTACATTATTTATGGTGCCTAAACAGTGGCTGTGGATATTGCTTGGATTTATATTGTTCCGGGTGTTCGATATCCTGAAGCCATGGCCGATATCCATGGTGGATAAGAGGATGAAAGGGGGGCTGGGGATAATGCTGGATGATGTAATTGCAGGGCTTTTTTCATTAATAATTATTCAAATAACTCTATATTTGTTATAAAGTTGCAGGAATTACCTAAATATAGATTTAAGAAAACGGATCAAATGTTAAAACTAAACAAGACATTCGTTTACATTATTTTCCTATTCTTATTTGCTTTGCCCGCTCAGGCAGATATTTATAAATATGTTGATAAATATGGCCGCGTCATCCTTACGGATAAACCCAGGCACAGTGGTTATAAACGCCTGGTTAAAACCTGGAAGGGTTGGGAAGAAGCCAAGGTACCGAAAAACTTTAATTGGGCAAAAAACCAGAAGAAATATGATCCTACTATCCGTAGTGTTGCCCGACTCTATAAATTGCCGCATACATTATTACACGCTGTTATTACTGCGGAGTCGTCTTACAATCCGAATGCAATCTCACGTGCTGGTGCTGTCGGGTTAATGCAATTAATGCCGGAGACAGCAAAGCGCTATGGTGTGAGCAATCGTCGAAATCCAAAGCAGAATATTTATGGCGGATCACGCTACTTACGCGATTTATTAAAGCTGTTTGATAATAACGTTATTCTTGCATTAGCAGCATACAATGCTGGTGAAGGTGCTGTTAAAAAATACGGTAACAAAATCCCGCCTTATAAAGAAACTCGTAACTATGTGAACAAAGTTATTAAGTACTATAAGAAATACCGCAATACCATGAGTTAAGTATCTATATTTAGCAACTTCAAAATAATATGAATACCCAAATCATAAAGACATTGCAAAGAGCAACTTTTTTTAATGGGTTGGATGAATCACATGTCGAACAAATTTGTAATAAGTCTAAAATCATATCGTTTAAAAAAGACGATGTTATCTTTTGCCAGGGTAATGAAGCTAATGCATTTTTTCTGGTCATCAGTGGCTGGGTCGCAATCGTAAAAGAAAACCAGAATGCAGAACAATCGGTATTGCATGTATTTAAGGAGGGAGAAAGTTTTGCCGAACCCGCAGCAATAGTTATGGGACGATATCCAGCTAGTGCTTATGCAGCTTCTTCCTGTGACCTTCTTGAAATCAGGGTATCTTCCTTGAAAAAAATGATACAGGATGACCCGGATATTGCCATGCGCATGATTGCACGTTTGTCTGGTCAACTAAATACACTTATCAATGAGTTCGAACAATACAAGACCATGGCCGTTCCCAAGCGACTGGCAATTTTTCTATTGGGATTATTGGAAGAAAACCCTCAACAAAAAATTGTCGATCTACCATTTAATAAAACAGTATTGGCGGCACATTTGGGAATACAACCTGGTACATTATCCCGAGCATTCAATCAGTTAGCTGAATATGGAGTCAGTTCAGATAGAAGTGGTCATATCGTTTTTGAAGATATTGATAGTCTGCAACAATTTATCAATAGTCCAGACTAATTAAGAGCTGTTTGTCCCATAATCAATAAACCGATTAGTTTTTCTACCTTAATTTTAGCTGGCATAGCTTAATAAACCCCTAATAAAACAGCATCGAATTGATCAGAACCTCCGACTTGACTTGGATCAAGGAAATAATCGGGGGCTGGTGCTTTACTTTGAATATGAGCCCTGCTAGAAGAGGCGTTCAGTATTGTTGTATTTAATGAGGTAATTATAAAACCAGTAATAATCATAATGAGGTACGAGATGAGAAATTTATTTACATATCCTATTAAATCATTATTCATCGTAGCTTCAATTGTTACATTCCCAATCTCTGTTTTTGCCGAAGGTGGATTAGAGGGTATGGAAGTTGGCGTACAAGCTAATCTTAAAGGCATGGAACGGGTCAAACAGGAACTGGTTGCTCCACCTTTTGCACCCAAGCATGAACAGGTCGCAAGTGGCGGACCCAGGATTGTCGAGATCGAGATGACGATCGAAGAAAAGGAAATAGAAATTTCTAAAGGTGTTTTTGCACAAGCGATGACGTTTGATGGTACTAATCCTGGTCCATTGATTATCGTACACGAAGGGGATCAGGTTGAGCTAACGCTTAAAAACCCTAAAACTAATGTTATGACGCATAATATCGATTTCCATTCATCAACTGGTGCATTGGGTGGGGGAGGTTTAACGCATGTTGCACCTGGTCAACAGGTAAAACTACGTTGGAAAGCTGACCGGGTTGGTACCTATGTCTATCACTGTGCACCGGGAGGCACAATGATTCCTTATCATGTCGTTACAGGGATGAACGGAGCCATAATGGTATTACCTCGTGATGGACTGAAAGACGAAAAAGGCAAGTCTGTTAAATATGATCGTGCTTACTATATTGGCGAACAGGATTGGTATATTCCTAAAGATAGTAAAGGCAATTTCAAACGTTACAAATCACCTGTAGCAGCAATGGGTGATACGTTAAATGTCATGAAAGGCCTGACTCCCAGCCATATTACGTTTAATGGCAAAGTGGGTGCTTTGACCGGTGAGAACGCCATGCAAGCCAAAGTAGGCGAGACGGTATTATTTGTACATTCTCAGGCAAATCGTGATACACGTGTTCATCTGATCGGTGGTCATGCTGATCTGTTTTGGCATGGTGGCTCTTTTAACGATGCGCCCATGACTCACCGTGAGACCTGGCCGGTTTTCGGTGGTGAAGCTGTCGCAGCTTTATATACTTTCAAACAACCGGGTCTTTACGCCTATGTTAATCATAATTTGATAGAGGCTATTATGTTGGGTGCAGCAGGGCATGTCTCTGTTGAAGGTAAATGGAATAATGACCTGATGGAGCAGGTTGAGGCACCTGGACCTATTAAATAGTAATAAGCTTTAATGGCTAAGCAAAAATGTATAGCTATAAAGCGAAAAAGTTCAGTGTCACATTTGCTGTACTTTACTGTATAGCTATTAGCGGGGAAGCCTTTGCTTCCCCGAAATCTTATTTAGAACGCAGCAATATAAATGAGCGCATTGAGTATGCAATATCGCTAAACTCGATTGCGTCAACCCTTATGAATTGGTACGGAAGCCTGCTCACCACAAATAACCTGCAGGCTGGCAACCGGAATTTCAATAATACGAATATCAGATTTTCTTCAAAAAACCATTCAAGGGAAGAACATCGTTCGACTTATCCTGAGCAGATAACAGGTATTCAAATTACGAATGCTGATTTGAAAAAACAGGATCTCCCCGGTCAATATCAGTTTGAAGTGGAAGTATTGATCACTTTTATGCAGTCCAAGAAATATCAGACTAAGGTAATTAATGAGGTATTTTTATTTCAAATTTCAGATTCCAGTAGGCCCGAAATAAGAAAAATCACAAGACTCTCATCCAAACCGGAAAATGATACGACTGATTCTAACCCGGCTTCAGCATTTCAACATGAATATTATAAAAGTAGAGAAATTGCCTATGCCTGGTTAGCGTATATGGATGGTGCAAATAGCATGGGTTCACAGATCAATATCGATCACTGGTTGGACTCAGCAAATTACTCGGTGAAAATTGGCAGCTTTGAACTGGATGAACGATTAGTTTATTCATTACAAAAACGAAATCAACACCTTGGCAAAGGGGGACATTTATTGCGTTCAGTAACGGCAAATAAAATAGAGGGTAAACCCAATCATTTTGAATTAGACCTTATTATTGACTGGAAAGGCACAACGTCGGACGGTAAACCTTCTTTAGCAAAGATCAATCAGCTCATTCAGTATAAATTACAAGACGATGGTTCCTTGATGGTACTTGCTATTAATGAAAAACATTTACTCCCGGACATGGAGCCCTGGCAAAAATTATTATGTTAAAAAAAATGCAAATACTGAGTCTGGCGAGTTTGCTCGCTGTAGTAACTATGACGCATGCCGAGGAATTACCTATCTTGAGTGGTGTCGGTGGAAACTTTACCGCTATTGATACGGATGGACAGGAAATCGAATTCACCAGTTTTAAAGACAAGGTTGTGTTGCTTTCTTTTGGCTATACAAATTGCGCCGATATTTGCCCGTTTACATTGGGTTACTTAAAAATGATTTACAGCAAATTGTCGCCAGAAGAGCAACAACATGTGCGGGTGCTATTTTCAACAGTCGATCCTGAATATGATACACCTGAGCATCTAAAGGCATTTTTGGCATACTTCAATAAGGATTTCATTGGTCTGACTGGTAGCCAGGAACAAGTGGATAAGATTGCTTCTCTTTTTCATGCAGAATATCAGGCCATTTCTGCTCCCAAGAGTGTTGAAACAAAACACGTACGCCGTATTAATGAGAAAGAAGTTGAATCAGGTAAATCAGACAAAACGACACTATTTAACCACAGTATTATGATTTACCTGATTGATCAGCAGGGTCGTACACGAAGTGTCGACTATACAGGGACACCCGGCGATGAACTTATCAGCAAGATACGACAGTTAATTAATGAACAAGCATGATAAATAAATCAACAACAATCAGGCCCTAAAAACTAATAACTTTTAAAATATCAAAGCCGATAGTGTTGGAGTGTAATAAACATAGATAGATTTGTCAGAGGGTAATACAAATGACGGATTCATTATATGAGCGCTTAGGAGGCTATGACGCGATCAATGCAGTTGCCAATGACCTGTTACCACGACTGATGTCTGATAAACAGTTAGGTCGCTTTTGGGAAAATCGTGGTGATGATGGATTGGAACGTGAGAAACAACTATTAGTTGACTTCATTTGTTTCAGTGCTGGTGGGCCAATGTATTATACGGGCCGTGATATGTTATTAGCACATAAGGGTATGGGTATTAGTGAAAGTGATTGGGATAGATTTATCGGGCATTTAAAAGATACTCTAAGCAGTTTTGAAGTACCTGAACAGGAAAGTAATGATGTACTTGCTTTTGTTGATAGTATCAAGACTGATATTGTAGGAGTTTAAGTAATTTAAATTAACTTGTCAGTTTAAGGTAAAGTTTTGGTAACTTATAGGGAAGTTCATTAGCATTACGTACAAATACATATGATGATTTACCGAAGATGTAAGGTAAATAATCATTTGCTTTATCATCAATCGTTACACAGAAAGGATGTATGCCCTGTTGTTGGGCCTCGGTTAATGCCATCCGTGTATCTTCAATACCATAACGTCCTTCATAACGATCAAGATCATTGGGTTTACCATCTGTGAGTAGTAATAACAGTTTATGTTCCTGTGCTTGTGCAGTAAGTTGACTTGTCGCATAGCGGATGGCGGCACCCATACGGGTATAATAACCCGGACTTAAATCTGCGATGCGTCCCCTGACTATCGGACTTAGTGGTTCATTAAAATGTTTTACCCAGTTCAGACGTACATGACTTCGACGTTTGGAAGAGAATCCATTAATTGCGAAACGATCACCGGTCAAGCTTAACGCTTCGGAAAACAGGTATAGACTATTCTGGATACAATCGATAATACGATTTTCATCGTCAACATAGGCATCGGTTGAGAATGAGACATCTGCTAATAATAGACAACATAGATCGCGTAAAGAACGGTTCGGACGGCGGTACAGATTTGCGGTGCTAAAGCTGTGCCCTTTTGCCAGATCGGTATGTAGTTGTACAAATGCTTCAAGGTCTAATTCATCCCCATCCGGTTGCGCATATTCCCAGCTACGGCCCAGTAATAGTTTTTCAAACTGGGCGCGCAATTTGCGTGATTCGTAATATAAATGTTCAGGTAATTGTACAGGTTTAACTGTTCTTGATGTCATTGCCTGAACACAGCAATAATCTTTTTGCATAAGTTTTGTTTGATAATTCCATTCAGGTTGTAGCACACCTTCACCTAAATGCAGTTGATCCTCCTGTTCAGATGGTAAATCAAGATCAAACTTCAAACGCGATGCAGTCGTTTTGTTATCTCTGGATAAGGTGATTACGTCAAGGTCATTGGCAATGCTTTCAGCATTGTCTTCGTCATCGTCATCAACGGGTCGATCAACACCGACATATTCCGCCCAACTGAATAAACTTTCCAATCGTGTTGCTAATAAACCATCGTCGCGTTTTGGCATAGATCGATATTCACCCTTGCGACCATCTTCCTGTTTTAATTTTTTTTGTTTTTTGTCGGAAGATTGTGTTTCAGCATCATTGTCCGGTGTGAACATGTGTGCTTTCAACGAATTGGTTGCAGGGTATAACCAAAGTGGTACCCATTGATGCATTAAAATAGCATTTGGATCGAGATGACCCGAAAAAGGATCCAATAATGCAGATTGGATAACAGACTTATCATATAATGTTTTTTTATCTGTTATCCTGTGCTTTGCCAGCTCCAGAATATAGGCATTGACCAGCTTGTAATAATGATCTTTAAGCCCCGGATAGTTTGTTAAAACAATACAAACCATCCTGATGTTTATTAATGACCAGTTTTTTTCATTTATTTTCCCGGAATTATTTGCGGCTAATGCACACAACCAGTAATACAGCTTTTCGTTGAGTGATTTATCAGGAAATATTGCAACCCGACCGGGTAGTCGTAAACAGTCGTCATCTAATGACGTTACCGGAATGGCTTTATTGGTTCCAGCGATTCGTTGAAGCACGGTTCTTTCCTGACCAAGGTTACGGGGAACTGCCGCATCCAGACGTATGGAAAGTTCACCACCTAAAGCCCTGTACCAGACGCTCAGTTTAGGTTTTATCTCTGCTAATGTAATCACAGCCATTGGATAATGGTTACGGGCAGCATAGGTGATTAATTTATGCCAGTATTTTCCGACAGTTTCTTCCATGTTTTAACCAGTATTTGTATCTTTTGATAAACGGGATAGACCAGGGTAAATAAATGTTTGGTGGTTTATGCCTTTTGCCAGTGCCAAAGCACCGAATAACACCAGGGTCGCATGGATAGAAACAAAATAGATCAACATCACCATCCAGCTATACATGGATGACAATCCGCCAATTAATATAATGACAAAACTGATACCCAGTATAGCGATGCCTGCGATAATACTGGCGTAAAAATTTTGTTGTATCTGAATTCGTGCAACCGGGTCAGAGCTATCGCGATATTTGATGAATAAATAAAGCAGGATCAGAAATGCAATACCGGGCAATATTAATAGATTCAATAGATATAAGGATGGTGCCAGTATAGACAAGCGTTCATTCTGTTTGGAATTGTCCATCAGCCAAAGATAGCATCCACTACATCCATTAAAACTTTCATCGTTTCAGAATCATCCGTAAGCGGTTCAACGATAGCCGCAAGACATGCATCTCTTGCAGGGATACCTGCCAATATTAACTCTGATGCATAAACAAGTAAGCGTGTCGATGGTGCTTCTTCCAGATCAATATCTTTTAGTTTGCGTAAGCCGCTGGCCAGGCGAACTAACTGTCCTGCATGTATTTTGTCTATTCCTGTTTCGTTTATCAGGATATTTGTTTCAGTATCGGTATTCGGATATTGAAATGTTGCAGCTACAAAACGTTGACGTGTTGAAGGCTTTAATCCTTTGAGTAAATTTTGATAACCGGGATTATAGGAAACCACCAGCATAAATTCTGGCGGGCAATGTAACACTTCGCCCGTTCGTTCTATGGATAAGGTTCGGCGATCGTCTGTTAATGGATGTAACACGACAATTGTATCCTTGCGCGCCTCTACGACTTCATCCAGATAACAGATCCCACCGGTACGTACGGCTTTGGTTAACGGTCCGTCTTGCCAGTATGTTGAGCCACCTTCAATTAAATGCCGGCCAACCAGATCGGATGCGGTTAAGTCATCATGACAGGCTACTGTATAAAGTGGCCTGCCAAGTTTTGCAGCCATGTATTGTACCAGTCGGGTTTTACCACAACCTGTTGGTCCTTTAAGTAACATTGGCAAGTTACTTTTATAGGCAGACTCAAACAGGGTTACTTCATTACCCTGAATTTCATAATAGGGATGCTCTATTGAAACAACATCAGCCTGGCTGGTTTGGTTTTCAATCATTATTGAGTCTCAACTGCTTCAGGTGCGTCCTCTCCAGTAACAAAGAAACTGATGATGTAGAGAATGAGCCCAATCAAAAAGACAACACCGGCAGCTTCACGCATCCAGTAAAAGATCGCTATCTTGTCTTGAACGATCATAAAAGGTTGTGCACCGTCAAAACGTTGTAGCCAAACTTGTAAAATTCCGGCACCGGTCAAAAATAAAGTTATAAAGACCATAGCAACACTCATTAACCAGAACGACCACATCTCTACAACCTGTGACAGATTGCTATTGGCCGGACCACGACCTCTTAAGATAGGCATCGCATAAGAGATAATCGTGATTACGATCATGGCATAGGCGCCGAAGAAGGCCATGTGACCATGTGCAGCGGTGATTTGTGTTCCATGAGTATAATAATTAACCGGCGCAAGTGTATGCAGAAAACCCCAGACTCCAGCACCAAGAAAGGCCAACACAGCCGTACCCATAGCCCACAATGTAACGGCTTTATTGGGATGGTTTCTACGCCGTTTATTGATCATGGTAAATGCGAAAATCGTCATGAAGAAAAACGGTAATGGTTCCAGAGCGGAAAAGATTGATCCCCACCATTGCCAGTATGCAGGTGTGCCGATCCAGTAATAATGATGACCGGTACCGACTATGCCGGTTATTAACGCCATTGCGATAATGACGTACAGCCATTTATCAATAATTTCCCTGTCGACACCGGTAGTTTTGATTAAAACAAATGCCAGGATGGAACCGAGTATCAATTCCCAAACGCCTTCTACCCAGAGATGGACAACCCACCACCAGTAATACTTATCAAGGATAAGATTATCCGGGTTATAAAATGCAAACAGGAAGAAAACAGCCAGGCCAACCAGGCCGGTAAGTAAAACAACACTGACAACAGTTTTACGGCCTTTTAATACAGTCATTCCAACATTGTATATAAATGATAGTACCACAAGCACAATACCAATCTTGGTAATCGTCGGTTGTTCAAGAAACTCTCTACCCATTGTGGGTAATAAACTATTACCGGTAATTTTTGCTAATGTCGCATAGGGTACGGCCAAATAACCAATAACGGTTAAGCCGGCAGCAATCAAAAATACCCAAAAGGTAATGATTGCAAGTTTTGGATTTTCCAGTTCACGTTCCGCCTCTTCAGGCACGAGAAAATAACTGGCACCCATAAAACCAAACAGTATCCAGATAATTAATGTATTGGTATGTACCATTCGTGCAACGTTGAAAGGTATTTCAGGAAACAGGAAATCACCTATTACATATTGCAGCCCCATAATCAGACCAAAAATGATCTGTACGACAAACAAAGCTATGGCGGCTATAAAATAGGGTTTGGCGACGGCTTGAGACTGGTATTGCATGTTCTTAATCCTCTTGATAAACGTAAGCTGTTAGCTTTTCTGTATTAACCTTGAATATTGGGTGGCCAGTTTTCTGTATTAACTTCGCTGGTCCATATCAGGAATTCGGCAAGGTCATCAAGTTCTTCATCGGAAAGATCAAATTTAGGCATGCTACGTCGACCAGGAATGCCTTCAGGAGGTCGGAATTTTATAAAAGAAATGATGGCTTCTTTCGAGTTACCAAATCGTTGATAGACATTACCCAATTCAGGTGCAAAGTACGCGCCTTCACCCAATAAGGTATGGCAACCGATACAATTATTTTCTTCCCATATCAATTTGCCATTAGCAACCTGTTCGGTAATGTTTTCACGGAAATCACGTTTTGGCAGTTTCCGGCTGGTATCAAAAGTCAGGCCCAGGAATAGCAGGATAAAAAACACACTGCCACCAAAATAGATATTCCGGGCCATGTTTTTGGTAAAAAAATCGCTCATGATGTCTTCCCCAATAAAACCATGAAATGGAACGTCGAAGATATAGCACACTGCTTGAAAAATTTACTTAACCTTGATCAAGTTCTGAAGAATAGAAGCTGTTAATATCTATTTGATATATAAACAAAAGAAAAATTAAACCAGATTTATACAATGACAATTATTAATAACCGGACGCAATCAGGATTTGCATTATTTAACCTGGGATTCAGGCCCTTTTTCCTTGGCGCATCGTGTTACTCGGTTTTAGTTGTAATTGTATGGACCCTGGTTTATTTATTTAAATTTCCAATACCCATGTCGGGACTTTCATCCTACCAATGGCATGCCCACGAGATGATCTACGGTTACAGTATGGCTGTGATTACCGGTTTTTTATTGACTGCAGTCAAGAACTGGACCGGTGTGCAAACTATTCATGGTTATGCATTGATAGTTCTTTTTTCCCTGTGGCTAATAGCCAGAATTTTATTTTTATTTGGCACGACATTTATCTCTATCGCCGGAATATTCGATCTGATGTTCATGGTCTGTTTGATCATCGCAGTTGTTTATCCTGTTATTAAAACCAAAAACTGGAGGCATCTGGGAATAATGTCCAAGCTATTGTTACTGGCCGTTTTTAATTTATGTTTTTATTTAGGCTATACAGGTCATCTGACGCAAGGAGTTTTTTGGGGAATATATGGCGGCTTGTATTTAGTCATCGGTTTGATTTTGACAATCGGGGGTAGGGTAATACCGTTTTTCATAGAGCGAGGAGTAGGTTATCCGGTGCAACTTTATAATCCTAAATGGATTACCCTGGCAGGGTTAATGTTATTTTTAATCTTTTTTATCTCCGAATTATTTTTACAAAGTAAAACAACTACAGTAATTACAGCAACAGGCCTGTTCGTTATTTATCTGGTTCGTCTTATTGGTTGGTATACTTATGGTATTTGGGCAAAACCGTTACTATGGGGATTATTCCTGGCAACGCTATTCATTATTTCAGGGTTTTTATTGTTTGCTTTAAGTTTTTATATAGATATCTCTCCCTATTTGGCGATTCATGCCTTTAGCTATGGCGGTATCGGGATTATCACTGTTGCTATGATGGCACGCGTGTCACTTGGCCATACAGGCAGGAATGTTAATGAGCCTCCTGAAATAGTGCATTATGTATTGCTGCTTTTATTATTTGGCGCAATTATTCGCGTGTTACTTCCAATCCTTGCTCCTGATTTATATCTGATATGGATAGCCTTGTCTCAACTGTGCTGGATAGTCGCGTTTTTATTATTCATTTATACGTATCTTCCTATATTGATGAAACCCAGGCTAGACGGTCAATTTGATTAAATAAAGTATTAACCCGGAAATTGATCTAGGTTAAGTAAAACCTGCTCTTATTATTATATCCTTACAGAAAAACGGGCAGGCACGTGTTATTCAAGAAAAATATCTGTCGCTTTTTAATTTGTCTCGTTACATTTTCTTCAAATGTAATTGCCGAGGACAGTTTTTTTGATGCTGTTTTTAAAAATGGCAAGCCACATCTAACCCTCCGCTATCGTTATGAACATGTTGATGATAATGCACTGCAAGCCAGTGGTGCGACATTGAAACAGGCCGATGCCTCAACATTACGGACATTTGCCGGATTTGAATCCGGTAGTTTTCATGGTTTTTCTGCAACAATTGATATCGAAAATATAACCGATATAGGCATTGATGATTTTAATGATGGTTCTAATGGCAAGACACAGTTTGCTACAGTCGTTGATCCTGACGGTACAGAACTTGAGCAGGGTTTCCTGCAATATTCCGGTATTGAAAATACTGTTTTCAAGGGCGGGCGGCAATACATTACTTACCGTAAGAACCCTTTTCATCGTTTTATAGGCACAATTTTATGGCGTCAAAACTGGCAAAACTTTGATGCGGTAACAATTCAAAATACGTCATTATCAGATACGACAATAAATTATGCATATGTCTGGAATGTAAACAGGATCTTTGGCAATGATGCCCCTGAACCATTAAGCCATTTTGATAGTAACTCACACCTTGTAAATATCAAATACAATGGTTTTGAAATTGTTGATATCGAAGCCTACTCTTATTTATTGGATCTCGAAAACGCTGACGGGTTTTCTACACAAACCTATGGTGCAAGAGTGAGTGGCAATCATCCCCTGAATGAAAAATTCAGTACGATCTATGCACTGGAATATGCCTATCAAAGCGATTTTGCAGATAATACAGCTGATATTGACGCAGATTATTTTTTTGGAGAATTTGGTATTAAATTTAAACCTGACTTCCATTTAATCAAATCTGTTGTTTTCAAGTTTAATGCTGAATTATTTTCCGGAGATGGCGGTGCTGATCGTTTTGTAACCATTCTGGGTACAAACCATCCTTTCCAGGGTTGGGCTGACAGGTTTCTGGTCACGCCTGGAGATGGGATAGAAGATTTATATGGCAGTATGATTTTTAATATTGCAGGAGCAAAGTTGATTGCCGTTTATCATAATTTTTCTTCCGACAGGGATAGTTATGATTACGGTAATGAGCTTGACTTATTACTTACCAGAACAT
>JANQJZ010000015.1 GCA_028281365.1 Gammaproteobacteria bacterium | reverse complement strand
TTCCCTAATTGAAAAATATGTCCGACTTCTATCCCTCGGGCAAAACGTAACTTTCCAGAGCCATCAGTAGCTTCTTCCCCCTCGCAAACATTGCGAATATCAACGGTATTCGGCAACGGTAGATCCCGATCCCAGTTTACACCTGTTAAATGTTTTTCTGCTTCATTCGCACCGCAAACAAAATCAGAAACGTGGCCAGCACTATGGTCTACATAAATTGGTATATTCAACTTTACAGGCCCGATAGAACCAATGTCACAACCTATTGTAGATTTAATTTCCCCGTTATCAGCAAATCTAAGTGGACTCATAACACTATCAAGTTTTTCAGCTTTAACCCTGTTCAGTTCATGGTCACCTCTAATGACCAGGGCAACTAAACCATCATTTTCAGATTTAACGATAAGCGTTTTTAGGCATTGAGACCGGGTTATATTCAGGAATTCACTGACTTCCTCAATACTATGTTGATCAGGAGTATCAATAATCTCCATTGTTGCATCCGGATCAGGACGTTTTGATTCAGGTTTTTTTGTTTCGGCACGATCAATATTTGCAGCATAATCACCGTTTTCTGAAAAAACGATTTGATCTTCACCCGAATCTGCTAATACATGAAATTCATGAGATGTATTTCCACCGATATTACCCGAGTCAGCAATTACAGCCCTGAAGTCAAGACCGAGCCGGGTAAAAATTTTTGCATAGGTTTGGTACATTTGATTATAGGTTTCTTGCAAGGACTCATCAGTCAAATGAAAGGAGTAAGCATCCTTCATTAAAAATTCACGTGCGCGCATAATGCCAAAGCGAGGTCGTATTTCGTCCCGAAATTTGGTCTGAATCTGATAAAAGTTTGCCGGTAATTGTTTATAGCTTCTGATTTCACGTCTTACCAAATCCGTAATAATTTCCTCATGTGTGGGACCAAAACAAAATTCACGTTCATGACGATCGTTAATACGTAGTAATTCGGGACCGTATTCTTCCCAGCGTCCCGATTCCTGCCATAGCTCAGCCGGTTGAACCGCTGACATTAAAATCTCCTGGGCACCAGCCTCGTCCATTTCCTGCCTGATAATAGATTCAACTTTTCGTAATACTCGTAGCCCCAGCGGAAGCCAGATGTAAATACCAGCAGCAAGTTGTCTGATCATTCCGGCACGTAACATCAGTCGATGACTGATAATCTCTGCGTCAGCCGGTGCTTCACGTAATGTAGCGGTTAAATAATTTGAGGTTTTCATTTATGAAATTAATAAATTCCGTAATACTTTTATCTGATTCTCTCGATAAAAATGCTAAATTTAATCTTATCAGCCAAAGCACTATAAACGGAATTAGTGTTGAGGTTAAATTGTTGCGCTGAAGATCGATTATGGAGTCCAATGAAGCGTAGGTTTCCAGGGTATTGGAAATTCTATTCAATATTGCAGACATAACTTGACCTGACCCCAGAATCTAAGTACCTTCCCGCAGTTTCGACACAGTAAAATACAGGATATTCGGTAATATCAGTGGCTAAAAAGAATGAAATTCTTCGTGGTGCAGAAATCTTCTGCCGGGCGCTAAAAGACGAAGGGGTCAAACATGTATTTGGCTATCCCGGTGGTGCCGTATTGCATATCTACGATGAATTATACAAGCAGGAAGATGTTGACCACATATTGGTTCGCCATGAACAGGGTGCTACCCACGCCGCTGATGGCTATGCCAGGGCGACCGGTAAGCCTGGTGTTGTCCTGGTAACCTCCGGACCGGGTGCTACCAATGCGGTGACCGGTATCGCAACTGCCTATATGGACTCGATTCCGTTGGTTGTTTTTACCGGTCAGGTACCAACAAACATGATCGGTAATGATGCCTTCCAGGAAGTTGACTCGATTGGAATTACGCGACCCTGTGTAAAGCATAATTTTCTGGTAAAGGATGTTAACGATCTGGCTGCGACCATTAAAAAGGCATTTTATGTTGCGACCAGTGGACGCCCGGGGCCTGTCGTTGTTGATGTCCCAAAAGATGTAACAGCAGACTCATGTGAGTATGTTTATCCAAAACAGGTTGATATGCGTTCATATCGACCGGTTGTAAAAGGGCATCCTGGTCAAATCAAGAAGGCGGCCAAGTTAATCCTTTCTGCCAAGAAACCAATGATCTACTCTGGCGGCGGCGTGATTTTGGGAGAAGCAAGTCAGCAATTGACGGAGTTGGCTCAATACCTGGGTTATCCCATCACGAATACCTTAATGGGCTTAGGTGCATATCCTGCAACAGAGAAACAATTTATTGGTATGTTGGGGATGCATGGAACCTATGAAGCCAATATGGCTATGCATCACTGCGATATCTTGCTTGCTATTGGTGCCCGGTTTGATGATCGTGTTACCGGCGATCTGGAAAAGTTTTGTCCTTATGCAAAGATTGTTCATATCGATGTTGATCCATCATCGATTGCCAAGAATGTCCCGGTAGATATCCCGATCGTTGGTGACGTAAAACATGTATTGAATGATTTAATCGGGTTTATAAAGACTGATAAAGCGAAACCGGATAAAAAGGCGCTTGAATCATGGTGGAAACAGATCCATGAATGGGCGGCTATCGATTGTCTTAAGTATGATAAGTCGACATCAGTCATTAAACCGCAATACGTTATTGAAAAACTTTATGAGCTAACCGGAGGCGATGCTTATATTACCTCTGACGTTGGTCAACATCAGATGTGGGCGGCACAGTTTTATAAATTTGATAAACCGCGTCGCTGGATTAACTCTGGTGGATTGGGCACGATGGGTTTTGGTTTGCCAGCGGCAATGGGAGTTAAGCTGGCTTTCCCGGAAGAAACGGTTGCGTGTATTACCGGTGAAGCGAGCCTGGTAATGTGTATCCAGGAATTATCAACCTGTCTTCAGTATGATACCCCGATAAAGATCATTAATTTGAATAATCGTTATATGGGTATGGTTCGTCAATGGCAGGAATTTTTTTATTCCGGTAGATATTCCCATTCTTATATGGAAGCCCTGCCTGATTTTGTCAAAATGGCAGAAAGCTATGGTCATGTTGGTGTTCGAATTGAAAAGACCAGTGATGTTGAGGCTGCATTAAAAGAAGCACTGGCTATGAAAGACAGAACGGTAATGATGGATTTTGTCACTGACCAGACAGAAAATGTATATCCGATGATTGCCTCAGGGAAGGGACATCATGAAATGCATTTATCACCTGATAGAGAACTTGCCTGATTATGCGCCACATCCTTTCATTGCTTCTGGAAAACGAAGCCGGAGCACTTTCACGAGTTTCCGGTTTATTTTCTGCGCGTGCATTTAATATTGAATCTCTAACGGTTGCGCCAACCGAAGATCCAACAATATCACGCATGACCCTGGTTACCAGTGGTTCCGATGCAATCATCGAACAGATTACCAAACAACTAAATAAGCTGGTTGATGTAGTGAAAGTTGTAGACCTGAATGAATATCGTCACATTGAACGTGAATTGATGTTGATCAAGGTCACGGCACAAAAGAGTGAACGCGATGAGATAAAACGATTAGTGGATATCTTTCGTGGACGGATCATCGATGTCACTGAAAATACCTACACAATAGAAATGACAGGTCCCGGGGAAAAACTGGATGCTTTTATCGTTGCAATTGATGATAGTCTGATTCTTGAAGTAGTTCGTTCCGGAGTTTCTGGTATTTCGCGCGGCGATAAAGCCATCCAATCATAAATTTTTATTTGATATTTTTTACGAGAGCAAGTTATGAATATTTATTACGATAAAGATGCGGATCTATCCATTATACAAGGTAAGCAAGTCGCCATAATTGGATATGGTTCGCAGGGACATGCACATGCAAATAATCTTAACGACTCAGGTGTTAATGTATGTGTCGGTTTGCGAACAGGTTCCGGTTCTGCAGCAAAAGCTGAAGCTGCAGGCCTGGAAGTAAAATCAATTGCGGATGCTGTTGCCGGCGCAGATGTCGTAATGGTCCTTGCTCCAGATGAACATCAGGCAAAGTTATATAAAGAAGAAATAGAACCAAATATAAAGAAAGGTGTAGCATTGGCATTTGCACACGGGTTTAATATTCATTTTCAACAAATTATTCCGCGCGATGATCTTGATGTCATTATGATTGCACCCAAAGGCCCGGGCCATCTGGTGCGTGCGACCTATGTTGGTGGTGGTGGTGTCCCATCGTTGATTGCTGTTTATCAGGATGCATCTGGACAGGCAAAAGAATTGTCTTTGTCCTATGCGTCAGCAAACGGTGGCGGTCGTGCAGGTATCATTGAGACAACATACAAGGAAGAAACGGAAACGGATTTATTTGGTGAACAAGCAGTACTTTGCGGTGGTATTACTGCGCTTATACAGGCGGGTTTCGAAACATTAGTTGAAGCAGGCTATGCACCGGAGATGGCCTACTTCGAATGTTTGCATGAAACAAAATTAATCGTGGACCTGATCTACGAAGGTGGCATCGCCAATATGCGTTACTCGATTTCGAATACTGCTGAGTACGGTGATTTTACCCGTGGTCCACGTGTCATTACTGAAGAGACAAAACGTGAAATGAAAAAGATCCTTTCTGAAATTCAAAATGGCGAATTTGCCAGAGAATTCATCCTGGAAAACCAGAGTGGTGCTTCAGTAATGAAAGCAAAACGCCGTATTAGTCGTGAACATGGTATCGAGGTTGTCGGCGAGAAACTACGTTCGATGATGCCGTGGATTAAAGATAATAAACTGGTTGATCACGACAAGAATTAGTATGTGAAAAGTGAAGAGTGAAAAGTAAAATTTGATCGATAACAATTAATAATGCGTTTCACATTATACGTTTCACCTTTCACTCTGTAAGATTATGCCAAGTAATCGATATCCAATTATTGCACGAGAGGCATGGCCTATCCTGTTTGTGTTGCTAGGTTTAACATTGTTGTCACAGTTTTTAGCCGGGCCAGTCGCTTTTATTTTTTCTCTTTCTGTTCTGTTAATAACAGTTTATTTATTCCGTGATCCGTATCGAGCCATTCCTGCACATCCATTAGCAGTGGTAAGCCCTGTGCAAGGTGTAATTACATTGGTGGAAGAAGCTGACGAAATCCGGTTAAAGAACCGCAGTAAGCGTATACAAATCACAATGGGTGTTAACGATATTTATTCATTACGTAGTCCTATCGAAGGTAAGGTAATGGAACAATGGTGTTCACAACCTGACGAGAATGAATCCCGGCGACATTTTGATTTTCACATTCGAACAGATGAAGGTGATGACGTCGTAACTGCAATCAGGTTAAAAGATATTATTCGCCGGTTTCATGTTTACTTGCATTCAGGAGAAAGAGTTGGACAGGGACAACGTTGTGGTTATCTGTATTTTGGTGGCGTAGTCGATATATTTTTGCCGTTGCAATCGAAAGTCGAAGTAGAAGAAGGTCAACATGTTAATTCAGGCAGTACGGTATTGGCACAGTTAATTCACTCAAACGGCGCATCCGTTATTACAGAGTCTTAACAATCTCTTAATAAAATCCTTGTTTCATTTCTTTAAGAAACAAGTTATCAAAGGTACACTGCAACTTTGGTTTCATTTATTACCATTAGGGATTAAAGATCGTGGCTAAACGAAGACGTGGTATTTATTTATTGCCGAATTTATTTACGACGGCTGCGTTATTCGCTGGTTTTTATTCAATTGTTGCGGCGATGAATGAAAAATTTGAAGCAGCAGCGATAGCAATCTTTGTCGCAATGGTACTTGATGGCATGGATGGACGTATTGCTCGCTTAACTAATACGCAAAGTGATTTTGGTGTGCAATATGATAGTTTGTCAGACATGGTGTCATTTGGTCTTGCACCTGCATTAGTGATGTATCAATGGACCCTGGTAGATATGGGTAAGCTGGGTTGGCTGGCTGCTTTTGTCTATGCTGCATCAGCAGCATTGAGACTGGCCCGTTTTAATACGCAGGCCGGAAGTGCAGACAAACGTTTTTTTCAGGGTCTTCCCAGTCCTGCCGCCGCCGCAGTATTAGCGGGGATGATTTGGGTCGGTAGCAGTTATGAGCTGGCTGAAGGAGCAACTTTATTGGTGTTTTGTTTTCCGGCAACCATCCTGGTCGGGATTTTAATGGTCAGTAATGTCCGTTATCACAGTTTCAAGCAATTTGACCTGAAGGGCCGCGTCCCGTTTATGGCAGTATTGATAGTCGTTGCCGTATTTGCCTTTATTGCCTCAGAACCGCCACTTGTCCTTTTCAGCTTAGCGGGAATATATGCTGTTTCTGGCCCTGTTATTACATTAGCTATGTTGAGAAAGCATCGCGAATCAAGAAAAATGTCTGAAAATACCGGGAGTGAATGAATTACTCATTGAATTTTATGTCAATGTAGATATATTTTGACTATGACTTTGGAAAATTACACATCAAACCATTCTTTTAGCCACTGCAATTTATTGCAGTCCGGTTTGTCTCGCCTGTTACTCCTACTGCCCTAAGGGGCAAAAATATCTATTTCACAATCTGTTGGTAGTTCCGCGTTTCTAAAACGCAAGTTTCATATTTGTATTGCCCAGTTGAACCAAATAGACTGGGCACAAGTTTCGGAGTAAAGAAAAATGCAGGACAAATTAATTATTTTCGACACGACGTTACGCGATGGCGAACAAAGCCCCGGTGCTTCGATGACGAAGGACGAAAAAATTCGTATCGCCAAGGCGCTGGAAAAAATGCGTGTCGATATTATCGAGGCCGGTTTCCCTATTGCCAGCCAGGGTGACTTCGAGGCGGTTAAAGCTGTTGCAGAAGTCATTAAAGACAGTACTGTCTGTGGTTTGGCCAGGGCACTGGATAAAGATATCGATCGAGCAGCTGAAGCACTTAAGCCGGCAAACTCAATGCGTATCCATACGTTTTTGGCAACATCACCGATCCATATGCGTGAGAAATTACGCATGGAGCCTGATCAGGTCTTGCAAGCGGCGATACATGCTGTAAAGCGCGCCAGAAACTATACGGATAATGTTGAATTTTCTCCCGAAGATGCGGGCCGTTCCGAATTCGATTTTTTATGCCGTGTTATAGAGGCAGTGATTGATGCCGGTGCAACGACGATAAATATCCCGGATACGGTCGGTTATAACCTGCCGCAGTTCTTTGGTGAGTTGATCGGAAAATTAATAAAAAACATACCGAACTCAGACAAGGCCATATTTTCTGTACATTGTCATAATGATCTTGGTTTGGCCGTGGGTAATTCCTTATCAGCTGTATTGAATGGTGCCCGACAGGTGGAATGTACAATTAATGGTCTGGGAGAACGCGCCGGTAATGCGGCACTAGAAGAAGTCGTAATGACCGTTCGCACTCGTCGTGATGTATTTACCTGTGATACTGAACTGGATACAACCCAGATTGTAAATTGCTCGCGTCTGGTTTCTACGATAACCGGTTTTCCTGTGCAACCGAACAAGGCCATTGTCGGTGCCAATGCCTTTGCGCATGAATCAGGTATTCATCAGGACGGCGTTTTAAAGAGTCGTGAAACCTATGAAATCATGCGTGCCCAGGATGTTGGCTGGAATACGAACCGTATGGTATTAGGTAAGCACTCAGGTCGTAATGCATTCCGTACTCGTTTGGAAGAACTCGGCATTACCTTTGAAAAGGAAGAAGATCTGAATGCCGCGTTTTCCAGGTTTAAGGAATTGGCCGATAAGAAACATGAAGTCTTTGATGATGATTTACAGGCCCTGGTCAGTGATACGATCCAGGACAGCTCTGATGAACGCATCAAACTGGTTTCTTTAAAGGTGGGTATAGAGACAGGTGAAACACCGAAAGCAGAAATTACTTTGTCTATTGACGGTGAGGAACAACACGCAAATGCTGAAGGTGGTGGTCCGGTAGATGCAGCCTTTAAGGCAATTGAAAGTATGGTAAATAGTGGCTGTAATCTGCAGTTATTCTCAGTCAATAACATTACGGCGGGAATTGATTCACAAGGTGAGGTCACGGTGCGTATTGATAAGGACGGACGAATTGTCAACGGGCTCGGTGCGGATACGGATATCGTGACTGCTTCGGCCAAGGCCTATATCAATGCGCTGAACAAGGCCATGGATCATAGTGAACGTGCCCATCCGCAACGCCTATAAGTAATGCAAGTAAACCAATTACAGTATTTAAAAGAAATGGGTGTCGATGTCTGGATCGATCGCAATACACCTGTGTTAAATGTTATGGATTCACCTGCAGAAGAAAAGACAGATAACAAATCGGATTTACCGAAACAAAGCAGTTCGCCAGAATTAGATTCACTGGCGAAAAAGGTTGCAGTGTGCCAGCAATGTAGTTTGCACGAAGGTCGAACACAAACCGTGTTTGGCGTTGGCAATCCGAATGCGGATTGGTTAGTGATTGGTGAAGCACCTGGTGCAGAAGAAGATCGACAGGGAGAACCGTTTGTCGGTCGTGCCGGTAAATTATTAAACTCCATGTTAAGGGCAATGGGGCTTAGCCGCGAACAGGTCTATATCGCAAATATCCTAAAATGCAGGCCACCGAATAATCGTGATCCAAGACCGGAAGAAGTCGTTGCCTGTGAATCCTATCTACGTCGACAGATAGAACTGATACAGCCTAAAATAATACTCGCGGTCGGACGAATCGCAGCACAAAACCTGTTAAAGGTCGATACACCGATAGGCAAGATGCGCGGTAATGTGTACCAATACCCGGATAGTGATCTTCCAGTCGTTGTGACCTATCATCCGGCTTATTTATTAAGATCACCCCGGGAAAAACGCAAGTCCTGGGAAGATCTCAAAGTTGCAATGCAAATTTATAGAGAAGATTCATGAGTGCAGTAATCAAGGAAGCAGAGTTCTATGTCCGTCCAATGCAGGAAGAAGACTTGCAAAATGTATTGGCTATAGAAACCCGTGCCTATGATTTCCCATGGACAAAGACCATTTTTCAGGACTGTCTTCGCGTGGGTTATTGTTGTTGGGTGCTGGAGCGCGATAACCAGTTAATTGCTTATGGCGTGATGTCAGTCGCGGTCGGTGAATCGCATATACTTAACTTATGTGTACACCCGGATTTTCAATCTATTGGTATTGGTAGAACATTACTAATGCATTTACTTGAGGTTGCACATGACCATAATGCAAATATGACATTTCTCGAAGTCAGGCCATCCAACTTTGCGGCAATAAAGCTATATTTAGATACAGGCTTTGATGAAATTGGAACACGACGAAATTACTATCCTGCAAAGATCGGGCGTGAAGATGCTTTAATATTTGCAAGAACAGTTATTACGGGAGAGCTATGAGTACCTGAAAATGAGTACGAAAAAAGCAGATATCAATATCAATTCATTACCCGACTTTCCAACGCTGGAATCCTATGTCGGTAATACACCATTAGTTCGATTGCAACGCTTACCGGGCGATACAAGTAATATCATTCTTGCCAAACTGGAAGGTAATAATCCGGCAGGTTCGGTTAAAGACCGACCTGCGATTAGCATGATTAAACATGCAGAAGAAAGAGGCGAGATTAAACCGGGCGATACACTTATAGAAGCAACCAGTGGTAATACAGGTATTGCCCTGGCAATGGCTGCAGCGATACGTGGCTATAAAATGATTTTAATTATGCCGGAAAGTATGAGTCTTGAACGCCGTGCAGTGATGAAAGCCTTTGGTGCCGAGATCGTATTAACATCAGAAGAAGGCAGTATGGAAGAAGCGATCGATGTCTCGCGTGAAATGGAAGCCGATGGTAAGGGACGTATTCTGGATCAATTTGCCAACCCGGATAACCCACGTTCACATTATGAAGGAACAGGTCCGGAAATCTGGCGCGATACCAATGGCAAAATTACCCACTTCGTCAGTTCAATGGGCACGACGGGTACGATCATGGGGTCATCCCGTTTTTTTAAAGAAGTAAATCCGGATATTCAGATCATCGGTGTACAGCCGGAAGACGGTGCCAAGATACCCGGCATTCGTCGGTGGCCAGAAGAATACTTACCTAAGATTTACGAACCACCTCGTGTCGATCGCATTATCGATGTCGGTCAGGAACTCGCGGAAAAAACCACCCGAGAACTCGGTGCCCAGGAAGGCATCTTTGCCGGTATCTCATCCGGTGGTGCAATGGCCGCCGCATTGCAGTTATCTAATGAAGTTGAAAATGCGGTGATTGTTTCGATTGTCTGTGATCGTGGAGATCGTTATCTTTCTACGAATGTTTTTCCGAGTTAATTTTTCCGCTAACGACCCAAAGCAGACACTCCAACCAATTACATATGGGAATCACAAATAACAAAAGAAATTTACTTATTGCTAGTTTTCTTTCTGCGTTAGTTATAGCTTCTATTGAATATTTTATATTCAGTGGCGGTACTATTTACGTCGCTCAAGTTGAATGGAATAAAGTAAATGATATGCCATATAAAGAAGCTCAAGAATATCTAGCCGATAGAGTTGCTAACGTTTCAAGGTTTCAATCTGTAATCAATGGTACAACTTATAAGGAATTTTGGCTTAGATACATTTACAAGTTTTTTATCTACTTTATATTAGCCGTTTCTTCATGTTTTATTTTCGTATATATGCAAAATAGACAAAAATCTTAATATTCGCTTCTGACTGATTAAAGACCTTTATTAAAAAATGAATATTCTAGTTTTCGATATTGAAACCGTGCCGGATATTGAGTCGGGTAAAAAACTTTATAATCTGGATGGTCTGGAAGCCGAAGATGCAGCTGAATTAATGTTCAGTCATCGCCGGCAGGAGACAGATGGCAATTCTGAATTTTTAAGACTCCATCTGCATCAGATCGTTGCGATATCTGTTGTCTTAAAAACCAACGATACGTTAAAAGTCTGGTCTTTGGGTGATGTCGATGCCGATGAAAAAGAAATCATTCATCGATTCTTTGAGGGCATTGAACGTTACACACCAACGATTGTGTCATGGAACGGTAGTGGGTTTGATCTGCCGGTATTACATTATCGTTCGCTGTTACATGGTGTTGTTGCACAACGCTATTGGGAGAATGGTGATGATGATCAGAGTTTTAAATGGAATAATTATTTATCGCGCTTTCACAGTCGCCATACCGATTTAATGGATGTGTTATCGGGATATATGCCAACTGCTAAAGCACCATTGGATCAAATCGCAACGATATTGGGTTTCCCGGGCAAGATGGGGATGAGTGGTGACAAGGTGTGGGACTGTTTTGTTGCTGGTGAAATAGAAGCAATACGTAATTACTGCGAAACGGATGTATTAAATACCTATCTCGTTTATCTGCGTTATGAATTAATACGTGGTCGTTTAACTGAAAATGCATATCAGGATGCCAATGATCAAGTCCGTGACATGTTAAAAAGTGAAAATAAGCCACACTTGAAAGAATTTCTCGATGCCTGGCAAGGCTAAATCTAGTTTATTTATCTATGGGTAGACGTCGTCGTAACAAGATCCCACAAGGTCTATTCCTTGCTGAAATAGAATCCTTATCACATGAGGGTCGGGGTGTTGCACATATCGATGGCAAGACAGTATTCATTGATGGCGCACTTGCTAATGAGCAAGTTGAGTTCAACTATATCAGTAAACGTTCAAAATTTGATGAAGGCGTTACGGGAAGTATTATTAAATCGAATGGATCGCGCAATGAACCGGAGTGTGAATACTTTGGTTATTGTGGTGGATGTAGTCTGCAACATATGCAACCACAGGCACAGTTACAACATAAACAAGCTGTTCTAATGGAACAATTTAATCATCTTGGCAAGGTCGAACCGGAAACTGTCTTGCCACCATTAGTCGGCTCAGTGTTTGGGTATCGGCATAAAGCACGACTCGCAGTTAAACATGTCATAAAAAAAGAAAAGGTACTGGTTGGTTTCCGTGAAAAACGTAGTCCATTTGTTGCGGATATTGATGAATGTAAAGTCTTACATCCGACTATCGGTACTAAGTTACTGGAGCTACAGCAGTTAATAGAAAACCTTTCTATCTATAATCAGATACCACAGATTGAGGTGGCTGTGAGTGATAACGGCACAGCATTAGTTTTTCGTCATCTTAAGCCTTTAACAGATAGTGATTTAAAACAATTAACAGAGTTTGAACAGAAACATAATTTCAGGATTTATTTACAACCGGAAGGTTATGACAGTGTTCATAGACTTGATGATAATATCAATGAAGGTTTATTTTATGAATTACAGGATCATGATGTAAGGATCTATTTTAAACCAACTGACTTTACCCAGATTAATATCGATATTAATAAATCTATGATCAATATGGCGATTGAATTACTTGAACCTGGAAAAGATGAAGAGATACTGGATCTATTTTGTGGTGTTGGGAACTTTACCTTACCATTGGCACGTAAGGCAAAGACAGTTGTTGGTACCGAAGGTGATAAAGGTTTGGTTGACCGTGCAAGGAATAATGCAAAGAAAAATAATATTGCTAATGTCGAATTTCATGTTGCTGATCTATTTAAAGTCGAAGAACCTTACCCGTTTATGAATAAAGAGTATGACAAGATATTACTCGACCCCGCACGAACCGGTGCCAAAGAGATACTATCAGCAATCAATTTAAACAAAACAAAACGAATTGTTTACGTCTCTTGTAACCCGGCAACATTAGCACGTGATGCAGGAATATTGGTACATGAAAGAGGGTTTGAATTGAAACAAGCCGGTGTGATGGATATGTTCCCTCATACTACTCATGTTGAATCTATTGCATTATTTATTAAGTAGCATGCATGATATTTTATTCTCATACTTCGTTGAAAATGTGCTCGCTTGCTCATTTATTAGATATAAACTCCGCCGCTGTGCGCATTTTCGCCTCGTCTTAGAATAAAATCTCTATGCATGCGCTATATTAAATTGTTAATGAAAAAACTAGCGGTTCTATTAAGTTTTTGTTGTCTAATCTTTATTAATGCCTGTACTGAATTAGATCGAAGCAGTATTAATTTTGGACTAAACACCGCACCAGTCACACTTGATCCACGTTATGCCACCGATGCTGTGTCCTATCGATTATCACGTTTAATCTATAAAAGCCTGATCGATTTTGACGAACAATTCCAGGTGGTGCCTGATCTTGCCCGCTGGGAACAACTGGCACCGGATCATTATCGTTTTTATTTATTAGATAAATTCAGAACATTTCATGATGGTTCGGAACTAACAGCAAACGATGTCAAAAAAACCTACGAAACAGTATTAGATACTACAACAATTTCTCCGCACCGTGGTTCTGTGCAGATGATTGATACTATGGAAGTCATTGATGACAATACGATCGATTTTAAGTTATCCCAACCCGATCCCCTTTTCCCTGGTCGATTGGTTATCGGTATTTTGCCCGGTAAATTAATTTCAGATGGACATGATTTTAGCCGCCAACCTATCGGTAGCGGTCCAATGCGCTTTGCTGAATGGCAAGATGATGATCAAATACATTTACTACGTCTTGATGATAACCAACTCTTTAAATTTATTACTTTAAAAGATCCCACTGTACGGGTATTAAAGTTGTTACGTGGAGAGATCGATTTACTGCAAGGTAATATTCCACCTGAAATCGTTAAATGGCTGGATGATAAGCAATCGATTATTGTAAAACGTAAACAGGGAAACACATTTACCTATATTGGTTTTAATCTTGAAGACAGGAAAACAGGTAATTTAAATATTAGACAAGCTATTGCCCATGCCATCGATCGCCAATTGATTATCAAATATGTTATGGGGGAAGCCGCGCGGCTTGCTGGTGCCATATTACCACCCAACCACTGGGCGGGTAATCCATCTTTAACGGGTATTGATTTTGATCCCGATAAGTCAAGAGAGTTACTCAAACAACAGGGATATGATGAAACAAAACGATTGAAACTGGTCTATAAAACGTCAAATAATTCTTTTCGACTTCGCTTGGCAACAATTATCCAGCAACAATTAAAAGATGTAGGAATTGATGTCGATATCAGAAGTTATGACTGGGGGACTTTCTATGGGGATATCAAAGCGGGTCGTTTTCAACTCTATAGCTTATCCTGGGTGGGGTTAAATATGCCGGATATCTTTCGTTATGTCTTTCATAGTAGTTCTGTACCGCCAAATGGCGCAAACCGCGGACGTTTTATCGATGCCAATGTTGATTTATTGATTGAGTCAGCGGAAACAGAATTATCATTAACGAAACAGGCAGACTATTATCGAGACTTGCAGAAGTATTTAATTGAGACGATTCCCTATGTACCATTATGGTATGAAGATAATGTATTGGCGATGCGTGATGATATACAGGGCTATGCCCCCGATATGGATGGTAATTTTGATTCATTAAATAATGTAAAGAGAATAATTCACTAATTATTATGCACATAGAAGTTTCAATTAATGATCAAACATTGATATTGTTTGAAGATAATAAACAATTAAAAAAATATTCCATATCAACAGCGAAAAATGGTGTAGGTGAAGCCATGGACAGTGAATGTACACCACGTGGTGCGCATATAATTTCCGAGAAAATTGGTGAAGGCTGTGAAATTAATTCTGTTTTTGTCGGCCGGATACCTACTGGTGAAATCTATGAGCCGGCATTGCGAGAATTGCACCCGGAAAGGGACTGGATACTAACACGCATACTCTGGTTAAGCGGTACTGAAGAAGGGAAGAATAAAGGTGGTAGTGTCGATAGTCATGATCGTTACATCTATATCCATGGTGCCCCGGATGATGTAGAAATGGGTAAGCCCGGATCGCGTGGCTGTATACGTATGCAAAACGAAGACATGATTGAATTATTTAATATAGTTGAAACAGGGATGCAGGTCATAATTGAGGATGAATAGAGAAGCAAAAGTCTACCGACTGGAAACAGCGTTTGAGCGTGTTGGATGTCATCATTTATACAAGCGGCAAACCATATGATGAACAAAGATATTAAATAATGTTACTAGCTGGATGGATTATTGATTTGTCTCAATATTAATTGATTTAAATTTGATGATGCTGATTCATCTATGTTGGGAAAATTGAGTCCAACCAGACCATCTTTTCGCCATACAATTTTTGCATCCAGTTCTATGCTTCTTGATTCATCCAGAGGTATCGCTATCTTACATTCCCGACCAGGTTCATAGTCTGTATCAGGGTCATCAACAATCATAATCCCGCTACAGGACAAATTACGCATATAGGTATCGAGTTTTTTGTTATCAATATAGGTCGAAATATCGATCATGGCCTGGACTCGACCCTTGTCCCGCATATCATTTGAGTTATTTTCTGAAGCCATATTCATACCTTTTAAAATGTCACCTAATTAGGGCAGTCAGTTAATTTGTACCAGAAATTGAAAGCCCTTTGATCTTGATAAAGATATATATATCATCTTAACAGTATAACGAAATATTATTAAGCTCTAATGAAAGCAATGCGCTTACATGAACAGGGCAAACCTCTTGTCCTTGATGAATGTCCTATCCCCGAACCTGGAACACAGGATGTTTTAATTAAAATCTCTGCATGTGCGGTTTGTCGAACCGATCTACATGTCTGTGACGGTGATCTCAAGCAACCCAAACTGCCTTTGATCCCTGGCCACGAAATAGTTGGTCATGTGGTTTCTTGTGGAGACGAAGTTAACGATTTAAAAACGGGTGACCGTGTTGGTGTGCCCTGGTTAGGTTTTACCTGTGGTAAATGTGAGTATTGTTTAAGTAACAATGAAAACCTGTGTAATAGTGCATCCTTTACCGGTTATCACATTGATGGTGGATTTGCCGAATACACGATCGCAAATCAACATTTTGTTTTTCCTCTAAATAATGCGATGAATGATGTTGAAGTTGCACCTTTGCTTTGTGCCGGTTTAATTGGTTATCGCTCGTACAAAATGACGAATGATAGTCAACGGCTTGGTATCTATGGTTTCGGTGCAGCGGCACATATTATTACGCAGGTAGCGATTCAACAGGGAAAAGAAGTCTACGCGTTTACCAGTCCTAGAGATGCAGAAGCCCAAAACTTTGCTAAACAACTCGGTGCAAAATGGGCAGGTGATTCAAATAAGCCTGCACCTGTTCCATTAGATGCTGCTATTTTATATGCCCCTGTAGGAGAACTGGTTCCATTAGCACTAAAAGCAGTCAAGAAAGGCGGTATTGTTGTTTGTGCCGGAATTCATATGAGTGATATACCAGGTTTTCCCTACGATATACTTTGGGGGGAACGAACGGTTAAATCGGTAGCCAATTTAACACGCAGGGATGGTGAAGAGTTTTTAAAACTGATGGATAAAATATCCGTCAAGACTGAAACACAGACGTTTCCTTTAAGTGATGCGAATAAGGCTCTGGAACAATTACGTTCGGGTCAGGTTCAGGGCGCTGCAGTGTTAATAAATTAATTTTTGAAATCTAGCGTTGCTGGCGAGATCAAAACATTGAATTGTTCACACCAGACAACAGTGGATTGGTATTTGCTTAAATTAACCCCTTCGGGGATTGGATAATTCTGACTACCTTCAAATGCCTTTAACCTGCCAAGATCGACATACATGGTGTTTTGTACATCGGTATCCGGAGTAATATTTCCATCAGGAACAAGGTAGACATGATACTTGGGGCCGGGACCGACCTTAAAGTTAGCTTCGAGATGTAATAAGTCTTTATAAATTGTTACACCACCTTCACCAAAGTGTACCGGGTCAGAGGGATCTGCATGAATAAATTGCCCGGTCGCAACAACTTGTTTGGTTTCCTTATCAGCAACCTGTTCATTAACAGGTGGAGGAGGAAATAAATAGGGGAAGGCAATAATGCCAGCACCAAAGCCACCTATGCTGCCAACTATCAACCCTATTACAATGTATAAAACGATCTTCATCAATTATTAAATTTTAGTATCCGGTTCCATGAAACACCATTTAACAGTTGGGGCCTGTTTTTGGATTTCCTCCTCAAGTTCATTAATTTGTTCAACCGTTTCTTCAACACTGAGTCCGGCTTTCATTTTTAATTGTTTTGTCAACCGAATGATACCCCATGCGTTAGTAGAGTTGTAATCAGAATATCCGTAAGGAGGATAACAACAATGCAAGTACAGAATTTAAAAAAAATAAGCATATTGCTATTAGGTGTTGCACTTAGCTCACCAGTAATCGCCGAAGATGATGAATCAACAGATACAGATCGTCTGACTCGAGCAGAAAGATTTGAACGTGCTGATACAGATGGTGACGGGCGATTGAGTCAGGATGAACGACAAGCTGTTCGTGAAATTAGACGCGAGAATCGAATTGAGCGTTTTGATGATGACGGCGATGGTCGGTTGAATCGTGACGAACGTGAGGATATTCGCGACCGTCGGGAGGATCGTGCTGATCGACGCGAAGATATAAGAGATCGTCGCGAGGATGTGGCTGATCGACGTGAAGATATTCGCGATCGTCGAGAAGATATCCGGGATGCACGAACAAATTACGAGCCGGGTACAAGGGAATGGTATCAGGATAGAAGGGAAGATGTTCGTGATCGACGTGAAGATGTGAGAGACAGGAGGGAAGATATTGCTGACCGCCGGGAAGATGTTCGTGATCGTCGGGAAGATGTCAGGGACAGAAGGGAAAATGTTCGTGACCGTGCAAATGTTAATCAACGACGTGCACGCGTTGCCCGAACCCGTTAATCATTCGATAATGACGTAGCCGGAAGTGTCTGGCTACGTTAGTTATAAGATGAATTTCATTTTCTTGAGAGTTTTTATAAAAGGGGATAAACACTGGAATCTCGGCGTGAACTGGATACCTTTCTTGCCAGTGTTGAAAAGCGGGCTTATCGTATGGCGATGATCGCGACCGGCAATCGGGATGAGGCATTGGACATTTTGCAGGATGCCATGTTTAAACTGGTAGAGAAATATGCACAACGTAATCCCAGTGAATGGGGGCCATTGTTTACAACCATATTGCAAAGTCGAATCAATGATTGGTATCGACGTAATCAGGTTAGAAATAAATTTCGTATCTGGTTTGGCAGTAAAGATGGCGAACAGGAAGATCTTGTACAATCGGCTGAAGATGAAAGCGCAAGAACACCCGAACAATTATTGCAGGCAGATAAACGAATCGATGAACTGGATCATGCATTACATGAATTACCGTTACGTCAACAGCAGGCGTTTTTATTAAGGATATGGGAAGGGTATAGTGTTGATGAAACAGCAAGGGCGATGAAATGTTCAAGCGGAAGTGTCAAAACGCATTACTCAAGAGCAATACACAGCTTACGAGAGAAACTGGGTGAGCATTGGTAATAATTTTATTATGAATAAACATGACAAAGACAAATTAGCTGTAAATATCAAACAGACGCTGGATGATAGTGTTGACAGTCTGGATGCACAAACCTTGTCCAGAATTCGACAAGTTCGTAGTCGAGCTATAGAACAGACTGAGGATAGATCACTTAACTGGTTTGGTCTTATGTCAGGCGCTTTAGCAACAGCTTGTGTTATGGTCTTTGCAATAATGATTCTATTGAATTCACCTGATACCTCACAGATGACACCAATTGATGATCTGGATCTAATCTCATCTTCCGATAACCTGGAGTTATACGAAGATCTGGAATTTTATGAATGGCTCGAAGATGAAGCATTATTTGGTTAAACCCTGTGCCATGTTGTTATTTTGTTCATATTCACTCTTATTTGCAGAACAACAAGTAACAGAGGATAACAACCCAACGATAGAGTTTTTGGAGTTTCTGGGTGAATGGGAAACAGAAGAAGGTGAATGGATTGATCCTGCTGATTTAGAAGATGATGAAATTGAATCATTAATTGAAACGGTTATTGAGGCTGAAAATGAAAATTAGATTAACGATAATTTTATTATTTTGTTTTCTATTTTCAGCAAATATATTTGCCGAAGAAGGTGTCGCCTGGGATTCATTATCAGCAGATGAACAAAATCTGTTGAAGGATTTTAAGGACAGTTGGGATGAATTGCCTGCCAAACGTCAGCAGCGATTACAAAGAGGCGCCAGCCGTTGGGATCAGATGTCCGATGAACAACGCGAAAAGGCCAAACAACGCATGCAGCGCTGGCAATCCATGGATTCAGATCAGAAACAGAAGATAAGGGATCGTTTTCAACGGTTTCAGGAATTATCACCGGAACAGCAGCAAAGAATCAGGAACAGGCAGTCCTGGTTTAAGAATTTACCTGAAGAAAAACGCAGGGAACTTAGAGAAAAGTTTCAAAGCATGTCACCGGAAGAACGTAAGGCTTTTCGTAAGAAGATAAAAAACAAACGCAAGAAGATGCGTGAATATATGCAGAGTTTACCTGAGGAAGAACGTAAGGCTTTAAGAGAACGACTAAGAAATATGTCTAAAGAAGAAAGACGTCGATTTATGCAACAAAAAAGAGACAGGACAACGGATAGAATTACAGACCGACCAGCAAGTACAACGGATAGATAAAATATTTAAAATATCTGTTTTCGTCCGGAAGCAGACATCAATTAGTTATTAGTAGGATAATCCGGGTGTTTTATGTAAATAAGTATTATCGTTAAGACATTTAATAATAAAATCTGCAATGTCATTACGGGAAACTTTTAATTTCAGATTTTTCCCGGAATCTAGTTCTCCATGCTTATAAGTCCCGGTTGCAGGCCCATCAGTAAATGCTGCAGGTCTTACGATGATCCAATCGAGGTTACTATTTTTAATTACTTCCTCTTGTGCTTCGTGGTCTGCCAAAGCTTGGCGAAGCAATAGTCCAAACATTATATACTTCCAGAAGAAATTAAGTGTATCGTGGCTATCTCCCGCACCAAGTGTTGAGAGGCAAACTACTCGTCGTATCCCATGCTGCTTCATTCCTTCAATAATATTCTTTGTTCCAGCAGAACGGACATTTCCCTTTATTCCTGCTCCAAGAGTAATAATTACGGCATCATGATCCTTAATAGTATTGGTTACTAAATCCTTATTTAAGACATCTCCAGCTGTTAGCATGAGATTTGGGTGTTCCATATTTAATGTTGATAGGTTACGTGCGAATGCAGTTACCTGATGTCCTTGTGCTAAAGATTTCTCTACAACCTGAGACCCAATTGTACCTGTAGCCCCAAAAATTATTAGTTTCATCGTCTACTCTTTGTAGTTTATGAAATTAAGGTTATCCGCTTTGGCTTGTTTGTTGAACTTTGAATTATTCTTTTTTTCTTGCATTTACAATTTGTCTCGCTAGTCGTTTAACCTGAGCATCATATAAAGCAAGTTCGCCACCGGTTTTAACTGCCATAATGGCGATGCGTGCGAGTAGTAAGAGTAGTAGTAAATCAACTACCCAGGCAATGAAGTAGGAAATTCTAAAACCTTCAGGGTTTGATTCAGATTTGTTTTCTGTCTGTTCTTCATCTTCTCCTAAAATACTATCCCGGATTGGTGCGATGCTTTTATCTATATTGGAGCCTTCTTCGATAGCTTTCGCAATACGCTCAATATTGGTCGGATCACGATATAATGAAATGGCTTCCTGGAATACCTGTATTGCTATCCACATACCTATAAATAACAAGGTCAAGCCACATAAGCGTACGACGATGCTAAGTACATCCTGACTGGTTTCATTTATTGACATAGCTAACGATTTATCAGATTCCGTATCTTCTTCATTATTATTATCAAATTTGTACATAATTCTAACCCAAATCTTATAAACTCTTCTTGAGTTATTATGGTAATTGTAGCCCTAATTGGGGATTGATATGAACCAGGATTTTTAAAAATTGTGTATTTGGAATACTTAATCAAACGTTTACTCAGTGCCATTTTAGTTCTATTTGGCATTACGACTATTGTATTTCTTTTAATACATATCGTACCGGGCGATCCGGTAGAAGTCATGTTAGGCGAAACAGCACGACCTGCAGATCGTGATGCATTACATCATGCATTGGGACTCGATTTACCGCTGCTACAACAATGGTGGCAATATCTGGCAGGAATAATTCAATTGGATTTTGGTCAATCACTGCACTCCAGGCAGTCAGTCAGCCAGTTGTTAATAGATCATGTTCCAGCGACAGTCGTGTTGAGTGTTGCCAGTCTTATTATCGCTATCATTATTGCCTTACCACTAGGAATATTAGCAGCACTTTATAAAAACTCGATTTGGGATCGATTGGCTATGGTTACTGCCATGCTAGGTGTGTCGATCCCTAATTTTGTTATGGGGCCATTGTTAATCATTATATTTAGTTTAAGTTTAGGCTGGTTTCCGGTTAGTGGAAAAGATGGTTTAGCATCATTAGTTTTGCCTGCGATTACATTGGGTACAGCCTTGGCAGCGATACTTTCCCGAATGGTACGGGCTTCTATGTTGGAAGTACTGGAAGAAGATTATATCCGTGCTGCCAGGGCACGTGGTTTATCTGAATTTCATGTTTTAATTTTACATGCATTACGTAATGCCGCTTTACCAGTTATTACGATTCTTGGTATGCAACTTGGTGCATTGCTGGCAGGGGCCGTGATTACCGAAACGATATTTTCCTGGCCAGGAATTGGACAGTTATTGATCGAATCGATTCAAAAACGTGACTACCCGGTTGTACAAGCCTGTGTACTGTTAATCAGTTTTGTTTATGTTGTCGTTAATTTAATTACTGATATTACTTATTCAGTACTGGATCCAAGAGTCAGACTTGAGTAATGAAAAGTTTTATTTCTATACCGGTATTTATATTACTTATATGGCTAATATTGGCATTACTTGGTCCAATACTTCCAATCTACCCGGACTTAATCATTTTGGAAAAGATATTAGTTATGCCAAATTTCGAGAATTGGTTGGGGCATGATGATCTTGGTCGTTCTATCGGTGCCCGTCTTATTATGGGCGCACGAACATCATTAAGCGTTGCAGTTATTGTTGTCAGTATCTCATTTGTTGTCGGCACCTTGTTAGGCGTAATGGGGGCCTGGTTAGGAGGGATATGGGATAGGTGTTTAATCATTATTATTGATCTTTTTATTGCTTTCCCCGGTATTTTATTAGCTATCGCATTAGCCGGGTTGTTGGGGCCCGGACTTTTCAATGCTGTAATCGCATTATCGATAGTCAGTTGGGTAGGGTTTGCTCGCCTGGCGCGAGTGCAAACCTTGTCAATAAAAGATCGAGACCATATTACTGCTGCAATAGCATTAGGCAGTTCAGGAATAACTGTTATTTTTCAGCATATCCTGCCCTTAATATTGGCCCCGTTAATTGTTGAAGCAACATTTTCATTTGCCGGGGTTGTAATTGCCGAAGCTAGCTTGTCATTTCTTGGTTTGGGTGTGCAACCACCTGTTGCATCCTGGGGCAGTATGATTCGTGATGGAACTAACTATATGTTAGTAGCGCCACATATGGTTTTGGCTCCCGGTTTTGCTATCCTGACTTTAGTATTATGCATTAATTTATTAGGCGATAAGCTAAGAGACAAAATGGACATTCGTGAAATGGATAGCGATAAATTATTTAACAGGATCTGATTCCGGTGATTAAAAAAATGTCATTAGGCCCGATTATGTGTGACCTCCGCGGTCTGCAATTGGAAGATGATGAACGTGAAATGTTAATGCATCCGCATATTGGTGGCGTTATTTTATTTACACGTAATTATGAGTCCCCGGAACAATTAGAGGCATTGACGGCGTCTATACATGAATTACGGCAACCTCATTTACTTATCGCAGTTGATCATGAAGGCGGACGTGTGCAACGGTTCCGGGAAGGTTTCAGCCGGTTACCAGCATGTGAATTAATTGGTTGTTTATTATCTGAAGATGCAAAAACGGTAGCAGAGCAGGCAGGATGGTTGATGGCAGCAGAATTATTAGCAACGGGCATCGATCTTAGTTTTGCTCCTGTCCTGGATGTTGGTGGTAAAACCAGTCAGGTTATAGGCGATCGAGCATTTCATACTGATCCTGAACAAATCAGTTTACTTGCCAAAGTTTATATCAGAGGTATGAAAGAAGCAGGAATGACAGCGGTCGGCAAACATTTTCCTGGCCACGGTTCTGTAGTTGAGGATTCACATGTTGCAATTCCTTATGATCGCCGTTCTTTTGAAGATATCAAGATGCATGATCTCATCCCGTTTGAAAGGATGATAAATAGCGGATTGTCGGGTTTGATGCCAGCTCATGTTATATATACGGAGATTGACGATAAACCGGCAGGTTTTTCAGCTGTCTGGTTAAAGCATATCCTGCGAAAACAAATGGGTTATCAAGGCACAATCTTTAGTGATGATTTGAGTATGGCCGGGGCCGAAGTTATGGGTGATTATCCGCAACGGGCAGAAGCGGCACTTAATGCGGGCTGTGATATGGTATTAGCATGTAATAATCAACCTGGTGCCGTGGCAATCCTTGAAAAAGCGGATATTAAAGACAATATTGAATCTCAGTCCAGACTAATTAGAATGCATGGGCAATTTAATATGTCATTAGATAAATTAAAACAAACCGGATTATGGAAACAACGATCCGAAGTAGTTTCAAGACTCGAAAAGGAACCGGAATTAAATCTGGGTGATGATGCAATCTAGACTGTCACTTTATTTTTTATTAATTAGTTTATCAATCAACTCTTTTGTACAAGCAAAAGAATTGATTTCAAGCCAATGTGAACCCCTGGTTGAAGGAACAGGGGTAAAACAGGAATTACGTTATTCGAAAGGGCTTCTTTGGAAAGTTAGTAAGGGGGAAAATAACTCTAACTATGTATTTGGAACAATACATGTTTCTGATCCTGAAGTGACAACATTACCCAATGTTGTCGATGAGGCTTTACATGAATCAGATCAATTTGTTATGGAAGCCTTGCCTGATGCAGAGCAAATGTTGTTATTATCTCAATTGATGTTTTTTAACGATGGACGAAAATTGTCAGAGTATATTGATGAATCGATTTACAATAAAACTATAGAAATTCTTTCTTCTTATTTTTTAGGCAGCGATTCGGTTTCTGTTATGAAACCCTGGGCCGCATTTTTAATGATGAATTATCCGCCTGATCAGGGGGCAGCCCTGGATCTCGTATTATTATCTATAGCTCAGCAAAATGGAGCTTCTGTATCAGGTTTGGAGTCATTAAAGGAACAGGGAGATATCTTTAACGAATTAACTATAGACGAGCAGGTAAAACTATTAACAGATACAGTCTGCCATTATGATGTCGTAAGGCAGGATTTTGAAGTATTGAAAGAGTTTTATTTGAAACAGGATCTTGGCGGTTTATATAATCATACCCAGCGTTTTTCGACTATCGAGGAACCGGTTTATAAGAAACTGATGAAAAAACTAATTACGGATAGAAATATTACGATGGTAAAACGTATGCAACCGACTCTGGAAAAAGGTAAATCTTTTATTGCAATAGGCGCTATGCATCTTAGTGGAGAAGGTGGTGTTTTATCATTACTTGAAAAACAGGGATATAAGGTTTCAGTAGTTTATTAACTTAAGGTTAGTTCAATGGATATAAATCAGATATTAAAAGAAGCATTAAGTTTTTTTGGTGAAGAGACCTGGGTGGTTCAGGTATTTATCGTAGTTTTTTTTACTGCTTTACTAAACTGGATATTAAAACGAATACTGAAAAAGGTTGTACTTAAACTACAACGAACCAGTACTTATTGGGATGATGCTCTATTCGATGCTGCAAGAAAGCCACTTTATTTTTTAATCTGGATAATTGGTCTTTGCTTTGCTGCGGACATTATTAAAGCAGAAGCGGATGCCGTAATATTTCAGGCAATCGATCCGATCAGGGATGTTGGTGTAATTGTAGCGATTAGTTGGTTCCTGGTTCGTTTCATTGGCCGGGCTGAAGAAAATATTATTGAGAAGAAAAAGATTGCTGGTGAAGAGTTTGATGAAACGACAGCTGATGCAATTGCTAAACTACTTCGCATATCTGTCATCATTACCAGTGCCTTGGTTATTCTACAAACATTAGGTTACAGTATATCCGGTGTATTGGCATTTGGTGGTATTGGTGGTATTGCAGTTGGTTTTGCAGCCAGGGATTTATTAGCCAATTTTTTTGGTGGTTTAATGATCTATATGGATCGACCGTTTGATGTTGGAGATTGGGTAAGGTCGCCTGATCAGGAAATCGAAGGGACTGTAGAAAAGATTGGTTGGCGACTAACAACCGTTCGTACATTTGAGAAACGCCCACTTTATGTACCTAATGCTGTCTTTACCAGTATCTCTGTGGAAAACCCATCGCGTATGTCTAATCGTCGTATCAAGGAAACAATCGGTATCCGTTATGACGATGTTAATAAGATGAGGGATATAATTGCAGATGTTAAAAAAATGCTGCAGGATCATGAAGACATCGATACTAACCAGACCTTGATCGTAAATTTTAATGAATTTGCCCCGTCGTCACTGGATTTCTTCATCTATACCTTTACTAAAACGACCAACTGGATTGAGTTTCACGAAGTCAAACAGGATGTCATGTTAAAAATTATTGATATCATAGAATCCCATGATGCTGAGTGTGCCTTTCCAACGTCAACATTACACATCCCTGATACTGTTAATGTGGCCGATTAAAATAAAACAAGCTTGTAAATTGCTGTTTGCTTAAAACGCTGTCGTTGTTCACAGTTTGCTTTGCCTTCCTGTCGATTGGCGGTAATCTACACCCATGGAATATCACTTTACGAAAATGCATGGTATCGGAAATGATTTTGTCGTTTTTGATACTTTTAGCAACCAGATCAATCTCTCTCGGGAACAGGTCAGACATATTGCAGACCGGCATTTTGGTATAGGTTGCGATCAGGTCTTGCTATTGGAACCACCGGTTGACGAACAGACAGATGTTCGTTATCGAATATTTAATGCTGATGGCGGTGAAGTTAGCCAATGTGGGAACGGGGCCAGATGTGTCGCTATTTATTTGCGACAGAAAGGAATAATAAGCAAAAGTGAGATTATCGCGGATACTGGTGAGGGAATACTGGTGTTGCAAATTGATGACGATCAAAGGGTGACAGTCAATATGGGTATACCCGTCTTCGAACCTGAAGATATTCCATTACGCTATTCCGAGCGGTCAGAGCACTATCAGATTGAACTATCGGATGGAATGGTCGAGTTTGGAGCATTATCGATGGGTAATCCGCATGCGGTAATCAATGTGCCTGACGTCGATCGGGTTGAAGTCGAAAGAATAGGGGCTGAATTACAAAGTAAAGATTTGTTTCCTGAGAGTGTGAATGTCGGATTTATCCAGGTATTGAATAAAAAGGCGTTTAAATTACGTGTTTATGAACGGGGCTCAGGGGAAACATTAGCCTGTGGCAGTGGAGCTTGTGCGGCGATGGTTATTGCTTGCCAGCAGGGGTATTTGGAAGGGAAAATAGACGCTGAATTACGTGGGGGGCATTTAATATTAGAATGGTCAGGAGAAGGTCAGCCGGTATTTATGACTGGACCTGCCATAACCGTATTTGAGGGGAAGATAGAATTATGAGCGCACAGGAAGAAAATCTGGAAACGAACATAATTTCTGAAGAAAATGTTGCTGAATACCTTCAGAATAATCCGGATTTTTTCAATAAACACCCATCTATTCTTGCAGAATTACAGATTCCGCATGAGAGAGGGGCTGCAATTTCATTAGTTGAAAAACAGGTTGCGGTATTACGTGAACAAAATCAGCAAACTCGTAAACGTTTACATGAGCTGATTGAAATTGCGAGACAGAATGAAGAATTAGCCAGACGCATGCATCAATTGGCCCTGACGTTAATGGAGGCAGATGAACCAAAAGATATCTTTAAAACAATGTATGAAAACCTGAAGAAAAATTTTCATGCAGATCGTGTGGTGGTAAAGTTATTTGCGGATCCGGCTTTTGTCGATTCATTTCCAACTGAAGAATTTTCCGGTAAAGACATACAGGAGCAATCTTTATTTAAAAGTATAATTGAAAAACGTATGCCATTAAGTGGACGAATGAAGCGCCAACAGCAGGTTTTTCTATTCGGTGATGATGGTGATGATATTGCCTCTTCTGTAATGGTACCACTACATGGTGAGAGCTGGGGTGGCATACTGGCGATAGGCAGTTTTGATGCAGAGCGATTTCAACCGGGGATGGGTGTTGAATTGCTTGCTAATCTGGGTGAAATATTAAGTTTTATACTAAAGCCCTGGATTAAAGAAGATTGATACCGATTCATATAAGCTTTTAACTTAATATGCAGTCTACTGAGACGCTTTTACTCGAAGCATTCTTAAAAACCTTACATCACTTGTCAGTACATACATGTAATGCCTATCAGCGTGATTTATCTTATTTACAGGATTATTGTGATAAAAATGAAATTGAAAGATGGTCTGATTTAAATGGACGCTTACTAAGAGGTTTTGTAGCTGCACGTCATCGACAGGGAATAGGTGGTCGATCGTTACAACGTAATCTTTCTGCGATTCGTGCTTTTTTCCGGTATTTGCTTGATCAGGGTAAGGTTAAGAATAATCCTGCTGAAGGTATTACTGCTCCAAAGACTTCCCGAAAACTGCCAAAGGTGCTGGATGTTGATCAAACGACACAGTTAGTTGAAATTGAAGGCAATAATAATCTTGCGGTTCGTGACAAGGCGATGCTTGAGTTAATTTATTCTTCCGGTCTGAGATTATCCGAACTGGTTAGTCTCGATATCAATGATATTGATTTTAATGATCGTATTTTAACGGTGACCGGTAAGGGGAAAAAAACAAGAAGTATACCGGTAGGCCAACATGCCATTGAGGCAATAAAAAATTGGTTAAAAAACAGGCGATCGATTGCTGCAGGGGAAGAACAGGCATTATTTGTCAGCAACCGTGGTAAACGTATTAGTCCCCGTTCTGTACAACAACGGTTAAAACAATGGGCTGTCAAGCAGGGTTTGCCGACCCATGTTCATCCACACATGTTACGTCATTCATTTGCCAGTCATATGTTAGAATCCAGCGGAGATTTACGCGCCGTGCAGGAATTACTTGGTCACACCGATATTAGTACCACTCAGGTCTATACCCACTTGGATTTTCAACATTTGGCCCAAGTTTATGATAAAGCACATCCACGAGCGCATAGAAAAAAATCGGATTAGGATAGTTGCGGGTAAATTACTTAAGTCTATATGTAGGCTCAGGTACAATCCCGCTTCCCGGTTTGGAGAGAAATATTGGAACAATTTAGTGGCACAACAATACTGTCTGTCAGACGCGATGATAATGTAGTCATTGGTGGTGATGGCCAGGTTTCGCTGGGCGATACGGTAATGAAGGGTAATGCACGCAAGGTGCGCCGTTTATTTAATGATGAAATTCTGGCTGGTTTTGCAGGTGGTACTGCCGATGCTTTTACATTATTTGAACGGTTTGAAGCCAAGTTACAAAAACATCAGGGTAATTTGATGCGTTCGGCTGTCGAATTAGCCAAAGATTGGCGTACAGATCGAATGCTCAGACGATTAGAGGCCATGCTTTGTGTGGCTGATAAATCGACGTCATTAATTATTTCCGGAAACGGCGATGTTATCGAACCGGAAGATAATATTATGGCTATAGGTTCAGGTGGTCATTTTGCTAAATCTGCTGCGCTGGCATTGCTGGAGAATACAGATTTAGGTGCACGTGAAATTGTTGAGAAGGCTTTGGGCATTGCTGCCGATATTTGTATTTATACAAATACCTCTCTGACAATTGAAGAGTTATAGAATACTAATTAAAAAATTTAATGGAATTTCATGTCAGATTTAACACCACAGGCTATTGTTGCCGAATTAAACAAACATATCGTAGGACAAGATTCAGCTAAACGGGCTGTTGCGATCGCGTTGCGTAATCGCTGGCGTCGTGCCCAGGTTGATGAATCGATCCGTAATGAGATTACCCCGAAAAATATATTAATGATTGGCCCAACCGGTGTTGGTAAAACCGAAATAGCAAGGCGGCTTGCCAAGCTGGCCCAGGCCCCGTTTATAAAAATCGAGGCAACCAAATTTACCGAGGTAGGCTATGTTGGACGCGATGTTGAATCGATAGTTCGGGATTTAGCCGATGTTGCGATAAAGCAGACCCGTGAGATCGAAATGGACAAAGTACGGGATGACGCAGAAAGGTCGGCATTGGAACGCGTACTGGATATCTTATTACCGCCTGCAAGAATGATGGGTGAAGATGATCATGAATCAGGCGTTAACTCTACACGCGAAAAATTTAAACAAATGATCGTTGAAGGCAAGTTTGATGATAAAGAGATCGAAGTAGAATTAAATGCCCCCAGTATTGGTGTCGAGATTATGGCTCCTCCCGGGATGGAAGAAATGACCAGTCAGCTACAGGGTATGTTTCAGAATATGGGGTCAGGTAGAAAACAATCACGTAAATTAAAAGTAAAAAATGCGCTAAAGTTATTGGCTGAAGAAGAAGCTGCGAAACTGGTTAACGAAGATGATATAAAGGCAAAGGCAATTGAAAGGGTAGAGCAACACGGTATTGTTTTTCTGGATGAACTGGATAAAGTCACACGACGTTCAGAGACCAGTGGACCGGATGTTTCCCGCGAAGGTGTACAACGTGATTTGTTACCACTTGTCGAAGGTAGTACTGTTTCAACCAGGTATGGGATGGTAAAGACGGACCATATTCTTTTTATTGCTTCGGGGGCGTTTCATCTGGCAAAACCTTCTGATCTTATTCCGGAGCTACAGGGGCGGTTACCGATACGCGTGGAATTAAGTGCCCTGGTAACAGATGATTTTATACGAATACTTACCGAACCCGATGCCTCTTTAACAGAACAATATACAGTGTTGATGGCAACAGAAGGTGTTGAGATTAATTTTACTGAAGATGGTATACAGCGCATTGCAGAAATAGCCTGGCAAGTTAATGAAGCAACCGAAAATATTGGTGCACGACGGCTCCATACTGTCATGGAAAGATTACTTGAAACCCTTTCGTTTGAAGCGTCTGAAAAAGAAGGCGAGTCTATCTCAATAGATGCTGCTTATGTTAATGATCATCTAAATGAATTGGTCGGAGACGAGGATTTAAGCCGTTATATTCTGTAGATATCGAAATCATTTTGTTTTGTTTCATGTAGATATAAAAAGAATTATTAATATTTATATATCTAACTATTCGTCCTATAAATCTTAATCACTCAAGCGTAGAATAGTAAAAAAAACTAATCGGTAATATGCCTGACGCTAAACCTTATCCAACTGCAATTAACTTGCACCAAAAATCCCGTTTACTGGAGATTGAATATAATGATGGTGCGCATTTCAATCTAACATGTGAATATTTACGTGTCTTTTCCCCATCGGCAGACGTAAAAGGACATGGTCCTGGTCAGGAAGTTTTACAGATCGGTAAGGAGAGTGTAAATATCAATGAAATAGAACCTGTTGGAAACTACGCCATTAAATTAATATTTGATGATGGTCATAACACGGGTTTATATACCTGGGAATATTTATATGAATTAGGTCAGGCACAAGAAGTAAACTGGGCAGATTATCTTGAAGCCTTAAAACAGGCAGGACATGTTCGTAAAAACAATGATTGAACAGACGACAGATTTTGGTTTTGAAAAAGTCACGAAAAGTGAAAAGACACATCGTGTAACAGACGTATTCAGTTCAGTCGCAACTGAATATGATTTGATGAATGACATAATGTCATTTGGTATACATCGTTTATGGAAACGCCATGCTATTAACTTATGTGCCATTAGAGAAAATTATCATGTGCTCGATGTGGCCAGTGGAACAGGCGATATGGCCAGACTCATTCATCAAAAACTGGGTGATGAAGGCCAGGTAACCTTATGTGACGTCAATCAGAAAATGTTAAAACAGGGACAAGATAGTTTTATTAATAAAGGAATTATTACAGGAATTAATTATGTGCAGGCAAATGCGGAAGCGTTGCCTTTCAATGATCAAAGTTTTGATTGTATTACGATAGCTTTCGGCTTACGCAATGTGACGGATAAGGAAACTGCGTTACGTTCAATGTATAGTAAACTCAAATATGGTTCACAGTTATTAATCCTCGAATTTTCAAAAGTTGTTTTACCAATACTGGACAAAATCTATGATCAATATTCTTTCAGGATGATTCCAAAGTTTGGAAAACTGGTTGCAAAGGATGAAGCAAGTTATCAGTATTTAGTCGAGTCAATCCGAATGTTTCCTGATCAGAAAGCCTTATCATTGATGATGAAAGAAGCGGGTTTTGAAAAAATTGATTACCATAATCTTTCTGGTGGAATTGTCGCCATTCATCGTGGCTTTAAATTATGAATACGATCAAAAAAGAAAAACATCCGACCTGGGTTAAACAATTAGAGAAACTAATTAATAGGACCTTGCAATTAGATGAGGAAACCTTGATTTCATTAGGACATTTAAAAGATAAAATCATCGCATTTGAATTTTTAAATACCAAATTAATCCTGTTTATGTTCCCAACAGAGCAGGGATTAGTATTAGAAACAAATCATCAGGAAAAACCTGATGTCTTAATCAAAGGCACGCCTTCAAATTTTATAATGATGATTGCTGCTTCGGGTAAAAATTCGACCGAACTACCTTCAGATATGCAGATTATTGGAGATGTTAGTTTGGCACAAAAATTCCAGCAGATAATGCAGTCAATGGAGATTGATCTTGAAGAGCCGTTATCCAGATGGGTTGGAGATACAACTGCTTATCAACTAGGCAGAATAGTTAGAGGTTCAACTCGATATATTTTCAATACTGGAAAAACTTTAACGATGGATATGAGTGAATATTTACGTTTTGAAATAGAAATGTTACCCGATGACCTGTTGGTTGAGGAATTTTGCAACGATGTTGAACAATTACGTGAAGATGTTGATCGTTTCACCCAACATCTGAATAAAATTGAGTCACAAATAAAAAATAGAATGGCAGAGTAAGTTACATATGGGTCAAATCCTTCGATTATTAGCTATCCAGCGAGCTTTCATAAAATATGGATTGGATGAATTTATCTTTGCAACGCATCTATTTCGTCCATTTCGTTTTGTCTTTTTTATCTTGCCGTGGAACTGGTTTGGGCGGACAAAAGAACCCAGGGCGAGGCGTATGCGTTTAATGCTGGAAGAATTAGGTCCTATTTATGTAAAGCTGGGACAAATCCTTTCAACACGACGTGACCTGATGCCGGAAGATATCGCGAATGAGTTTGCGAAATTACAGGACGATGTCACTCCTTTTTCCGGCAAGATTGCACGTAAGATTATTGAGGATGCTTACGAACGTAATCTTGATGAGGTATTTCTGGAATTTGATGAAACACCACTGGCCTCGGCATCTGGTGCCCAGGTACACCGTGCGGTATTGAAAGATGGACGGGAATTTATAATCAAGGTTATTCGCCCGGATATCGAACAGTTGATTCGTAAAGATTTAGGGTTATTGCATTTGTTGGCTGAAAAGGCAGAGAAATATTATCCAAAAGGCAAGGCACTACGGTTTACAGGTGTCGTAGATGAGTTTGAAAAAACGTTATTGAATGAACTTGATCTGCAAAGGGAAGCTGCCAATGCATCTCAATTAAGAAGAAACTTCATTAATGAAGAGCAGTATTTTGTTCCCGAAATAAATTGGGAGCTGACGCGTCGAAATGTGCTTGCTATGGAACGGGTTACCGGCATTTCAGTCCGGGACATTGATGCACTTAAAACGGCGGGTATTGATTTAAGATGGTTGGCTGAATACGGCGTAGAGGTCTTTTTTACTCAGGTCTTTAGAGATAATTTTTTCCATGCAGATATGCATCCCGGCAATATTTTTGTTGTACCGGCAGAGGCAGGTAAACCGGCAACAGTTAAAGTAATCGACTTTGGCATTATGTGTTCACTTACCGAGTTTGATCAACGCTATCTGGCTGATAATTTTATGGCATTTTTAAATCGGGATTATCATCGGGTTGCAGCCCTGCATATAGAGTCTGAGTGGGTACCTAAAGGAACTCGTTTAGATGAATTTGAATCTGCAATACGTACGGTTTGTGAGCCATTGCTTGATAGGCCGATGCGCGAGATTTCATTTGGTGAATTGTTGCAACGACTGTTTCAAATAGCGCGCAGTTTTAATGTCGAGATCATGCCGCAACTGGTGATGTTACAAAAAACGATCATCAATATCGAAGGTATTGGCAGACAACTATACCCGGAACTGGATTTATGGAAAGCTGCACGACCTCAATGCGAACGATGGATGGAAGAACGAATAGGAGCAAAAGGATTGATTAAAGGTGCAAGGATTAATATTCCAAAATTGGTTGATCGTTTACCGGATCTGCCAAACCGTGTTATCGATGTCGTGGATCGATTACATGAGGGAAAAATAGAAATGGAAAACAAGTCAAAAGAAATACATCAATTACGTAATGAGATGAAGACTTACAATAGACGAACCGTTTTAGCAGTTGTCGGATCCGGTTTTCTGTTATCATCATCTATAATCTATGCACTGGATAATACAACTCATGGTACTTTAGCCTCTGTACCTATTGTTTCGTGGTTGTTAGGGTTTGCAGGGATGATGTTGTTGTATCTTTCCTGGCAAGAGAAGTAAAACCAAGTTTTAATAAATTAAAGATTATCTAACTAATCCTTTTTCTACCTCATCTCTTTTTTCTTTTCCAACCAGAGTTTCAATTAATGTTAACGCAAAATCCATTGCCGTGCCTGGGCCACGAGATGTAATGATTTTTCCATCTTTGACCACTGCATCACCGGAGACGTCAACATTTTCTGCATCGTCAAGAAAACTAGGGTAGCTGGTAGCTTTTTTACCATCAAGAATTCCGGCATTAGCCAAAACCTTGGGTGCAGCACAGATTGCCGCAGTAAATTTTTCACTATTGGCCATTTTGACTAATATATCTTTAATTCGTTGATCATTATCAAGATGGTCTGCACCAGGCAAACCGCCAGGTAGAACGACCATATCGTAGTCTTCTGTTAGTGCAGTATCCAGATCGGTATCCGGCTTGATTACTGTACCCCGACTGGCTGTAACAGGACTGTTATCGAGGCCGGCTGTGACAACCTCGATCTCTGCACGACGCAATAAATCAATAATCGTTACAGCTTCGAGTTCTTCACAACCCTGTGCCAGAGGAACGAGGACCTTGTGCATATTGTTTTCTGTTTTTTTGTTTGATTATTAGTGATTTTAAACCTATTAACTGTACACCATATTTATCTACGTTGTGTAAAACCTGTGATAAGACTTCAACAGTAGAAGGATGGGGGTGACCAATGCCCAACGCAGATCCCTTCCGTTTTGCAACTTTGACCAGCTCCTTAAACTGATTAAGTATGTATTCAGGGTTTTGCCTGTTATCCAGGAATACATCGCGTGTTAAGTAAGGAATATTATTTTTTTTAGCAATTTTAGCAGCGACACTGTAGTTACTGGTTAAACTATCAACATAAAATTGTCCACTGGATTTGATAGTATCCATGAGCCATTGCATGTGGCCGGGATGACGGGTTAACAGACTGCCCATATGATTATTAATACCAATCAGATTGGGTACATTACTCATATTAATATTCAACGTTTTTAGAAATTCCTCGCGTGTCATATTTAATGTTAATGCACCTGGGCCAAGGTACTGGTTTTTTTCCATTGCTTGCATAGGTTGATGTAATAAAATATCTTTGCCTCTTTGGGTTGCGATTAACGAGATTCTTTTTGTGTGCGGGGCGTGAGGCAGTATTGCATAGGCAACCGGCCCCGGCAGTGATAGTGCACGCAGGTCTTCTTCCAGTGTATATCCCAGGTCATCGATAATAATGGAGATGGTTGGTTTTAAACTCTGTTCAGCAGATGTTTGAACAGGTATTAGAAATAAATAAACGAGAATAAAAAGAAAATATTTACCTTTTAAATACAGTATGTCCCTATGCACTAACAGTTATCCAATTTTCTTTAAATGAATTGCCAGACCCTTCAATACATTCAATGCTTCATAGAGTTGATAGTCCGTTTCTGCAAGAGAAGGTTCCTTTTTATCTTTATCTACTTTCTTATCATTTTTGTCTGAAGTTTCCTCTATTTCAGTTTTTTCCTGATCACCATTATCCAGATGGCCACTCAAATCGGCTTCTTTTATTTGTCCGGTTGTAGTATCAGTAATACTGTCAACGCGAATATTTTCAATGATGATATCTGGCTTGATACCTTCTGCCTGAATTGAACGGCCGGAAGGCGTGAAATAACGTGCGGTAGTTAATTTAAGTGCAGCTTCATCATTCATGGGTAAGATAGTTTGAACCGAACCCTTACCAAAAGTCTGTTCTCCCATGATAATAGCTCGCTCATGATCCTGTAAGGCACCAGCAACGATCTCGGATGCAGATGCAGACCCACCGTTAACAAGAACAATGATTGGTGCATTTTTCAAAATATCAGAAGGTTTTGCCTTGAACTTTAATTTCGAATCTTTAATGCGGCCTTCGGTATATACTATTAGCCCATTATCTAAAAATAGATCAGAAACGCTAACGGCAGCATTCAGGATTCCACCAGGATTGTTTCTTAAATCAAGAATTAGTCCACGTATGTCATTGTCATTTTCTTTTTTTAGTTCTTCCAAGGATTTTCGTAAATCTTCAGCGGTGTGTGATTGAAAGTTTGAGACACGTATATAGGCAAATCCCGGTTCGAGTGTTTCGCCACGAACACTCTTAACAGTAATAATATCTCTTGTAATGGTAATGCTAAGCGGTTTTTCTTCCCCTTCTCTGACTACTGTCAGGGTAATGTCACTGCCTGGTTTGCCGCGCATTAATTTAACTGCTTCATTAAGCATCATGCCTTTAACTGCTTTATCATCCAGTCGAATAATCAGGTCACCTGCTTTAATACCAGCACGTTGGGCCGGAGTATCGTCTATTGGAGAGATTACCTTGACAAAGCCATCTTCCATCCCCACTTCAATGCCTAAGCCACCAAATTCTCCGGTAGTACCTTCCTGTAATTCTTTATAAGAGTCTTTGTCCAGATATGTCGAATGCGGATCCAATCCCTCCAGCATTCCTCTTATCGCATTTTCTAATAGTTTTCGATCATCAACGCTTTCTACGTAATCATTCTTTATCTTTGCAAAAACTTCGGTAAAAGTACGCAGCTCATCCAAAGGCAGAGCATCTATATCATCACTCGGTTCAGTGTTAGCAATAGCATTGGAAACTAACGCTAATAAAAATAACAGGGAATGCAGACTATTTTTTAAGAAAACCATTATTTACTCCATTACGACAGGCAGACACCTATTACTTGACTGATTATTTACTATCAGGTTCAGATTAATGTCCAATATTTAAGCATACTCGTGTCATCATGTTCATGACAACTCATTTAACCATTATAGTGTAGATTCTAAAATAATTTATTTGCTCGTAGTGCTTATTTTCTACACCATAATGTCGGGTTCAATGGTTCAGCGCCTTTCCGTATTTCGAAATACAAAGCCGTATCCTGTTGGCCACCACTATCCCCGACTGTTGCAATCTTTTCTCCGGCCAAAACCCAATCTCCGGTATTTTTTAACAGATTCTGGTTATGACCATACAGGCTCATATATTCATCACCATGATCGATGATAATTAATAAACCAAGATTACGGAACCAGTCGGCAAATACTACCTTGCCGGTACCGATAGCTTTAACATCGGTACCGGTCTCGGCATCGATCAGTACCCCTTGCCATTTAAGGTTCCCGCCTTTTTTTGAATTACCAAATCGTTTCAGTAATTTTCCATTTACCGGCCAGTCCAGGAGACCTTTTAATGTATTAAAAGGAGGCATGTCTTCAAACATCTCGATTGCGACTGTTTCCTCCTGCTTCAGTCCCTGAAATAATTTTCCTAATTCACGTTCATTTTCCTGTAAGGTCTGTAATTCAACGTCTTGTTCCGCAATATAGTTTTGTAAACGCGTAATGATGTCGTAACGGCTTGCCCGGTATTGGTGAAAATCAGTGAGCTTATTTTCATGTTCAGATTTCAAAGTTTCCAATTTCAGAGTTTCAGACTGAATAGAAGACTGTATCTCAGACAAACTTGCCAAAGTTTGTTTGACATTATCTATACGTTCAGTACGTGCGCGATTGTGATAATCGTAGTAAGCCAATGCGCGACCCATTAATACGGGATCCTGCTGGTTCAGGATAAGCTTGATATAGTCATTACGTCCTATCCGATAAGCAGAACGGATTTGGTGGATCAATTTTTCTTTTTCCAGTTCCATAGCTTTTTCATACTCGAGTTGTTCGAAAGAAAGTTCTTTTAACTCAGCATTTTTTTCTGATATTGCCAGTTCGATGTCATGCAAACGGGTTAATGTTTCGGCTGTAGTAATTTCATTTTCACGCAGCTCTTTTCTTAATCTTTCAGCTTCGTCCTGTGCGCCTCTTATTTTTGTTTCAACGTCCTTGATACGAATTCGTAAACTTTCAAGTTCGGAGGCTTTGTCCGCTAAGGTTGTAATTGGTGTAAGGAATATGACAAGGAAAAACAGGTAATAATTTTTTTTTGTTATTGTAAACATTACTCACTTACCAATAACCGCCGGAGTTTCCTCTTCGAGTAACCGTATAAGTGATTTGCCTGTCATTTCTTCAGGCTGGGGAATTCCCATAATAGTGAGCAATGATGGTGCGATATCAGAAAGAGAACCCGTACCCGGCAAAAACTCGGCGGGTCTGCCAATGTAAATTAATGGAACCAGGTTACTCGTATGTGCAGTATGGGCCTGTGATTTAATTTTTTCAGTTGTATAAGCTTTAAGTTGTTCGGCATTACCATGGTCTGCCGTTATGATAATTTCACCGCTGACTTGTTGTGTACAATCGATTATCTTCTTCAGGCATTTATCGATTGTTTCAATTGCGGTAATAGTAGCTTTGAAATCCCCTGTATGACCAACCATATCTGCATTGGCAAAATTACAGATAATGGCATCATATTTACGACTGTTGATTGATTCAATCAAACGATCGGTAATCTCATTGGCACTCATCTCGGGTTGCTTGTTATAAGTTGCAACATGTGGTGAAGGTACAAGGATACGATCCTCACCTTCAAACACACGTTCTTCGCCGCCATTGAAGAAGAATGTAACATGAGCATATTTCTCTGTTTCAGCGATTCGTAATTGTTTCAGGCCAAAGCTTGAGATGTATTCTCCAAAGACATTGCGCAAACTGACCGGTGGGAAAGCAACGGGAAATTCGTAATTGGCTTTATAGGAGGTCAGACTGATAAATGCAGCCAGCTTGGGGTTGCGTTCACGTTCGAATGCCTTAAATGCAGGCTTTGTAAATGCCCGTGCCAATTGGCGCGCCCGATCAGCCCGATAATTCGCAAACACAAGTACGTCATCATCATCGACAATGACAGGGGGTTCACCCGGTCTGGTTATGGCAGTAGGACTAATAAACTCGTCAGTCTCATTACGTGCATAAGCCATATCGACAGCAATAAATGGGTCAACCGACCAAAAGTCAGATTTACCCTGACTAATCAGATCATAGGCCAGTTTGGTTCTGTCCCAATGCTTATTACGATCCATGGCATAGTAACGTCCTACCAACGAGACAAATCGTCCAATGCCTAATTCTTTCATTTTTAACTGGGCCTTGTGGATCGATTCAACGGCGCTTTTTGGCGGTGTATCACGGCCGTCTAAAAATGCATGGAGATAAAGATTTTTAACCTGACTTTGAGCGGCAAGTTCCATTAACGCGAATATATGATCTTCGTGGCTATGCACGCCACCGGGTGAAAGCAAGCCCAGAAGATGGACGGATTTGTTGTTTGCGGCGGCTGTCTTGAAGGCGGAATTCAGGATGTCATTATTATAGAAACGGCCGTCCTCAATGGCGTGTGTGATACGGGTAAACTCCTGATCGACTATCCTGCCGGAGCCGATATTCATATGGCCAACCTCGGAATTACCCATCTGTGAGGCGGGTAGTCCAACATCGATGCCTGAGGCGCTGATTAGGGTATGTGGGTATTCATACCAAATTTTGTCCCAGGTAGGTTTGTGGGCGGAGTAGATGGCGTTATAGACCGTATTATCTGTATGGCCCCAACCATCCAGAATAATGAGAATTGTCGGTCTATGAATCACTTGCATTGTGGAATTAAATTACACTTCGGTTAGTCAGAAATGGGGGGTGATGGAGACTGCTGCAATTTCAATATGCAATATTAATAGGCAATTAGGCTTACTAGTAATGAGTCTAAAACCCGCAAATCAGTACAAATTTAATGTGCGCGAATCTTAGCATGAATCTGTGGCTGACTACACATACATATATAATTGCGGTTTTTGGCTATCCCAGCTGTTTTTTCACATGCTGATATCACGTATTATGCGACCCTCATTTTTTTACGAGTGATTTTTGAGAGTAGCAAATGGAACGTTTCCCCGAATTTGTAGCCAATCATCTATTTTTATTTTCATTGTTAATTGCCATTCTGACGCTACTAATGTGGAATCTGTTTGGAGATATTTTGAGTGGTATCAAGCTGGTCATTCCTGATGAAGTGACCCGATTGATTAATCGCGAAGATGCAAAGGTTATAGATTTACGATCCCAATCGGAATTTGAAAAGGGCCATATCATTGATGCTATTAATATTAGTGTTGACCAATTAGGAAACCAACTTGATAAACTGAAACCCTATAAAGACAAGGGAATTATTTTCTGTTGTACAAATGGTTCGGTTTCTTCAAGGGAAGCAAGGAAATTAATGAATGAAGGGTATGAAAAAGTATATTGTCTTAAAGGTGGTCTTTTAGCCTGGGAGAATGCAAGCTTGCCTTTAACCAAAGGACTAAAATAATTAATATTATAAACAGGTTTAAAAATGGCTAAAGAAAACAGGAATGAAGAACAAAATGCTGAAATTCAATTTTCAGTGCAAAAGGTCTACGTAAAAGATCTCTCTTTTGAAACACCCAATTCTCCAGAGGTTTTCAAGATGGAATGGAAGCCCGTTGTCGATATGCACATGACAAATGAAGCAAATAAAATTGAAGATAATCTATACGAAATTGTTCTGTCTGTGACTTTGACGGTCAAGATTAATGATAAAACAGCTTATTTGGTAGAAGTTAATCAGGCCGGAATATTTTTTATTAATAATATCCCCGAAGATATAATGGATCGAACGTTGGCAACAGTTTGCCCAAATATTCTATTTCCTTTTGCCCGTGAAACGATTTCAGATATTGTCACCCGCGGTGGTTTTCCGCAATTATTACTTGCACCGGTAAACTTCGACGCTTTATATGTTCAGCAGCAACAACAAGCGGCTGAACAGGAAAAAACAACACACTAGCAGGTATAATTAATGTCGATGAAGACAGTACTAGTGCTTGGTGCAGGATCGTGGGGCACTGCATTGGCATTAGTTTTGGCTCGTAACCAACACCAGGTTTATCTTTGGGACATTGATACAGATCTTGTTAAAGATTTACAAAATAACCGTTCCAATGAACGATATATTCCTTCAGTCAAATTTCCTGAAAACCTTTTTCCAGTCGAATCTATTGATCAGGTACCTGCAGACACTTCTCTATTTGTGAATGCGGTACCATGTCATGGTCTGCGTACCAGCCTGGATTCATTAAATTCATTTTCCGATATAAAAATTTGTTTGGCTTGCAAAGGTTTTGAATCGGGCACACAAAAATTAAATCATGAAGTTGTAAAAGAAGTGCTTGATTGCCCTACTGCAATATTATCCGGACCCTCGTTTGCAAAAGAAGTTGCTGCCGGCTATCCGACTGCGGTAACGATTACTGCAACTGATGATAACGTTGCACAGGACTTTGCTAATTTGTTTCATAACGAGTTATTTCGAATTTATACACATGATGATTATATTGGTGTTCAGGTTGGTGGTGCTGTTAAAAACGTAATGGCAATTGCAGCAGGTATTGCAGATGGTTTAGGTTTTGGTGCAAACACGCGATCAGCATTAATTACCCGGGGGCTTGCCGAGATAATGCGATTGGGTATGGCACTTGGTGCAAAGCAGGAAACCTTTATGGGTTTGGCAGGTCTGGGGGATTTAGTTTTAACCTGTACCGATAACCAATCACGTAATCGTAGTTTGGGTCTATTGTTGGCTGAAGGACTTTCTTTGGAAGAAGCACAAAAAAAGATTGGACAAGCGATCGAAGGTATCAAAACTGCTATCGAGGTTGAACAATTAGCAAGGAAACATCAGATAGAAATGCCAATCAGCGAGCAGGTAATGCGAGTACTCAATGGCGAAGTTGAACCAAAAGATGCAGTACAGGCATTATTAACCCGTGATCCGCGTGCGGAAATAAACTAATTCATATTCTTTTTAATCCTGTTCTACGATAATCTCTTTCCTGCAACAGGTTATGTGTTATGCAGGACAATTCGAAACAATTACTCGAACAATATTGTAAAGATGCAGATACAAATGCATTCAGCCGCTTTTATCGTTCCGAGTCACCTCGTCTGTGGCAATTTTTAAAAAACAGGGGGTGTAATCCGGATGCCGCGTATGACCTGCTTGCGGATGCTTTTCTTAAATTTATTCAGGTTGTTTGTAAAGATTTACGATCTCCCAAAGCGTTGTTATATCGAATAGCGATCAATTTACATATTGATGCTTATCGTAGAGAGAAAGCGTCACCTGTCGATAATATTGATATAGATATAGAACAACAAGCGGGCCAGGATCCTGAATATAAGGATCAACAACTTTATCTTGAAAGATTAATAAAAAAACTTCCCCAGGATGAACAAAATCTGTTGTTCATGCGTTATAGAGTTGGGTTAACACATAAAGAGATCGCAACAATGCTGGAATTACCGGAAGGCACAGTACGTAGACAATGTGCAGCCATCATTAATAAGCTGAAGCAGCGATGGCAAGAGGACTCAAGTGACACATAAATTTCCACCTGTTTCAGAGTCAGAGGTTGAACACCTGATTGTACAGGTTTATGAATCCATGCCTGACGCCGACCAATCAAGACTGTCGACTATTGAAAGCAGGTTACTACTTCATGCAAAGAGAACCAGGACTCAAAAAAGCCTGAACAAAATACCGTGGTGGATCGTTTTATTATTAGCGGGTGGTTTTGCAAGTGCAGCATGGTGGATCGGAGATATGATAGTGAGTAAACAGCAACCGGAAATTATAGAAAAACAACTGCAAGGCAATGGTAAGATGAATGAATCCGGACCCGGAGTGGTTGATGATGATCAAAAAACGGAGGCTGGTGAGAGCAACAATACCGGTTATCGAGATAATGATTCACCAATAATCTATCAGAGAGAATCATATTAATATTATGAAAACAGGCACTAAAAATTTTATATTTGTTATTCGCAAATATTGTGTTTGTTTTTTATTTAGTGTCTTTACAATCCATGCATTACCGGCATATGCCGCAATCTCAACGGTTGCATCAGAACAAAGCGGAACTACGGTTGGTATCATTAATCATGTTGGCACCGGGACATTTGTTTCGAGAAATAATTGTGGAAATATTTCGCCAACAATACCTGCAGGTAGTGTTGGTGATCTATTAATCGCTGTAGCCGTAATCAGGGAAAACACGACCAATGTAACAATGCCAGGCTGGAACCTATATTATTCCGGGTACCATGGTGTTGATGGTAACCAGGATCTTGGCGGTTATATTTTTTGGCGTATTGCTACCGGGGGTGATCCAAATACGATAACGTCAACATCAACTGGCGGCCCTGCTAATTGTCAATCATTACGAGGTCGGATTTCCCGGTTCGATGGTGTCAATACAACTGCACCGTTTGAGACCAATCCCATACTTGCAGGAAATTCAAGCACGCAAAATACAGCAAACGTCACGACAGGTACCGAGACAACGACTACTGCCACTGCAATGTCTATTGCCGTTACGTTTATCAATGATAATGCCGTGGTTACCGAGGCAGATGGTTTTTCTGAATCGTTTGATTCCGCTTCGGCTGCTAATAGAGACAGTGCGATTTCTCTTAATTACCGGCAGGAAGCAACAGCAGGCGCAAAGGGGGCATTTACCTGGCCACAAAACCTTGGTACTGACGAGAGTATCGGTGTGTTGTTTGCACTGACACCTGATAACTCGCTTGATGGTATATCTATCAATGTTCCTACTGGGACAACAACAAATGATGTCATGCTTGCAGCAATTTCTGTAAGACCTTCGACAACAACAATAACAGCTCCAGCCGGATGGACATTAATAAACCGTGTTAATCAGGCAGCTGGAAATAGTAATTCGCAAGCGACTTATTATCGGGTAGCGACTTCTACAGAACCGACTGCATATGTTTGGGCTTTTTCTGGTGTTGCAATTACAGGAACTGCGGGTGGTATTATTACGTATAGGGGGGTCGATACGACTAGTCCTATCGATGCATCGGGCGGTAACACGACAGTATCTGGCACCAGTCATACTGCAAATAGTATTAATACAACCGTAGCAAATACCATGATAGTCAGTACGCATAGTTTTAGTTCATCAGAAACGTGGACGCCACCTGCTGGCATGACAGAACAGGTCGATGTTGCCTCATTAACAACACCGAATGCGGCAGGTATATCACTGGAAATGAATGATGTTTTACAAGCTGCTACTGGTGCAACAGGTAACAAAACGGCAACCGTTGCAGGTAATGCGGATACCGGTGTTGCTCAACTCGTGGCTTTAACGCCGATTGTAATTACTAATACGGTTACAGTTACGCTAACCGGTAACGTTGATAATATTAATGGCGGATCAATCAGCCTTACCGGTACATCTCTTGGTACCCCCGAGGCTACGGCAACTGGTACCGAAACAACCGATGCTGATAATGATATTACAACCAATATCACGACCCTAACGAACAACGCCTGGTTGATTGATACGGTTGGCGATGGTCAGCCCGGTTCATTTACACCAGGTGCGGGGCAGACAGAACGTTGGGATACTTCAGCAGACAGTTCGACCGGTGCAATGAGTACCAAACCGGTTGCAACGGCCGGTTTGGATTCAATGACACAGGATTTTGATAATCCACCTGACTCAAATCGGATTGCACATGCCATTATTGCCGTTGCTCCGGCAGCGGGTTCAACGATTGCCTTTGATGCAGCGGCCAGTAATGATACCGGTGCAGCCACAACATCTACATTAAGTTGGACACATACTTTTGTTACTAATGATACGATCAATACAAAACTTATCGTTGGTATAACGATAGAGGAACCTTCTGGATGTGGTACGGGCCGGGTAAGCAGTGTTACTTATGGCAATATTTCGTTAACCCAGGCTGCAACAGTCCTGGTCGATGATACATATTGTCATCAGGTTGAGATTTGGTACGCCGATCTAAGAAATATCATTGTCAGCACTAATAATAATTCAACGCTTGGTGGACAGGCCATCGATCAGGATGAAGCAGTTGAATACGATATTCTAAATGATTCAGGGACCCTATTTTTTGACGACGCAACTTTTGCCGCGAATGAAACACTGAATGGTATACATCAATATACTAACGGTAATCTTGCAGTGACCACCGCCGGTGGCGCAACTATTGGTGGAAATACTTTTGCAAATGGCGATATTGTTGAAGTGACGCCTTCAGGTTCTGCAGGTGTATATAATTTTGTTGGAACATTATTTGCCGAGACTAATTTTACCGCTGATGAAACCGTTGATGCGGTTTATGTACGCGGAAACGGGAATATTATTTTATCAACTACAGGAAATGCAACATTGCCAATGTGTGGTGGTGGAAATTTAAATTTCATAGACGATGATCTGGTTGAATGGGATCCGACAAATACCTGTGCCACTATGTTTCTGGATGAAAGTGCAACGACGAATCTAATTCCTAATGCAGGTGGTGATGAAGATATTGATGGTGTGCATCTATTAAATGATGATTCGAATCTGATTTTATTCAGTATTGCAAACAATAACACGATCCGTGGGACAGCAGTTCTGGACGGTGATGTTGTATTGTATAACCGTAATACAGATACTGCCTCTATCTACTTCTCTGAAGCCAATTTTACATCCGGCGGGGAAGATGTTGATGCATTAACGTTAGATTTAGAAATCGTACTAGATCAGGTTGATCACTATGAGATTACATATCCTAATGGTGCAATCGGTCTAACTTGTGAAGCATCACAGGTCACTATTACAGCCCATGATAGCAGTGATAATGTTGTTAATGTTTTAGGCGGTACTGTATTAACCATTAATGCTTATATTGATGGTACAACAACCAATACTGGTACCTGGGAAAGTGTAGTCACTGGAAATGGTACATTCGGGGGAGCTGGTAATCCGGTGACTTATACCTGGCCCAGTGGCACAGAAGAAAGCAGTGTTACATTGGAATTGAGACAATTAACGGCATTAACCATTGATATTGACTTATCTGATGACAATGGTGATATGGAAAAAGGTAACGGTGATAACAGCGATGCAGAAGATCCTGAGATCGAATTTCGTGATGCGGTTTTTCGAGTCGTCGATAATTCTACCCCACCTGTCCCTGTATCTATTTCAGCCAAGTTATCTGGTAAACAGTCCAACACGGCAGGCACGGGTTTTCAGGACCTTTATTTGCAGGCGATTGAAACAGTCAGTGCAGTTGAATGCCAGGGTGTTTTTGAAAGTGAAAATAACGTCACTGTTGAATTGGCTTCCGAATGTAATAACCCGACAGCCTGTGAGACGGTCCAGATAGAGGTTGAAGACGATAGCGCTACCTTGCAAGCTATTGCTGGTAATCCTAATGGTTCAGTGACCAGTTATACCGGTGTCCAGTTTGATTTTGATGCCGATTCAAAAACACCGTTACGTTTTGTTTATGATGATGCTGGCCAGGTTACCTTGCATGCTCGTTTTGATATTGATCCTCCAAACATGGTTTATAACATCGGCATGAGTAATGCCTTTGTTGTAAAACCTGCGGGCATCTGTGTTGAAACGACTGATGCCAATGCTGATTGTATGCCAGCAAGTGCAACATGCACTGTATTTAGAAAAGCAAGTGAGGCATTTAATTTAACAATCAATGGGGTTACCTGGGATAGTGTCGATGGTGATGCAGATAGTGATTATTGTACTGCAGGCGGTTCCGGAAATGTCACTACACCTAATTTTGAAATAACTGGAATAGAGTTAAATTCAAATGTTATAGAGCCATCGGGTGGTGTAGACGGTGACCTATTAGTCACTTCCATCGATATACTCAATGCAGACAAAGGAACAGATACTCACACTCAGAGTATTGATGAAGTTGGCGTATTCACCATTACTGCCAGCGGTGATGCAACGGCGCCGGCAACAGCAATATCTTATTTAGGCGATACCATAAGTCCATCTACCAGTATCAATATCGGCCGGTTTACACCGGATCATTTTGCTGTTAGTGCGAATACGCCTGATTTTGCGGATAGTTGTAATAGTACCTTTACCTATATGGACCAGCCTTTCTACTATAATACCGCGCCGGTTTTAACGGTGACGGCGATGAATGGTGCGGGAACACCAGAGACAACACTGAATTATGGTATGGCATTTTGGAAACTTACAACTCTTGGTGCAGATCCTGAATCTGTAAACATACAACATAGTTATAGTGACAACTCTGGATTAACTGCCTCACAAACAAATTTTACCGGCGTAGATACGGTAAACGAGACATTGTCGGATCATAATGATTTAGACGGAGTTGCTTTTTACACACTAACTAGTGGAAGCAGTGGTGATGTGTTTAGCTACGATCGTGTTAGTGAACTGGTGGCACCGTTTGCAGCAGATGCTGATGTTAGTTTTACAGCGTTTTCCGGTACTAATAGTGATGAATTTGATCTAACAGATAATGATGGTATCTGTTATGACGGAAACAATAATGGTACTTGCGAGGCTATTGCCGCTGATAATTTTGTTATCAGTAACATTTCGGGTGCTAATTTGCGTCTCGGTCGGTTATTCATTGGTAATGTGGTAGGTTCTGAATTGTTATCTTTACCTGTACCGCTTGAAGCACAATATTATGACGGTACTACCCAGAGCTTTATTACAAATACCGATGATGGATGTACTGCTATTGCCACAACGGATTTAAGCTTAACAAGTGCAGTTGAAACAGGTGAAACCGACGGTAATGTTGATATCACTAATGCAGGAACATGCGGCGGTACAGGTGTGGCAACTGCAACTATGGCAAATGCCACATTCGCCAGTGGTTCCGGGGGCTTATCTTTTGATGTTGCAGCCCCTGCTGCAGGTTGTACCGGTTTCATTGATACCACCCTGGATTTGAGTACAGGTGGGCTCAATATGGATTGGTTGCAATATGACTGGGCTGATGAAGCCGGGGATGGGCCATTTAATGTCGATCCGTCTGGTCGGGCCGAATTTGGTTTGTTCCAAGGGCCAAGACAATTAATATACATACGGGAACCCTGGTAATATTTGAAATAAAATATATTTAAATCAAGTACTTAAATGTCAGTCATATCGACTTAATACCCTTTAATTCCACATTCCCTTTTGCAAGTCCGGTATTGATTTTACCTTTTCATATATTTAGTGGTTTTTACTATTTCTTTTTCAGCCTGATATTTTCAAGCTCTAACAGCATAAATTTATTTGACATTAATAACTTAGGGTGAAAAACTTAAGTTTATTGTTAAAATAGTGGGGTAATATCGTCTTTTTTTAGCGACAACTAATATTAGCAGAATATTAGACTAAAATACTAATAGGGGTAATAAGTTGCTGGACTTTTTCAAAAAGAGACTTAAGAAAGATGCTAAAGTCGCTGTTTGTTCGGATGAGAACGCGATAACGATAGCCCGCGTGCGTCGTGAAAAAGACCTGCCGCCTTCTCTTGAACTATGTGAATTACAAGAGATAGAAAATATTTCCATTCGTGATGCTGAGTTGGTTCGAATAACAAAGCAATATAATCTTGATGAATACGAATGTGTCAGTTCACTGGAACTGGGTGATTACAACTTATTATTAGTTGAGGCGCCAGACGTTCAACCCGAAGAGCTACGTGCAGCAATTCGTTGGCGGGTTAAAGATTTAATCGATTTTCATATTGATGATGCAGTCGTCGATGTGTTTGAAGTGCCCTCTTATAAAGCTGCAGGCAAAAACAAAATGATGTATGCCGTTGTAGCGCAATCAAATCGGGTAAGAGAATTAATCGGTCAACTTAATAATGCCGGTTTAAAACTAAATATTATTGATATTCCGGAATTAGCATTACGGAATATTGCTGCTATGTTACCCGAGGATGTGGGTGGCGTTGCGTTAATTTATGTTGGGCAACATCAGGGATTGATCACTATTACAAAACAATCTTCACTTTATTTATCCAGAACAATAAACGTGGGTACATCCATATTACCTGAATCAGTTTTAAGTGTAATGGATGATGAATCCTGTCAACGTTGGTTAGATAACATTGTTATTGAAGTTCAACGTTCCATGGATTATTACGAGAGTCACTTTTCGCAACCACAGGTTTCATCAATTGTGATGACTCCATTAGGAAAGGAAATACCTGGTGTGATGGAATATCTGTCAGAGCAGTTAGCGATTCCTGCAAGGTTTCTGGATGTTAACGAGTTGATCGATGTGCCTGAAAACATTCCACCTCTAGTGCAATCACGCTGTTTATTGGCGATAGGGTCAGCATTACGTCAGGAGGCAGTCGCCTTATGATGCAGCAAATAAACCTCTATCAACCAATGTTTCGAAAACAAAAGATTGTTTTTTCTGCGGTAACGATGCTACAGGTTGGTATTTTCTTTTTAGTTATTTTTACAGGCTTGTATGCTTATCAAAGTATAAGCCTTAAACCTTATGAGAAACAGCTTTCAAATATTAATTCGGAACTTGAACAACTAAAGACTCAGTTGTTGACGCTTGAAAGAGCACAGTCTACACAAGGCAAGAATAAATTGCTTGAAAAAGAGATTGCAAAACTTAGTAAAGAACTGGAAAAACGAGAGCGAATTTCGAGAGTTCTATTAAATAAATCATTTGGTAACTCATCTGGTTTTTCAACTTATCTTGAAGCTTTTGCTAAAGGTCATGTGCAAGGCACCTGGTTAACTGATGTGGAAATTAAACAAGGTGGAACTGCTTTAGGGTTAAAAGGTAAAACTTTGTCTTCTGAACTTGTTCCTATTTACATACAAAAATTAGCCGAAGAAGCAAGTTTAGAAGGTTCGGCATTTAATGTAATGGAGTTAGCAAGAGTAGAGACAGATGAAGGCGATACTGAACTTAATTTTTTGTTAAGTACGAACTGAGTGAAGAGTTATGGAACAGTTGAAGCAAATTGCTGAAAAGATTGATGGTTTAACTCTTCGTGAGAGAGCAGTCATTTTTATAGGAACAATTGCTGTGATGTTTACAGTTTGGGATTCAGTATTGATACAGCCTTTGGAGATAAAACAAAAAGCATTGATTAATGAAATTAATACGAAAAATGCAGAAAGAACTGTACTCAATGATCGTATGCAACAATTACTTACAAAGACTAAAGAAGATCCTGATGCAGAAAATATTGCAAAGTTGAAATCACTTAGATCCAGATTGGTTGAATTGCAAGCTGAATTGGAATCTTCAACGCAGAATCTTGTTTCACCAAAAGATATGCCGAAAATTCTTGAGACAGTACTGCATAAAACAGGCGGTTTAACGTTACTAGGTTTAAAAAGTCTTGGTGTAGCTCCATTAGTTGTACAAGAGGAAACTGAACAAGAGGCTGTGACAAAAAATATAGGTTTAAAAGAAGATGAAACGAAATTAACAGCAGATAACATTGATAATGCTTATCGACATGGTTTAAGAATTGATTTCATTGGTGATTACCTAACAACACTTAGTTATTTGAAAAGTCTGGAAAAACTCGAGTGGGGTTTTTTCTGGGATAACTTTAAGTTAACTGTTAGCGAATATCCTGATGCAAATGCATCAATAGAAATATTTACATTAAGTTTGAATAAGGAGTGGATAGGAGTCTAGATGCTTAGTCATATAAAACAATTTGTACTTTTGATATGCATCTTGCCATTGCAACTTCAGGCAATGGCTGAGTTACCTGATCCTACCAGACCGGCTAACTTTGTAATTGATAGTCCTGAACCAATTGTTTTTGTTGAAGAGGAAATTGAAACGAAAGAAAAGGTCAACTGGCGAGTTTCTGCTATCAGAATATCTGAGCAGAGCAAAAGTGCCATTGTCAATAACAAATTAGTTAGAGAAGGCGAAGAAATTGGACCAGGTAAAGTAATAGAGATTAAACCGCTTTCAGTTGTTATTGAGCATGAAGACAGAAAACTGATAGTCAGACTTTTTAAAAACCAGATAAAAAAAGAGTACAAGTCCAATAAGTGAATATTATGCTAATAAAATTACTAAATTTTTTTGAAGAGATAATGAAGAAGACTGTCTATATATTTTTAATTTTTTTATTAACTTTTCTGACTGGTTGCCAGGAAGAAGTGGTCAGGCAAGACGTTGTTGATGATATGGAAAATGTTGTTAACAAATCGGTTAGTGATAATGCCAACCAGGCATCTGTACCTGATAGTGTTGCAGATACATTAATACCAACGATTGCACTTGATGCTTCTACAGTTCCTGAAATTAAAGATGAAGCAAGATTTGATATATCGGTTAATGCGGTTCCAGCAGATCAGTTTTTTCTCAGTTTGGTTGATGGGACAGATTACAATATGGTCATCCATCCGGAAGTAACGGGATCAATAACATTAAACCTTCGTAATGTAACAATTCCTGAAGTATTGGAAGCAGCACGAGATGTTTATGGTTTTGAATTTATTAGTACACAATATGGATTTCAGGTATTACCAGGCCGTTTAAGAGCACGTATCTATCAGATAAATTACTTAAATGTAGAAAGAACGGGTACCTCACAAACATTGGTTAGTTCTGGTTCTTTAACCCAGGGTGAAGCTACCACTGATGAAGGTGGTTCTACTACAACATCATCAAGCGCTGCCGTTATAGGTACAGAGATACGAACACAACAATCATTAACAACATTTTGGCAAGAACTTCAGGAATCCGTAGAGGCTATAGTTGGTACAGGCGATGGTCGAAGTGTTGTAGTGAATCCACAATCAGGTGTCGTCGTTGTTAGGGCACTGCCTAATGAGTTAAGGGAGGTTGAAGCTTATCTACAGGCAACCCAATTGATCGTTCAACGTCAGGTTATCTTGGAAGCGAAGATCATCGAAGTCAAGTTGAATGATCGTTTTCAATCCGGGATCAACTGGAGCTCTTTATTAACGCCCGGAAATGAATCAATCACCGCATCGAATGTCGGTGGTGGTACAGTGCTAATTGGTGAGAGTGGCTTAAGTGGTTTATCAGGTAATACAGGTAATCTGAATCCAAATAATTTTTCAGCTATTTCTGGTGCCGCTGCTTCAGCATTCGGAGGCGTTTTCACACTGGCGTTGGAGTTCGGTGATTTTAATGCGTTTATAGAGTTACTCGAAACGCAAGGTAATGTACAAGTCCTTTCCAGTCCACGTGTTGCGACTTTAAATAATCAGAAGGCAATAATAAAAGTAGGAAGTGATGAGTTTTTTGTTACCGATGTATCTTCTACAACGACAACTTCAACTGTATCTACAGCGACGCAGTTTAATCCTAATGTAACCTTAACCCCATTTTTTTCAGGAATTGCATTAGATGTAACTCCTCAAATTAGTCAATCAGGTGATGTCACTCTTCATGTGCATCCTTCTATTAGTGAAGTTGTTGACCAACAGAAAACGATTACGCTTGGCAATGCAACCCAACAACTTCCACTTGCATTAAGTACGGTACGTGAATCAGATAGTATCGTAAGAGCACGTAGCGGTCAGGTAATTGTTATAGGAGGATTAATGCAGGATTCAACAACCGATACAGATGCACAAACTCCTTTATTAGGTGATTTACCAGGTATTGGAAAATTATTTAACCATAAACGACAAGAGACAGTAAAAAGTGAACTTGTGATTCTATTAAAACCGATTGTCGTTCAAGGAGTTGATGAATGGAATAATGAATTGATTAAGTCTAGAGGTAATCTTAAAGGACTTCGAGAAGTTATGAATGAACCACCACCAGACACATTTCTGGATGATTTATTTGCAAAAGATAATATCTCTAATTGAGAAAAATTATGTATTTACAACATTTTCAATTAACTGAACTTCCATTTGGTATAACACCTGATACCAGCTTTTTTATGAATAGAGCCGGTTATCAGGATGCTTTAAATGTTTTAACAATTGCGCTCCGCAGTGGCGAAGGATTTGTAAAAGTTATCGGGGAAGTTGGTGTCGGAAAAACTATACTTTGTCGAACACTAATGAAAGCTGTTAGTAAAGAATTTATTACGGCCTATATTCATAACCCCTACATAAAACCTGATAGCTTATTATTTGCAATTGCAGATTCATTATCTATCTCATATACCAATTCCGTTTCACAGCATGTGTTAATGAAATTAATAACGCGAGCGTTATTAGACACTCATCGAAGGGGTAAAAGAGTTGTTGTTTGTCTGGATGAAGTCCAGGCAATGCCGGTACAGACGTTGGAGTCACTGAGATTATTAACGAACCTTGAAACTGAAAAAAGGAAGTTGTTACAAGTTGTATTATTTGGTCAGCCTGAATTAGATATGTTGTTAAATCAGCCTTCTGTAAGGCAGTTGAAGCAACGAATTACATTTTCATATAGATTATTGCCATTAAATAAGGTGGCGATGTATGCGTATATTAAACATAGACTACAGGTTGCGGGCTATACAAATAATAGGCTTTTCACACGTCGTGCTTATGAAGCTATATACCGCCACAGTGAAGGAATTCCACGATTAATAAATATTTTGTGTCATAAGGCCTTAATCTGTGCTTATGGAGAGGGTAAGGAAAAAGTTACTCATAAACATGTGAATATAGCAGCTCTGGATATAGAACATACAAAAGAAAAAACTGAATCGGGGTTCTCCTCTTTTGTTCCGGATTTTTCACGATGGTTATTTGGTAATTAGAAATGAGCTTGATTAACAAAATGTTGAGTGATCTGGAAAAGCGTAATGCTTATCTGGATGAAAATCAGGACGTGATTCTTGATGGGCTTTATTCTGCATATGATCTTGAGTTAAGCCAAACTAACAGGTCATTTTTCAAATTATTTATAGTGATAGTTTTATTATGTTCATTGTTTACATTATTTTTAGTATTTTTAAATGGTTATGAACAACAAAATCATATAACTGAAAATACATATAAGCCAAAAATAATTGAATTATCGGAACCAGAAAAAGAAAATGCGGATAATGTTATTAGTGCAAAAAGTATTAAAAAAGTAATCCCCAACAATAACCAACATTTATTGAGACTTGATGAGAATATTTTTATTGAATCAGTATCAGATAATAAAGAAATTATTTCTGATACTGATTCAATAAATCGAATTAACGACATATTTTTTGAATCAAGTGAGCAAGGTATTAACCTTGTAATGAAAATGCCTCGAGAAATCGATTATCTGGTATATGGATTAGATAACCCGGATCGCATTATTGTAGAAGTTAATAATGCACAACTTGGGTTTGTTCTTGAAGATTTAGAGCCTGTAGAACCTATTGTTGCTATACGTTATTTAATTAATGATCAAAACAGGTTTAAATTGATTCTGGAATCTGATCAGCCTTTGAATATAAGAAAAAGTGGTACGGGTAAAAATGGTGCGCAACATGATTTAGTAGTAATGATGGATTACGAATGGGATCAAGCTAATGATGATATAGAAGAAACTAATGTGCTCGAAGAAATTGTCGATATGCAAGTTGAGGAAGAGAAAGAAGTTGCTTTCAAAGGTGAGCTTGTAAAAACTCCGGTAAAACAGAAAAAAAATGCATATGCGGATAAACTTTTTAAACAAGCGTATGCGGAATATAAAAGTGGTAATATTTCAAGCAGTCTCAGAAAATTAAATTCAGTATTAGATCATGATCCTGATCATACAAATGCACGTTCTACATTAGCACTGATACTATCAAATCAAGGCCATACGGATCTGGCTTACAGTGTACTTAATGAAGGTATGATTCAATACCCGGATAATCTTGAATGGATGAAGATGTATGCTCGTTTGCTACTGAACGAAGATAAAGTTTTACAAGCGAAAGAAATCTTACTAAAGAATAAACCGGATTTGTCTTCTAATATTGATTATTATGCTTTATTGGCAGCTGTATTACAGAAGCTTAATAACCACAACGAATCTGCCAGAATCTATCGAAATTTATTACAAATAAATCCACTTAAATCAGTCTGGTGGATAGGTTTAGGTATATCACTTGAATCATTAAAACGATATCAGGATGCCTTGTATGCTTACCAAAAAGCGTATAGCAATCCTTCATTAGCCGGTGAATCCAGAGATTTTCTTACCAAACGTATTAGTATGTTGAATAACTTAATAAAAGATGAATCCACGTAAGAAAATCAGACTTGGTGATCTGTTAATACAGCATAAACTCATATCACAAGCTCAACTTGAACAGGCTTTAGAGGGGCAGAAAAAAAGTGGCCAAAAGCTTGGGCGTGTATTGATTGAGGATGGTTATTTAACTGAAGATCAAATGCTGGAGGCATTATCTGAACAGTTAAAAATTCCATTCGTGGATTTATTACACTATAAATTCAAGCCTGAAGTTATCAAATTAATTCCAGAAATACAATCACGCCGTTTTCGCGCTGTTGCGCTCAGTACGGACGATACGGGTGTATTAGTTGGAATGGCAGATCCAACAAATATTTTTGCCTATGATGAATTATCAAGGATTCTCAAGAAACCTATAAAACTCGCAGTTGTAAGGGAAATTGATCTTTTAAAAACGATCGATACTGTTTACAGAAAAACTGATCAGATCAGTGATTTTGCAGAACAGCTTAATGAAGAGTTAACGGAAGGTGATATTGATCTCGGTGCTCTTTTGGCTGATGCTGATGTTAATGAGGCTCCTGTAGTTAAATTGCTTGCATCTCTATTTGAAGATGCTATTCAAATTAATGCCTCCGATATACATATTGAGCCTGATGAAAAGGTAATTCGGATTAGACAACGCGTAGATGGTGTATTACAGGAACATACAATGGACGAGATCCGAATCGCCCCTGCACTTGTACTAAGATTAAAATTAATGGCGGGTCTGGATATTTCAGAAAAGAGATTACCTCAAGATGGTCGGTTTAGTTTAAAAGTTAAAGATCATAATATCGATATTCGTTTATCAACCATGCCTGTACAGTATGGTGAATCAGTTGTAATGCGTTTACTCGATCAAACAGGCGGTACGCTAGATTTAAACGCAATTGGTATGCCTGAACCTTTACTGAATCGTTTTGAGAAATTGATCCGACGGCCGCATGGCATGATACTGGTTACAGGTCCTACAGGTAGTGGTAAGACAACGACCTTGTATGCCGCATTACAGACATTAAATATTGCAGAAAAGAAGATAATCACGGTTGAAGATCCTGTTGAATATAAATTACCCCGCATAAATCAAGTCCAGATTAACTCAGACATAGGTCTTACTTTTGCGACTGTACTTCGATCGGCATTAAGACAAGATCCAGATATAGTTCTTATCGGTGAAATGCGTGATGAAGAAACAGCCGAGATTGCATTACGTGCAGCTATGACAGGCCATTTAGTTTTATCAACCTTACATACAAATGATGCTGTTAGTACCGTCAATCGTTTGATGGATATGGGGATTAAAAGCTATCTACTTGCATCGGCATTACATGCTATCTTAGCCCAACGTCTTGTGAGAAGGGTTTGTCAAAGTTGTGCTCAGCCAGCCGAATTAACCGGTCAACAGAAAGGATGGTTAAATAGTTTTGTTAATGAAAAGCAATTTAACGTCACATTTAAAAAAGGAATAGGTTGTGCACACTGTAATAATACCGGCTATCGGGGTCGAATCGGCGTGTATGAATTACTTGAGTTCGATAAGGCTTTGTCCAATATATTAAGTCACGGCGATAGTAGCCATTTTATGAAGGAGGCACAAAATTCAAGAAATTTTAGACCATTAAATATGGTTGCGCTTCAATACGCGGTCGAAGGTATAACAACAATGGATGAAGTTATTCGAATATCTGCTGATATAGAAAGTGTAGTAGATGAAGAAATAGTTTCCAAAGATGGTGAGGTATCTGGTTGATGCCCCAGTTTGCTTATAAGGGCAGGAATGCACGAGGAAGCCTCGTTCAAGGCGAGATTGATGCCGGGACTATCGACGCGGTTGCGACACAGTTATTTAATATTGGTATCACTCCAATTGATATTAAAGAGAGAGCAGAAAAGGCAGAATCAGATATATCCTTTTCCAGTTACCTTAATAAAAAGCCTCCAAATTTGGATGACCTGATTCTTTTTAGCAGGCAGATGTATACGTTAATGAAGGCTGGTGTACCAATGGTGCGTTGTTTTACTGGATTAATCCAGTCAACAAGAAATTTTAAAATGGTAGATGCGCAGAAAGATATATTGTCTAACCTGGAATCAGGTCGGGATTTATCCAGTTCATTGGCAAGGCATACGGATATTTTTTCAACGTTATATATAAGTATGATCAGGGTGGGAGAAAATACCGGAAGATTGGAAGAATCTTTTTTAAGAATTTCACAATACCTAGAGCGGGAAAAAGAAACGCGTGAGCAAATAAAAGCTGCTCTGCGCTACCCTATATTTGTATTAATTGCCATTGCTATTGCTATTGCGATTATAAATATCTGGGTAATACCAGCATTTATTCCTATATTTGAAAAGGCGGATACGGAATTACCTTGGCAGACGATGTTATTGATTAGCACATCAGATTTTTTTGTTTCTTGGTGGCCTTTAATTCTAGCATCTGTTGTCGGCTTGATAATAGGGTTTAATTTATATACAAAAACAGAACAGGGTCGCTATATATGGGACAGGTTTAAGTTAAAGATCATAATTGTTGGAGATATCATCAATCGTGCAACCTTGGCCAGATTCGCTCGATCTTTTTCTATGGCACTAACCTCAGGGGTTCCATTAATTCAGGCACTAACAGTAGTTTCCAGGGCTGTTGATAATGAATATATTGGCGAACATATATTAAATATGCGTAACGGTATTGAAAGAGGTGAGGCACTGACGAAGACGGCTGCTTTAAGTAATATGTTTACTCCACTTGTTTTACAAATGATGGCCGTTGGCGAAGAAACGGGCCAGGTCGATGATATGATGACTGAGGTTGCGGATTATTATGAGCGAGAAGTAGATTACGATATTAAAAACTTAAGTGCATCAATTGAACCGGTTTTAATAGTTGCAATAGGTGCTATGGTGCTAATTTTAGCATTGGGTATTCTCTTACCCATGTGGGATCTTTCGAAAGTTGTTAGATAATGTATATAGCACACAGATGGTTAGACCGGAATCTGACCCGGGCAGAGTTAGTTTTTGCATTATTGATGATTTCGCTTTTAATTGCCACGTTCAGCAGGTATATGATTGGTACATTTTCTCAGGCTGAACAAAGCATGGTGAGTAGAACAGTTAATAATATTAATACAGCATTGAATTATCGGGTTTCGATTGCGATCATGAGAAATCAGTCTGAAAAACTTGATGAAATACTGGATATGAATCCTATGGAAGATATGCGTTCAAAAATTGAGATTGATGAATTTGGAAAGGATATCAATATTATTAATACTGTATTTGCAAATGAAATAATAAATGCACCAATTAATTATGCCGGTGAAATTGTTTATGAGGGATCGATTCTTGAGAAGGGTAAATGGTATTTCGATATAAAAACCAAGGAATTAATTTATACTATAAACAATGATGAATTCTTTGATACAGAACTGGAAGGAATACCAAGAGCCGTATATAAAATTCAACTTGATTTTAAAGATAATGATGGTAATAAACAGTTTAACCATGATATAGACAGCCTCATTGATATGAAATTGAAATCTGTCAATCAATATACGTGGAATTAATATAGAAGTTATAATTATGCAGTATACGAATGAAATTGTTGCATTAATTGAATATGTATTATTTATCCTGGCGGTACTGCTAGTACCCGTCAGTTTAGTATTTATGCTTGTTCCAGAATATATCATGAGTAAATCTCATAAAATAAATCGTTGGGTTTCAACAGAAAAGTTCTTTAATAAAATAAATGTTCCCATTTATCATGAACGGTTTATTTATAGACACCATAGATTATTTGGAGCATTGGTTTTAATAACTTCAGTAATTTGTCTGTATTTTTTAACAATTCACAAAGGAATAAACTATATAGAGCAATCATTAATACATTTATCAAACTCAAATTTTGAAGAATGGTTATTTGTAGTAATTTTTTACATAATTCTTGGGGGGCTATGTATATCTTTTTTAATGAGTATCGTAATTTTTCTTAGACCAAGTGCACTCAAAAAGCTTGAAAAATTGAGTAATAAATGGGTAGACACAGATTCCCCATTAAAAGTTTTTGATAACCGTAAAGACCTTCCAGAAGAGATATTACCTGGAAACCCGAGAGTATTTGGCTTGGTTGTTTTTCTAGGGTCGGTTTATATTATTTGGATGACAAACCCGTTTAATTTGTGAACTTAATCACAGAAATTATGAAGAGTTTGTTGAACATTAAAGAATTTGTAATAGGGTCGATAGTTATCGACTGGGCTATATTTTTATAAAGAATCTGGAGTAATCCAGTATATAAATCAGCTCGGAGGCTGGTTTACTTTATCCATTCAAGGAAGAACCAATGGTTGCGACCGGCGGATTATGGATTTAATTAAATGGGCTGCGGCCCAGGTGTGGAGGTTGTTATGAAAAGACAACAATCAGGTTTTACATTAATAGAGTTAGTCGTGGTATTTGTCATATTAGGTATTTTAGCAGCGACAGCATTACCCAGATTTGCCTCTGTCTCGGGTGATGCCAGATCAGCAGTGGCTGATGGTATTGTTGGGGCATATGCATCTGCTGCAGTCATACAGTTTGCTGCAAATAATGGATCTGCATCATCAGCAGGTGGCATTTGGAGTAATGTGGATTGTGATGTAGGCACAGACCAAATCAACCTTACTGTTAATGCAACTACTGATAATAATGTTACTTGTGGCAGTGATACTGGTCTGACTGTATCTTGTAATGCAGCTGCAGTAGATAACATACAAGTATCAGTAGGCGGTAATGCAAGTACGAGAACAGTGACATTACCTGATGGGTTGTGCTCTGGATAAGAGTGGGTCATATGTTTAGTATTGAAAAGAGGGTCTTTTGGCCCTCTTTTTTTATTTGTTCAGGATTAATATTTTGTCTTTCAGTATCATCAAGTCATGACTATCTGGGATTATGGCTAGGTGTATTTTTAATACTTATTGTTTGGTTAGTAAGAAGACCCTTTTCAGTAGTTACATTTTCATTACCCGCAATTGGTATTATATTATTAATGCTACTAATTTTTAACAGCATAACAAAATCTGATTTTAACAACTATCCTGTTATATATTTTTTCCTTACTTATTTTTTTTCAGGTTTTTTCATAATATCAGTACTGGACAAACAACAAATTCAATTTGTTTATTATGGTATCGTAATTATTTTTTCAATATTAAGTTGCTGGGCAATAGTTCAATTTATTTTTAATTATGCCCAGATAAATTATAAAGGAGTGGCTGCAAGTGTAATTTTTGCTAATCCCAACACATTTGCAGCTGCCTTAAATCTTATTCTTTTACCGTTAATTACAATCTACTTATTTAGTAATAAAACTGAATTATCTAAAAATTATCTTTGTTTTATTTTAATTTTTGCCGGTTTAGTGAGCACACAGAGTCGAGCAGGCTGGATAGCATTTGTGTCAGGATTAGTTTGCCTAATTATTTTATTTAGATTTGTTAAAAATAAAATACCATTAATAACGTGGTTGAAAATATTTGCAGGATTTCTGGCTGTTATTTTTATTCTGTATGGCACAAAGGCCATGATTGTTTCTGGTCCGATTGAGATTACCCAACAGCCAGAAAATAATATTCAGGTTTTAGATAACAGTATAAATATAGCTATAACAAATAAAGGAACAAGATCAATACAACAACGGATAGAGCTTGCAAAAACCTCGTTAGAATTAATAAAAGAACAGCCGATAAATGGAATCGGTTATTTTAAATTCATATATTTTTATTATGAAAATTTAAGATATACGTACACTCATTATGTACATAATGATTATCTGCAATACTGGCTTGAACTTGGTTTGCCAGGAATATTGATAGTCATTTTTATTATATTCACAACTTATTGGCAGGGAATTAAATACCTGAAAATAAAGAGTAGTGAAGAAAAGATATGGGTAATTGCAATTATATCGGGATTAACAAGTTATTTTACTCATGCATTAGCGAGCTATGTCTTTTATGTCCCTATTTTACTATTTATTTTTGCGGGATATACAGCCATATTAAATAAAGTTTTTGTTAATAATAAGGAGTTATACAGTTTTAATGTCAATTTAAATAATATTCTTCAAGTCAATTTTATTCGTCTATTCAGGATCTTGATTAGTATCAGTATATTAATCTTTCTGTTTAACTTCGTTATCGCTCAAATTAGTTATAGAGCAGGAACTAGTATGCTGAATGCAGGCCTGATTGATCAGGCTTCACAGTTATTTGAAAGAGCAAGAAGATTTTCACCAGCAGAAACACAAAATTATTTATTAGAAGCTGACTATTGGAAAAATATTGCTTTGGTTAAAAATGATCGAAAGGCAGCAAATCATGCGGATAAATTATATAAGAAAATCATGGACATAGATATTTATGATGTCCAAAGTCGATTACAACGGGCTATCTTGCATAGAGAAAAATCAGATTTACTCGATGACACTGAATCAGAGAAGACAATATTAAGTTGGTTCTTGAGCGTATTAGAATGGCAACCGCATCATCACACAGTACAAGCCGAATATATTCGTACATTAGTTAAATTTGGAAAAGAAAATCAAGCCAGGTTACTTTTATCCAATTATTTGAAGATGTATCCTAGATCAAAGGTACTGAATAAAGTTAGTTACGAGTTGTCACATTAAATTATGAAAAAAAATACTGGCTTTTCATTAATCGAATTTGTAGTTGTCATTATCCTGTTAGGCGTTCTTTCAGCCCTGGTATTACCCAGACTCAATCTTGATACGTTTAGAGAGACGGGAGGGTTCCAACAAGGAACCGCAATGATTCGTTTTGGACAAAAATTGGCAATTACCAGTGGTTGTCAGGTTAATGTGTCATTGTCATCTGCATCTTGCACGATTGCATTTGATGTCGGCAGTTCTTGTGGTGCATCAAATATCCCTAATCCATCTACCGGTAATAATAATTTTTGTACTGATAGTGACCCTGGTGTGAGTCCTGCAGTTGCTTTTAGCTTTAATAACATAGGTGCACCAACTGGAGGTTTGCAGACAGTAAATTTCGGAAGTGGTCAAACTGTTACTGTTGAAGCAAATACCGGATTCGTTCATGAATAATAAAGGTTTCTCATTGATAGAATTGGTTGTGGCCATAGTTGTAATAGGTATCGGTGTTGCTTCATTTGCAACACTTATGAATGCGACCACAGTCAATAGTATTGATCCAATGATACGTCAACAAGCCAATTCTATTGCACGTGCTTATTTGGAAGAAATTTCTTTAAAACAATTCTGTGACTCAGATTTTGATCCGGACGGCGATGGATTAAATGAGTGTTCTTCTACTACGGCAGGTGAAGGTTGTACAGAATCAGCATGTGCAGCGGCATCGACAAATACCTGTGGAGGGCCTAATGGTCCAACTTCTGAAGGTACTAACCGTGCATTATTCGATGATGTATGTGATTACACTAATTTACCAGATACAGTTGTGAGAGACCAGACCGGCAATCAAATAACAGATTTAAATGATTTTAGTGTAACGGTAACTATTAATGATGCTGCTGGCGCAAACTTAAACGGGTTAAATGGAACATCTGGTCGAAGTCTACGTATAGATGTAAGAGTGACACATGCAAACCTGGCCGATGTGGATATAACAGTTACGGGTTACAGGACAAACTTCTGATGTTGCTTAATAGACATTTAAAAGGTTTTACCTTAATTGAATTAATCGTCGTTATCTTAATTATTGGAATTTTGTCGACTGTCCTTTTTACTATTCTTAGAGGACCTATGATCCAATTTGTACAGGTCGAACAGCGGGCTAATCTTGTTGATATAGCAGAGACTGCATTGTTGAGGATGACGCGGGAGATCCGACTGGCATTACCTAATAGCGTAAGAATATCAGGATCGACTGCAATCGAGTTTTTACGGACTGTAGACGGTGGTCGTTACAGAAATCTTACTCATCCAGGGGGAGCAGCAGCACCATGCGGTAGTATCGCTGCAAATAGACTCAGTTTTACCAGTGCAACTGATTGTTTTGAAGTATTAGGTACATTACAAAATTTTGCTAATATCGATGCAACGGGCTCAGCAGGAAACCGAACTGACTGTAGAGATAATGTTGTAGATTGTCTGGTTATTTTTAATACTAATCAAACCAATGCTGATGCATATGATTTAGATAATGTAGCATCAATAACAAGTATTGCTGCAAATAGTGTAACATTTGATAATTCTTCAGATGTTCCAACATTTCGGTTTCCTTTTCGGTCGCCCAATCAACGTTTTCAAATTGTGGATACGCCTGTCAGTTTTGTTTGTAATGGAGGTACAATTCGCCGTTTGGCTCAATATCGAATTCTTTCAGCTCAGCCAACCGCAGTTCCAGGAGATTTTACAGGCGTGACTGAAAATAACTTATTAGTAAATATGATTAATGCATGTACCTTCACCTACGATCCAGGTACTGCCACTCGTGCAGGATTAGTAACTCTTGATATTACAGTGAGAGATAATAATCTGGGTCAGGAAGTAACACTCTTACAACAAGCCCATGTTGATAATCAGCCATGAATATCAGACAGGAAAAGCAAAAAGGTTTTAGCGCTATCATTGCAGTTGTTTTGATTGTGTTATTTTCCCTTTTAGGTATCTATATGGCAACACTATCGAATATTGGTTCTTTGAATACAACTCAATCTCTTGGTTCCATGCAAGCATGGTTTGCTACCAGAAGTACTGCTGAATGGGCGATATATCAGGCATTAAACAGGCCTGCTTGTACATGTGGAACAGATTGTTGTACAACCGCGCCTGCCATAAATGGTGCAACAATTAATTTTACTTTGGGTGGTGCTAACGGGTTTCAAGGCAATGTAACAAGTTGTACTGAAAATACAATAACAGAAGCATCATCAACATATTGCGTTTATAATTTAGGCATTACTACATCGAAAGGAACACTAGGTGGTATAACCTATGTTTCCAGAAGTATTGATATTTCTGTAACTGATGCTCCTTAATTCTAATTCAAGAAATTATTCTGTCGCCAGGCTTCATAGACAATAATACTTGCGGCATTAGACAGATTTAAACTGCGACTATTTTCTAACATGGGAATTCTTAAAATTTTATTCCTCTCAAACTCATTTAATATTTCTGCAGGTAAACCCCGTGTTTCCGGACCAAAGATAAAACTATCGCCATTCTTGAATGTACAATCCGAATAATGTTGTTTGCCCTTGGTTGAAATAGCATAGAGTGAGGCGGGCTTCGATTTTTCAAGATAATCTCTATAATTTTCATAGTGATGTACAAACGATTGATCGATATAATCCAGCCCGGCGCGACGCAGGCTTTTTTCATCCATATCAAAAGCTAACGGATGAATTAAATGCAGGTTTGCGCCGGTATTTGCACAAAGACGTATAATGTTACCGGTATTCGGTGGGATTTCCGGTTCAAATAAGACAATATTAAACATATAACGATTTTATAGTTCTGAGGGACAAATGGAAGAAACATCACTAAGCGACCAGGATAAGAAACGACTTGAGATAGAGTTTTGTGGGTTACAGTTTAATACACCTTTAGTTTTACTATCCGGTTGTGTCGGGTTTGGTGAGGAATACACTCGTATCAATGGTTTTTCTAATACAGATGTCGGCGCGATTTGTTTAAAGGGGACAACACTGGAACCTCGTCTCGGCAATTCACCACATCGAATTGCAGAAACCTATATGGGGATCCTTAATTCGATTGGCTTACAAAACCCCGGGACTAAAATAGTAGTTGATGAATATTTACCCAATCTTGATTTTACGGAAACACGATTTATCGCAAATTTATCAGGCTCAACGGTTGAAGAATATGAAGAAGTCACATGTATATTCGATGATTCACCGATTGATGCAATGGAGATTAATATTTCCTGTCCCAATGTTAAAGAAGGAGGTGTTCAATTCGGTAATGATCCTGATATGTCTGCAAGAGTTGTTGAGGCTTGCCGTAGGGCAACTGATAAACCGTTAATTACCAAGCTATCACCCAATCAAACCGATATTGCGGAAAATGCCCGGCGTTGTATAGAGGCGGGTACGGATGGCTTTGCTGTAATCAATACATTGATGGGTATGGCGATCGATATCGAATCGCGTAAACCCATTATTGGTAATAACCAGGGCGGTTTATCGGGACCGGCAATTAAACCTATAGCGTTATTAAAGGTATACCAGGTTTATCAGGTAGCCAAACAACATAATATTCCTATTATTGGTCAGGGTGGAATTACAACCATAGAAGATGCAATTGAATTTCTAATTGCCGGGTCAGCGGCAATAGGTGTTGGTACAGCTCTTTTTTATGAGCCACTTATATGCAGGAAACTTAATCAGGGAATCATAGAATATTTAAACAAGCATAAACTTAAGCATATCTCTGAATTGGTCGGTGCACTTGAATTGTATGAAGATTAATTTTTTTTAAGTCGTTTCAAAAACACCTGCATTTCCCTGGCTGCCTGTTTATCACCGTTTTTCTCTGCAATACTAATTCCTTTTTCATAGGCAGTTATTGCTTCTTGCGTCTGCTTATTTTCAGTTAGTAACCTGGCATAAAGTTTCCACGCAGCTGAATAGCTTTGATCAAGCTCTATGGATTTACTTATATGGAATAGTGCTTGTTCCAGATTTTGTAATTTAAAATACTCATTGCCCAGACTATATCGTAGCAATGCACTATCATTTCCTTTCTCAAGCAAAGATAAAAAAGTATCGAGATTACTCATGACATTATGGTTTTTTTGCGATTAACATCGCTTCATTTCTAAATCCATTATCCGTATTACCGGTATTCCCTTCTTCTCTGTAACAAAGAATGTACCAGTCATTGAAAAGTTTTAATAATTCATTTTTGTCCAATAAATAATCAGGATTGCCAGGACCAATCGAATCAACTTTTTCCTTTATAAAGGTTTGATAGTAGATCAAGCCGTTTCTTTTTATCGCATTCCTAATCCCGGTTATGATGTTACGGTCTAAAAATCGACTAATGACAATGACATCAAAAGAGTTCGGATCAGGTGGGTTTTGTGAAACATCTCTGACTTCCGAATTAATTGTTAGATTATTTTCTTTTGCTTTATCAGTAAGGTGTTCAATTGCTACCGAAGAAATATCCCATGCTGATGTAGATAAGCCATTTTCAGCCAGACAGATCGCATTTGCACCTCGACCACAGGCCAGATCCAGTGCCGTTCCCTGTGAAGGCAAAAGGTACTGGTTTTGCAATAAGACTTCTGCGGCTTGAGGGAATTCGCTTGTGCAGGATCGATAATTCTTGTCCCACTTTTCTTTTGTTTCGATACTCAACGTCGCCAGAATGTTGGAGTGAATAAAACTAATAACGTGAAGATTTCAAGACGTCCCAATAACATTGCAAAACAAAGAATCCATTTTGCGGCATCATTGATATTGCCATAATGCTGGCTGACATCACCTAATCCGGGACCAAGATTATTCAAACAAGCTGCTAATGCGGAGAAAGCGGTGACTTGATCCAAATCAGTAACCATTAAAGCAAGCAGCAAAATAACGAAGATTGCTATATAAGCAGCAAAAAACCCCCAGACTGCTTCGATAACTCTTTCCGGAATGGGTTTGTTACCTATCTTGATAATAAAGATTGCACTCGGATGTATTAAACGTTTTACTTCTCGCATTCCTTGTTTGAATAATAAAAGTATACGAATAACCTTTATACCTCCTCCTGTGGATCCGGCGCAGGCACCTACAAAACTGGAAAATAGTAAAAGTAAGGGTAAAAAGCCTGGCCACCCCTGATATTCTGTTGTGGTAAAACCGGTTGTCGTTGCAATCGATACCGTTTGAAATACACTGTCTTTAAGTGCATTAGAAAATTTTTCGTAATCTTCAACAATAAAATGATAGCTTGCTACAGTGAGACAAATAAAAATCAGAATGGCAAAGTAAGCTCTAAGTTCAGCATCGTACCAATAAGGTTTTGTACTCATATTTTTCCAGGCTAAAAAGTGCAAACTAAAATTAATTCCGGCAATTAACATAAAAATAACAGCTATGAACTCGATCCAGAAACTTTGATAATATCCCATACTTGCATCATGTGTAGAAAAACCACCAATGGATACGGTAGAGAAACTGTGACTGATAGCATCAAATAATGACATTCCGGCTAGCCAGTAACAGACTGCACAGATAACAGTAATACTTAAATAAACATACCAGAGTGCTTTAGCTGTTTCTGTAATTCTGGGAGTTAGTTTGGTATCTTTAACGGGACCGGGTGTTTCTGCCCGGTATAATTGCATACCACCGATCCCTAACATAGGTAGTATTGCAACAGCCAGTACAATAATACCCATACCTCCTAACCACTGTAATTCCTGTCGATAAAAAAGAATTGATTTAGGTAAAAAGTCGATACCTACAATTATCGTTGCCCCGGTTGTTGTTAAACCGGATATTGATTCAAATATTGCATCTGTAACAGAAAGCTCGGGTGTTTCAATTAAGATAAAAGGCACACTACCACTTAAACCCAGACCAACCCAGAATAAAACGACAACAACAAACCCATCTCGCAAACGTAATTCATTCTTGATATTACGTACGGGTACCCAGAATATTAAGCCAACTGACAGTATTAATATAAATGCTGACAGAAAGGGAATTGCCATTCCGTCAGAAGTGACTAATGAGATTAGTAAAGGCGGAAACATCGTCAGACTAAACAATGAAAGCAAAATACCAAGTATGCGAAGAATGACAGCAAATTGCATTTTTTTGTTACTCTGTACGGGTTATCTACAGGAAGGTAATGCCTACCTGGAATAATGATTCAACATCAGCAACATTTTTCTTGTCAGCAACAACTAAAATTACGTGATCGTCAGCCTCTATAAGTGTGTCTTTATCTGCAATGATGACATCTTCTTCCCGAACAATTGCACCAATCGTGGTGCTGGCGGGCAGTTCAATTTCTTTTATTTTTCTTCCAACTACTTTGGATGATGTTTGATCACCATGTGCAATAGCTTCAATAGCTTCTGCTGCACCACGCCGTAACGCGTGAACAACAACAACATCACCTTTACGAACATGTGCCAATAAACTGCCAATGGTTGCTTGTTGCGGTGAGATAGCAATATCAATAGTATTACTTTGAACCAGGTCAACATAGGCAGCACGGTTTATTAATGCCAATACTTTACGTGCACCAAGTCTTTTAGCCAGCATCGATGAAATAATATTAGCCTCATCTGCGTTGGTAAGTGCACAAAAGACATCAGTCCGGTTAATATCTTCTTCGTTTAATAATTCTTCATCTGCAGCATCACCGTTAAGAACAATAGTATTTTTTAGAGTTTCAGATGCGAGATGTGCCTTGTGTGAATCCAGTTCTATCAATTTTACTTTATAGGTATTTTCCAGCGACTCGGCCAGTCTTAAACCTATATTTCCTCCGCCCGCTATCATTATACTCCTTAAAGGTTTTTCCTTGGTGCGGATTATCTGGAGAAGTTGACGGATTGATTTTTGTGAGCCTATAAAGAAAATTTCGTCATCAGGTTCAATGATAGTATTGCTATCAGGAATGATAGGGTTATTGTTCCTGAATATAATTACAATGCGATACTCAACTCCATTCAAATGTCTTCTCAGGTTTTTAACAGAGTGGCCAACCAGAATACCGCTATAGGATGCCCTTAACGTGACCATCTGAACTCTGCCATCAGCAAAGTCCAGTACCTGTAAGGCCCCAGGATGTGATATTAATTTTTGAATATAATCTGTGACTAATTGCTCAGGACTGATTAAAACATCTATTGGCAATGCTTCCTGGGCAAACAATTGTGAATTTTTAAGATATTCAATTTCCCGTATACGTGCAATTTTAGTCGGTGTATGAAACAAGGTATAAGCAACCTGACAGGCAATCATATTGACTTCGTCACTATTGGTAACGGCCAGAATCATATCTGCATCCTTGGCACCTGCCTTTGCCAGGATTGACGGATGAGAAGCAATACCGGTAATTGTTCTTAGATCAAAGCGTTCGCTAATTAATTGCAGTGCTTCAGGGTTATTATCTACCAGAGTGATATCATTATCTTCACTGACCAGGTTAGCCGCAACTGATGCTCCAACTTGTCCCGCTCCGAGAATGATGATTTTCATTTTAGCTCAATTCCCAGTGATTTTAGTTTACGATACAAATGTGTTCGTTCAATACCAACATTATTAGCTACCTTGCTGACACTACCATTGGCCTTATCAAGCTGGTATTCAAGGTATGCTTTTTCAAAACTTTCCCGAGCTTCACGTAATGGTAAATCAAAGTTAAAACTATTATTACTATTTTTTATATTGTTATTATCGATATTACCAAGAGTGGTTTGGACTTCGTCAACTGTAATTATTTCATCGTTGCCAAGAATTAACAGGCGTTGAACAAGGTTTTTCAATTCCCTTACATTTCCCGGCCATTCATAACTTCTTAATCGATTTTGTGCAGCAACGTCAAAACGCCGGTATGGAAAGCCTTCGGTTTCTATAAAGTAGTTTACGTAATATTCAAGCAAGGCAGGGATATCTTCAAAGTGCTCACGTAATGCAGGTATGTTTAATGACAACACATTTAACTGATAATACAATTCATCCCTGAACTGGCGATCCTTTATCAATTGTTCAATGTCGTATCGAGTAGCTGCAATGATGCGCATATCGAGTTCAATTTTTTCTGAACTGTTAATATGTGTAAATGTCTTTGATTCAATAACATCGTGCAGTCTTGATTGTAGTTTGCTATCCAGCTCACCAATATCTTTTATAAAGATAGTTCCACCAAGTGCTTTATCCAAATAGCCCTGTTGGATATCGTTATTTGATTCCAGACCGAAAAGTTCAGCTTCGGCATGTTCCTTGCCAAGTGCCGAAGTACTAACAGTAATGAATGGTCCTTCTTTCCTGGGACTTAAGGAATGGAGATAGCGTGCGTATTTTTCCTTGTCAGTACCGGATTCACCACGTATTAATATCGGTGTATCGTGCGTGGCAATTTTTTTAATTTGGGTTCTAAGTTGGTTGATAAGGAGACTTTTTCCGATTGGTTCGAGCTTTGCAGAAGTAATATTATGTAATTGAAGATTTTCTTGCTGCAGGGTTGTCGTTTCAAGTGCATGTTTTAGAGTTAGCAGAAGTTTGGCAATAGATAATGGTTTTTCTATAAAATCGTAAGCGCCGTGTCGGGTTGCTTCAACCGCTGTTTCTACATTTCCATGTCCCGACATCATAACAATGGGAATATTGACATTGTCTGTTTCTTTCCATTCTTTTAAAAGAGTAATACCATCTATATCAGGCATCCAGATATCCAGCAAGATCAGATCTGGCTTGAAAGAGTTAAATAATTCCCTGGCTTTAATTGCATTCTCTGCAACACTTACAATAAAACCTTCATCTTCAAGGATCTCCTGAACCAGATTACGAATGTCCGGTTCATCATCAACGACAAGGATATTACGATTGACCATATACTAATGTATTCCAAAAATCATCAGAGATGTCCTGTTGGTAATCTTATCACGGCACAGGCACCTTTATTATCATTATTGTTTTCCAGCCAAACAGAGCCTTCATGTTCATCAATGATCCTTTTTACAATTGCAAGCCCGAGTCCTGTCCCTTTTTGTTTTGTTGTCACATAAGGCTCAAACAAATTGTTATCAACTTGCTTATCCAATCCAGGACCTCTATCAATGATGCGTATCTCAATCATATCATTGCCCTCGATAATTATTTTTTTAGCAGTCAGCTTAAGATAATTATCGTTATCCAACGCATTCGCATCAACTGCATTTGTCAGTAAATTATTAAAAACCTGACGTAATTTTTTTTCGTCACCAATTATAGTGGGTAAATTTTCTTCAATTTCTGTTTCTATTTTATTGCCATAATCAAGGTTGCCGAAAAGATCGAGTACTTCATTTATGAGTGATTCAATTTGTATCTCTTTTGGATCAAACTCGGGTGATCTCGCGTAATCGGAAAAGTTATTCACCATTTCTTTCATAGTTTCAACTTGCTGTACTATTGTATTGGTCATTCGATCTAATGTATTCGAATCATTTATATTCATTATTGAAAGATATTTATGTCGTAATCTCTCTGCAGCAAGCTGTATAGGTGTAAGCGGGTTTTTAATTTCATGTGCCAGTCTTCGTGCCATTTCACTCCACGCCGCATCCCGTTGTCCTTTTATTAATGCTGTTATTTCGTCGAAGACAATGACATTACCACCAGAAGAACTGTCTGAAGTAGGAAGTTTAGCACCACTAATCATGAGAAATTGTTCGCCTGTTTTATCTGTTATGGTTATTTGCTCACGCCAGTCATCCAGTTTTTCTTCAATATTATTTGAAACACATTCAAGGAATGTTTTTAAATTCGGGTACTTCAACATCAATGATTCGAGATTTTCACTATCATTGTTTGTAACAGAGATCCCCAAAATTTGAGATGCACTGATATTTACAGTTTCCAGATTACCTTCATAGTCGAATACCATTACACCAGATGATAAACAGGATAATACTGTTTCCAAATATGCACGTTGTGACTCAGCTTCTTGTTGACTCTGTTTTGCAGTGTCACGTGCCTGGGCAATCTTGTCTGTCATTTGATTAAATGATGCTACCAGAAAACCTAACTCATCATTTCCTGGTACAGGTAAGCGGGTATTGTAATTTCCTTCCGCAATTGCCTGGGTCCCCTCAGCCAGATTTTTAACAGGAGCGGCAAGATTACTGGCAGAATAAAATGCGGCCCATACAGCGCTGAAGATACTAAACAATAGAACCAGCGTAAGGATAATTATTAAACTTACTTTTAATTGTTCCCGAAGATAGGATAGTTCTTTATATTCAATAAAAGATGATTGAACACTTTCAGCAAGCTGATTTATACGTTCCGAAATTGGATAAAGTGCCTGGACAATACGAGCTTCTTTATTTAGATCAAGAGTTGGAATGTTGGCAACAACTCTTATAAGTAGATCAGTATTCTTTATTACATCAAGGCCAATGTAGCTGTTACCTTGCGCTAGCTGCAAAAGTATGGTTTCACCTGGTGTATCAGGCACAAGGCTCTTTGTATCACTGGAACTGGATAAAATAATCGCTCCTTTTTTTGATAATATAGTCAATTCATCAGCATTAACTCTTTCCCGGAATTGGTCGACTTCAATTGCTAATGATGCATCGCTGATTTCGCTGATTTCATCTGCGACTGTTTCGGTAGTTTTAAGTAGTTCACGCATACGCACATCAAGTGCGAGTCGGCTTAATTCAAGAGAATCATCCAAGGCCTGTTCAACACGTAAATCAAACCAGCTATCAATGCCCCGGTTCAGAAAATCCAGAGAAAAATAGTAAACGACTAATACGGGGGTAACAGATAAAAATGAGAAAATGATTACCATTCTGATAGTCATTTTTGATCCAACAACCTGGTTCTTCAATTGACGTATCAAACGTTTGATATTAATTAGTATTAAAACGATGAGAACAATTAACCCAATAGTATTAAAGGTAAGTAAGACGATATAATATTGATCAAACAGCTCAGAGTTTTGCAAGGACTGACTCATTAAGATCAACGAGGTCAGCATAAAGACAAACAGACAGGTCCCGACAATGAATATTAATCTACTTCCTCTCTTCATTGTTCAATATTCCATACGTGCCATTTGCTGGAAATATCCCAGCTTGGCGAAAAATAGGCTTGTGGTCTCATCGGTGAAGGTAAAGACTCAAGATCTAAATAGGTTCTGATTCTGGCACTGTAATTAGCATCAGCTTGTAACAAGTTTTCCTTAAATAAGGGTATTTCTGATATTGAGCTGATGTAATTTAAAGCGGCTTCCAATCTATCATAAGAATGTCGTTTACCTGTTTTCAATTCAATAACCAGATAATCCTCTGTCAGTGGCTGATGTTCAAGCCTGTAAATCAGGATAGTTTCATTTATTTTTTTATCCCAGATCCATCTCCTCTTTTGTATTAATTGAATTTGAGTATGAATTTCCAATGAGATCCCGTGTTGTAATGCTTTTATGGCTTCTTCTGTCAGACCAATATCATAATCTATATCTACGTAATAAACTCCGTTATCCATATATGCATTAGTAAAATTAAAATTAATTGTTTTTGCATAAACATGTTGATACAGGCAGGAATAAACAATAAATAATATTGTTACTTTAATTATTTTTAATAAAGGATTCATAATATCAAAAGTTATTTTTACACTATATTTTTTCCAAACGCGCATAAAAAAAACCGTCCATGTTATTTTCTCCAGTCAATATCTGGGTTCCATAGCCGGTGTTTTGTCCCCATTCAGCATCAATCGGCTTTATCACACTATCAGATCTGGAGTCAGTAAACTTTTTAATAATATACGAATTTTCTTCCTTAAGAACCGAACACGTAACATAAACGAGTAATCCACCTGTTTTTAGTGTTTCCCAAAGGCTGGAGAGTAGTTCCAGTTGTAATTCACTTGCTGTTTTAACTTCCTTAGCAGTTCGTAAAAGTTTTATATCAGGATGCCGTCTTATTACTCCCGTTGCCGAACAAGGTGCATCGAGTAAAATTCGATCAAATTTTTCGTTATTCCACCAGCGGTCAACTGTCACTGCATCATCCACTATTACATTAGTATTCAACCCGAGTCGATTCAGATTATCCCTTAATCGTTTTACCCGGCGATCGTCTTTTTCTATTGCGGTCAGTGCTTTTATTCCCGGGGCGGATTCCAGTATATGTGCAGTTTTACCACCGGGTGCAGCGCAAGCATCGAGTACAATTTGGCCATCGCGTAAATCGAGCAAATCGATCACCAGTTGCGCAGAGAGATCCTGAACAGAGACAAAACCTTCTTTAAAATCAGGTAGTTGAAAGACATCAATAGCTTCGCTCAGGATAATACCTTGTTCTGAAAAGCGCGTTTCTTTTGCTTCGATTCCATTTTTAAGCAGTCTTTTTATGTAATTATCACGGGAAGTTTTTAATTGATTTACCCGAAGATACATAGGTGGATACTGGTTATTAGCTTCCAGGATAGCCTGCCATTTATCTGGCCAATCTTTCTTTAGACGATCGATAAACCATGCCGGGTGTGCAGTATCAAAATTGTTCTTTTTATTTATTGAGCTAAGCCGTTCTGCATCTCGAATGTAATGTCGCAAAATTGCATTAACAAATCCCTTTGCCCAATCACGGTTTAAATTTGTACATGTTTTTACTGTTTCTGATACAACTGCATGTGGGGCAATGTTCATATGTATTAATTGATATAGACCGATTAATAACAGGTACTTTATAACTTGATCCTTTTTCTTGATCGGCTTATCGAGTAGCTGTTCCAATATTGCATCTAAACTATAGTACCAACGTAAAGTTCCATAACTCATTTCCTGGATTAAAGCTTTTTCCTTTGTTGAATTATTTACTAGATCAGAGTCATTAAACAGTATCGACAAAGTCATTTTGTCTTCGACTACGCGTTTAATAATTTTTGTTGAAATTAAACGGGATGACATGATTGTTTTTATCTTTATGAGATAAAATCAGGGTGACCATTCAAAAAGTCACTTGCCGAAACTACTTGTTTACCGGGCAGTTGTAATTGTGCAATCGAGAGTATTCCCTCGCCAGTGATAACATCCAGATTGCGTTTATTTTTTAATACAGTTCCGGGAATTAAATCGTTATTCCCAGGTGCCGGTTTAATTGATGCTTCCCAAATTCGCATCTTGATGCCATTTAATATGGTATGAGTTACGGGAAAAGGGTTAAAGGCTCTTACTTTTCTTTCCAGTTCGATTGCGGACATATTCCAGTCAAGTTCTGCATCATCTTTGCTAATTTTATTTGCATAGTTAGCTAACGCATCGTCCTGCTGCGTAGCAATTAATTCCTGATTTTTTATTTTTGATAAAAGTTGATTAATATTATTTGCTGCAATATTAGCCAGGCGATCATGCAGACTTCCTGCCGTATCCTTGTCTTTAACAGGACAGCTTATTTGCTTTAATACAGGACCAGTATCCAGGCCGGGATCCATCTGCATAAAACTGATCCCGGTTTCCTTATCTCCAGCCTCAATTGCTCTTTGGATTGGTGCAGCTCCACGCCATCGTGGTAAAAGGGATGTATGAATATTAATGCAACCGAATTCCGGTTTACTTAATATGCGCTGTTTAATTAACAGGCCATAGGCGACAACTAATAACAGATCACAATCATTTAAACTTTCCGGATCAAGCTCTTTAGAAGTCGAAGGTTGTAAAACAGGCAAATTATTTTCCAGTGCATAATATTTTACTTCGCTTTGTTTTAATTTACGTCCTCTACCAGCGGGACGATCGGGTTGGGTAAATACAAGTTGTACGATATGTTCATTTGCTTGAATTAGGGACTCGAGCACAATTTTTGCCAGCTCAGGTGTGCCAGCAAAAGCCAGGCGTAATTTTTTATCTGTCACAGGATCTTATGTTGTAATTTTTCTTGTTTATTAATTTTTTTCTTTAGACGCTGACGTTTAAGCGGGGACAGATAGTCAATGAATAATTTACCGTTTAAATGATCAATCTCATGTTGAATACAGACGGCTAGTAGTCCGCCTGTTTCAGACGATATCGTTTTACCTTGTAAGTCTTGATAATTGAATTCAACTTCTTCTGCGCGTTCAACGGTGTCAAAGTAATCGGGTACAGATAGACAGCCTTCCCGCATCGTTTCTGTCCCCTTTTTATTGGTAATTTCGGGGTTGATTAGGATTATGGGTTCATTTTTCTCTTCCGAGAGATCTATGACGACGATCCGCTTTTGTATATTAACCTGTGTCGCAGCCAGTCCAATGCCACCCTCCGCATACATCGTTTCGAGCATATTTTGGGCTATTTCACTGATATCGTTGTCAATTTTGTCCACCAAAACAGCCTTTTTACGTAATCTATCGTCCGGAAAATGCAAAACTTCGAGGATTGCCATGCCAATATTTGCTCCAAAGAGTGTTATAACTATCTGATAGTATAAAGGAAAATTATGTTGTTGTGACAAAACCACAATAAAATGGTTTCACTACTAACATTTTGTTAGACTTTTTGCTAATCTACATTAAGGAAATCATGTAAGGTAATAGACATGTTGAATAAAATTCTGGTTTCATGCGCAATTTTTCTCTTGGCGATTGGCGTGAGAGCGGATGAATTAACTATAAATCCCGATCACCCGGAAAAATATACCGTTGTTAAAGGTGATACCCTTTGGGATATTTCGGCACGGTTTTTACAGCAGCCATGGCGTTGGCCAGAAATTTGGAACGTTAACCCGCAAATAGCTGATCCACACTTAATATATCCCGGGGATATTATTTCCCTGAGCTATCAGGACGGTCAGCCTGTGCTCAATGTTGAGCGAGGCACAGGTCAGGTTGTTTCAGGACGAACTGTAAAGTTGTCACCAACAATTCGAAGTTCTGATCATTCTGAAGCGATTCCAACTATTCCTATTGATGCCATCCAACAGTTTTTGGAAAGACCATTGGTTCTTGATGATAACGAAATGGAAAAATGGCCTTATGTCGTTTCAAGTTATGATGAACATTTGATTGCGACCACCGGTAATACCATATACGTGAGGGGTATACCGGAAAATTCCAGTACCGCTCGATATTCTATATATCGCAAAGGTCCGGCATATATTAATCCCAAGAAAGATGAGGATGGCGAAGAAGAGATATTAGGTTATGAAGCGATATATGTTGGTGATGCTACATTACAAAAAACGGGTGATCCTGCTTCAGCCGTAATTACAGTTGTTGATCGTGAAGTTTTAATTGGCGACCGCTTGTTAGCACAATCAGACGAGGATGTCAGTACTGAATTTATACCAAGGCCAACAGATTCGGAAGTAGAAGGCAATATACTCTCTGTCGTTGATGGTGTCTCTCAAATAGGTCAATATCAAATTGTGGTTTTAAATCTCGGACAGGAACAAGGCATTGAACCGGGAAATGTGCTTGGAATATATCAGAGCGGTTACGTGGTTCATGACAGGATCGGTCCGAATAAACCTCCAAAAACAAAGAAAGAAAAAGAAGCTGAACGCGCAGACGATCTGGCAAATGCAACCGGTGATGTTGGTACGACAGCCACAAAACTGGGACATGTGATTCAAGATGGTATTGATTGGTTCCATGAAAATTTTCCGACCATCGTAAATAAACAAGACAAGATCGAAGAAATTACTTTGCCTGAAGAATATGTTGGTGTTGTGATGGTCTTCAGAACATTTAGTAAGGTCAGTTATGCACTAGTTATGGAGACACAAGGTCCAGTACACGTGCTGGATACTGTTAGAAGTATATAAATTGTAAAAAGTTATATTTCGCAGGGATGTGTTAAATTCAACCATGACTTGATCGTTCAACGTAGTGGATATAGGAATGCAATGCATATGGATATGCAAACAGAAAAGATTTACAAGGATTGGTTGACACTGTCACAAGTTAAAGGGTTAAGTAATTCTGCCTGCCATCAATTACTAGCAAAATTTAAAACTCCAGAGAAAATTCTAAGCTGTGAACCAGACATATTACTCAGTTTAGGTTTGGTCGAAGAAACTGTTAGTGCGCTGCACTCGCCTGATATTGCTAAACTGGATAAAACTTTGGAATGGCTGGATAATTCTTCACATCATTTAATTACAATAAATGATACTGATTATCCTGAACTCTTAAAACAAATCCATTCAGCACCTATTGTATTATTTGCAATAGGTGAACGGCAGGCGCTTGCTAATGTATATATCGCTATAGTTGGTAGCCGTAATCCAAGTGAAAGTGGAAAAAAAATAGCAAATAATTTTGCCTATGAGTTATCACTATCAGGCTTTAGTATTTGTAGTGGTCTAGCGCTTGGAATAGATTATCAAGGTCATCTGGGAGCACTTAAAGCTAATCAATCTACTATAGCAGTTTTAGGAAATGGTCCAGACCGTATTTATCCGGCAAAGCATAAGACACTGGCTTCAGAAATCGCAAAGACAGGTTTATTACTTTCTGAATTTTTTCCGGGAACCAGCCCTTTGCCATATAATTTTCCCCGGCGGAACAGGATTATAAGTGGGTTATCAGTTGGCGTGATTGTTATAGAGGCGGCAAAAAAGAGTGGGTCATTGATAACTGCGAATTTTGCTATGGAACAAGGCAGAGAAGTCTTTGCAGTACCCGGGTCAATCTATAATCCGCTGGCAAGAGGAACTCATAGCTTGATAAAGCAAGGTGCTAAATTGATTGAAACAACAGAAGATATTATTGAAGAATTGTCGCCTTTGGTAAATGTTGTTATAAATTCTACGTCTCAGTCCGGATTATGTTCAGATGAGCAATCAAATTTAGACCCGTATTACAATACGTTGCTAAATTCCATGGGTTATGACGATGTTTCAATTGATTATTTAGTACAATCATCGGGATTGACGGCAGATGTAGTTTCCTCCATGCTGTTAATATTGGAACTGGAGGGAATGGTAGAATCTCGACATGGAGGTAAATATTGTCGTTGTAAATAGAGATGAGAATCCTATGAAAGAAACTATATTAGATGTGTTAATTTACCTATTTGATCATTATGTTGAAGAAGAGATTGAAATAGTTTCTGATCAAACAGATTTAAAAACACAATTGATTCAGGCTGGTTTTGCAGATATACAAGTTGATAAAGCAATTGATTGGTTAGAAGGCTTAGCATCGCAAAAGGATGGCCTTGATACAGATGTATTACCTTCAAGGTCAATTAGAGTATTTAGTGAGCTAGAAAACGAAAAACTTGATATGGAATGTAAAGGTTTCTTATTATTTCTTGAACAATCCGGTGTTATTGATGCTGAAGATCGGGAACTTGTCATTGACCGTGTTATGGCTCTGGAAACAGAATCTTTAGAACTGCAGCAACTTAAATGGGTTGTATTAATGGTATTATTTAACAGACCAGGTAAGGAGGCCGCTTTTGCATGGATGGAAGATATTATTATGGATGATATTAGTACTATCATTCACTAGAGTAGAAATTTCATAACTACATTTTTATTAATCAACGTCAATAATTATATTTAATATAGTTTACCACTTATGAGTAGTTCTCTTGTCGTAGTTGAATCACCCGCAAAGTCCAAAACACTGGAACGTTATCTTGGGAAAGATTTCAAGGTTTTGGCATCTTATGGGCATGTCCGGGATTTGTTACCAAAATCTGGGGCAGTAGATCCGGATAATGATTTTGCCATGCACTATGAGGCTATTGAAAAGAACACCAAGGCTGTTGCTGCAATTGCCAAGGCATTAAAAAAAGCAGATACATTATATCTGGCTACTGATCCTGATCGTGAGGGGGAAGCAATATCATGGCATTTGTATGAATTGTTAAAAGAAAAAGGTTGTCTTAAAGATAAAAAAGTTCATAGAGTTGTCTTTCATGAAGTAACGAAAACTGCAATACAAGAAGCAATTGAACATCCCAGAGAGTTAGCTTCGGAATTGATTGATGCACAACAGGCACGTCGTGCACTTGATTATTTGGTTGGATTTAATCTATCCCCATTGCTTTGGAAAAAAATTCAAAGGGGTCTGTCAGCGGGTCGTGTTCAATCACCGGCATTACGAATGATTGTCGAACGCGAAAAAGAAATCGAAGAATTTAAATCCAGGGAATATTGGACAATAGAGGCTGACCTTCAACATAAAAAAAGTAAATTCAATGCAAAGCTGATCCAGTATGAAAATGAAAAGATTAAGCAATTCAGTATAGAAACTACTAAATATGCTGCTGAAGTGAAATCAAAATTGGAAGCAGCAGCAGCGGGTGAACTATTAGTAGAAACAGTTACCAAGAAACAACGTAAACGCCAACCTGCGGCACCTTTTATTACTTCAACATTACAACAGGAAGCTGTCAGAAAGTTAGGGTTTACTGCTCAACGTACGATGAGGGTAGCACAGCAACTTTATGAAGGTATAGATGTTGGTGAAGGTGCAGTAGGTTTGATTACTTATATGCGTACGGATTCGGTAACGCTTGCCCAGGAAGCACTTGATGAAATGCGTAGTTTTATATCTTCCAGATATGGCAAAGATGCATTACCTGCACAGGCAAGGGTATTTAAAACAAAATCCAAGAATGCGCAGGAAGCACATGAGGCGATACGCCCGACTTCAGTTACCAGGGTGCCACAGGAAATAAAAGGCAGTTTAACAAGTGAACAATTTAAACTCTATGAACTAATCTGGAAAAGGACAATGGCCAGCCAGATGAAACATGCAACTATAAATACAGTTGCAGTTGATATGTCATGTGGTACAGGTAATTTATTCAGGGCTAATGGATCTTCAATCGCTGATCCGGGTTTTATGGAAGTCTATCTTGAGGGTAAAGATGATCCTAATGGTGATGATGACGAGAAAATGTTACCCCAGTTGGAAGAGGGTGAAAAAATTAAATTACAACAAATCAGGGATGAACAACATTTTACAGAACCACCTCCACGTTATTCAGAAGCAAGTTTAGTGAAATCATTGGAAGAGTACGGTATTGGCAGACCCTCAACTTATGCCAGTATTATTTCAACTCTTCGGAACAGGGAATATGTAGAAGTAGAAAATAAACGTTTTCATCCTACTGATGTTGGAAGGATTGTTAATAATTTTTTGACCAATCACTTTGATCACTATGTTGATTACGAGTTTACCGCGAAACTCGAAGACGAGTTAGATGCTATTTCCAGGGGAGAGAAAGACTGGATCCCTTTGATGGAGGAGTTTTGGAAACCTTTTATCGATCAAGTAAAAGATAAAGAAGAAAATGTCAGTCGTAGCGAAGTAGCCCAGGCCAGAGTGTTAGGGACGCATCCAAAATCAGGCAAGGAAGTTTCAGTACGCATAGGTCGTTATGGGCCGTATGCCCAGATTGGTACAAAAGATGATGAAGATAAACCAAAATTTGCCGGTTTACGCCCTGGCCAGAAGCTGGATACGATTACCCTTGAAGAGGCTCTGGAGCTTTTCAAATTACCAAGATTATTGGGTGAAACGGATGAAGGAGAAGAGGTTGCAGCAAGTGTTGGTCGTTTTGGTCCATACATCCGCTATGGCAGTAAGTTTGTTTCACTTAAAAAAGACGATGATCCTTATACAGTAACGCTGGAACGAGCACTGGAACTGGTTGCAGAAAAGAAGAAGGCAGATGCTGAAAAACAAATCAAGATATTTGAAGCTGAAGGCATATCAATTCTTAATGGGCGTTACGGCCCTTATGTTACTGATGGTAAGAAGAATGCAAAAGTGCCAAAAGATAAAGAACCTGCAGAATTAAGCCTGGAAGAATCGGTTGCCTTGCTGGAAGCAGCTCCTGCCTCTCGCGGCAGAGGAAGGAAAAAGCGTACCCGAAAAGCAAGCTAGATACTTATTATTTAAATATTATCATCACATATTTATGTCCCACCTACATATAATGCAAGCCGTTGGGGTTTGTAAAGAAGGCGGCATTATTGCTTATCCAACCGAAGCGGTATTTGGACTTGGCTGTTTACCTGTCTATGAGCACGCAGTGCGTCGGATATTAAAATTGAAATCTCGTTCGGTTAAAAAAGGCCTGATAGTTGTCGCATCTGAAATCGAGCAGCTTGAAAGTTACGTTGAGTTTTCTTCTATATCTGATATCAGTGATATCAAAAGCAGTTGGCCAGGTCCTGTTACATGGTTAATACCAGCGTCAAAATATACTCCATCCTGGCTGACCGGCAGCCATGAATCGCTGGCCGTCAGGGTCAGTGCGCACCCGGTAGTACGTTTATTATGTGAAAAATTGGGGCCAATCGTGTCGACTAGCGCAAATCCGCAAGGGGCGGTTCCCGCTAGGACAGGCCAACGGGTCAGATCATATTTTCGGGATAATATTGACTATATATATCCGGGAAGGATTGTAGGTATTGCCAATCCTACCGAGATCAGGGATGGTCTTTCGGGAGATGTCATTAGATCTGGCTAAACTAGCATAAATACATGTATTGACAGCAGTATTTGATTATTTCAAAATGGCCGGCTTGAATTTTTTGGAGGGGTACCCAAGCGGTCAACGGGGGCAGACTGTAAATCTGTTGGCTCAGCCTTCGTAGGTTCGAATCCTACCCCCTCCACCAGAATAATAATTAACCTGGTTTATTTATAAACGGATTAATTGATTTGATTAAAATTGCGGTCGAAAAAAAGATGATTACCGCAATTTAAACTGTGATTTTAAATTGAACATCGTCGTATTGAATTTTGATAGTAATAGTAAACGGGTGGTGTTAAACGAGGCGGGTGTAGTTCAATGGTAGAACGTCAGCCTTCCAAGCTGAACACGTGGGTTCGATTCCCATCACCCGCTCCATATATACAGTGGTGTTATTCAACTGTCATATAAGTCGGCTATATACAGACCTTTTTAAATACGGGTTTGTATCAGAAAGAATTTAATGCTGAATTAATTATTTAATTCAGGATAAAAGAGGGTGCTAAAACAGGATTATTGCTCATATAGCTCAGTCGGTAGAGCACTTCCTTGGTAAGGAAGAGGTCACCGGTTCAAATCCGGTTATGAGCTCCACTTTTGTAAAAAATTATAAATACTTGTTTAACTAATCATTGAGGAGTACTTCAATGTCCAAGGAAAAATTTGAACGCACGAAGCCGCATGTGAATGTCGGCACAATCGGTCACGTCGACCATGGTAAGACGACCTTGACGGCGGCGATAACCA
>JANQJZ010000045.1 GCA_028281365.1 Gammaproteobacteria bacterium | reverse complement strand
CGTTCCGCTTTCTCTTTAATTCGACATTAGGAATTGGTGGGCTATTTGATGTTGCTACCCCGATGGGGCTGCCAAAAAATGAAGAAGATTTTGGACAGACGCTGGCAGTTTGGGGCGTTGATAAAGGCTCTTATTTATACCTTCCATTATTTGGTCCTAATACTGTACGTGATACAACTGACTTTGTGCCGAGTACACTTCTCAATCCATTCTTCTATATCACGAGTACCGTTTTACTTCCGGTCAGCGCACTTAATGCAATTAATACGCGTGCCAACCTTCTGGAAGCATCAAATATTCGTGATGAGGCAGCAATCGATCCTTATGCCTTTACTCGCGAAGCCCATTTACAACAGCGGGAATTCCTGATCTACGACGGTAACCCACCGGTTACAGGTTATGACGACATTTTCCTTGAAGCGGAAGATGAAGAGTCCGGTGTTTTAATTATTGAATAGACTGACTATTTTTATCACCACATATTTTCATTAGAGATTTTTGGGACTTTTTCCCAAAAATGCTAAATGATTAACATAATTTAATTTTTATCTGAACTCCTGTATGGCTATTGTGTTCTAATCACTAAATAAATGGGCCAAGAAAATAGATTCTTTAGGAGCTAAAAAATGAATAAATTCAAATACCTTGGTATTTTCGCTAGTTTGGTAATACTGACAGCTTGTAACCCTACAAAAGAGGACATTGGAACATTGGTAGGGGCTGGCACTGGCGCCTACGTTGGCAGTCAAATTGGTGATGGCACCGGTCAACTAGCTGCTGTAGCCATCGGCGCATTACTTGGTGGATACCTGGGCGGCAGCGTCGGACAAAATATGGATGAACTGGATCGTCGTCGTGCAAATGATGCTCTTGAAACAACCCCTACGGGGACAGCGGTGGCCTGGAATAACCCTGATTCCGGGATTAATTACAAGGTTACCCCAACCAGGACCTATGAACAGGCATCCGGTCCTTGTAGAGACTACACAACTGAAGCAGTAATCGATGGCAGAGCCGAAATTGTTCATGGAACCGCATGCCGTCAAGCTGACGGAAGTTGGCACGCAACTAATTAAACATATAGTTGCTGCATTAATTAATTAATGCAGCAACTTCCTCTACCCAATGCTTAATCGGAACAGAACTGACTTGTTGTAAATGCTGGAGACAACCGATATTCGCAGTGAGTATCAATTCCGGTTTTTTCTTTTCAAGGTTTTTAATCTTTTCGGTCTGTAATTTCTTCGATATTTCTTTCTGAAGCAATGAATAAACCCCGGCCGAACCGCAGCATAAATGTGCGTTTTCGATTTCAAGTAACTCAAAACCCAATTTAGTCAATATTTTTTCTGTAAGTCCATTTAGTTGCTGTCCATGTTGTAATGTACATGGATTTTGAAATGCAATATTTGCGCAGTTTGGTTTTGAAACCTTGTCCAGGTCAAATTCACTTATGTATTCGGATAAATCTTTAGCTAAGCCGGATATTGTTTTTGCTTTTGCTGCATATTCTGTTTCTTCTCTTAAAAGATAACCATAATCTTTTAAATGCACACCGCAACCACTTGCCGTAATAACGATCGCCTCAACACCTTGCTCGACTAAAGGCCAATAAAGGTCAATATTGTTTCGCATAAACTGTCTTGCCTGTTCTTCTGCACTCAAATGATGGCTTAATGCACCACAACATTGTTCACTTTCAAGTTGAATAACTGAAACACCCAGATAATCCAGTAACTTGATTGTCGATTGGTTAATATTTGGCGCCAATACCGGCTGTACACACCCTGTAAACAATATAACTTTACGCGCATGTTCAGTTGTAACCCGACTTTTATTTTCTTTTACATATTCAGGAACAGTTTTTTTTAGGTCGCCTGGCAATACAACCCGGCAAAGTTGCCCCAATCTTAATAAGAATTTAAATCGCTTTTGATAGGGAAAGGTTTTTAATATAACAAATCGATAAAGACGCTGATGCCATACTCGCGGTACCTTTTGTTCTACGTAATGTCTTCCGATATCCAGTAGTTTTCCATATTCGACACCTGATGGACATGTTGTTTCACATGCCCGACAGGTTAAACATCGATCAAGGTGTGTCAGGGTTTTTCCAGATGTTGTCTGACCTTCCAACGTTGACTTGATTAGATAGATTCGACCCCTGGGCCCGTCAAGTTCATCACCCAATAACTGATAAGTCGGGCAAGTTGCTGTACAAAAACCACAATGTACACATGAACGTAATATGCGTTCTGCTTCCTGACCCCGTGATGTATTACTTATCTCTTTTTCAATAAATGTTTGCATAATATGTCAGATAGCAGCATACATCTTTCCGGGATTTAAAACCGAATGAGGGTCAAATGCCCGTTTTAATCCTTGTTGAATAATCATCATGTCTTCCTGCAAAGGTTGAAAAATATTTTCATTATGACCTGTTCCCTTAAACAAAGTGGCATTACCACCTAATTCTTCAGCCATTTTAAAGAATTCATTTGCAGGACGGTCTGACTTAATCCAGTATTGTGCACCACCCCAATCGATCAAATATTGATCATCACCTATTTCTGGTTTTGCAGTCACAGGTAAGGATAAGCGCCAAATATTTTTATCTGTATTAAAAAATGACGACCTGAAATCTCGCAAATTTCGCCAAAATTGATCGCCATTCAGATATTCTTCAAAACCAATTCCAGTAAGTATTGTTTTAACAGTATCTCTGTATCCGGATATTCTTAAATATAATTTTTCTCCGTCATAACAACTTGCAGAAACAGGAAACGGTTTACATGATAGTTCATACATTTTTGTCAATGCGTCTTTTCTTGACAGTTCGCAGAAACATGTCAACTCAAATTCGGGAATTGGCATGACCTTAAAAGTAACATCTAAAATAACACCTAACGTCCCATATGAACCGGTCATCACACGGGAAAGATCATAACCTGCTACATTCTTCATAACCTGACCACCGAATGAAAGGTCCTGACCTAAACCATTAATACAATGGATTCCGAGTACATAGTCCCGCACCGAACCAGTGTAAGCCCGACGTGGACCACTTAAACCCGTTGCAACCACTCCACCTACCGTTGTCTTTTCCGTAAATTGCGGTGGTTCAAATGCCAACATCTGACCCCGTTCTGCCAAAACCTGGATTATTTCACCCAGTAACGTTCCCGCTTTAACGGTTATAAATAATTCGGACGGTTCATAATTGATGATCCCTTGATACCTGCCCATTTCCAGTGGAGTACCTGTAATTTTTCTACCCAGGAATTCCTTACTGCCTCCGGCAATGATATTCAGTGAACTGGCGTTTTCTATTGCTTCCAGCACCTGTTCTTTTATTAATGCAATTTTTTCAACCATAAACTGATAAAAGTAAAGCTGCCTAAAAACGTTCAAGTTCAGGAAATTTATCTTTACCTTTATGGATATGCATTGCTCCAAATTCCGCACAACGGTTTAATGTAGGTACTGCTTTGCCGGGATTCAGCAATCCTTTATTATCAAAAACTGCTTTTACAGCATGAAATTGCTCTAATTCGTCTTCACTAAATTGAATACACATTTCCCTGATCTTTTCTACTCCAACACCATGTTCGCCGGTGATTGTTCCTCCCATTTCTATACAGAGTTCCAGTATTTCACTACCGAATCTTTCAGCACGTTCAAGTTCTCCGGGTTTGGCAACATCATAGAGTATTAATGGATGCAAATTCCCATCACCAGCATGAAAGACATTAACAACAGCTAATTTATGTTTGATAGATAATTCATTAATACCTGTTAACACTTTAGCGAGATGCTTACGTGGAATCGTACCATCCATACAATAATAATCAGGCGATATTCGGCCAACCGCAGGAAAAGCTGCCTTTCTCCCGGCCCAAAATAATTTTGATTCTGCTTCATCTTTTGCTATACGAACTTGTGTCGCACCATATCCGGATAATAAATTTTTTACCTGGTTTAAACCGTTATTAACTTCGTCTTCAGTCCCATCAAGTTCACATAATAGAATTGCCTCTGCATCAACTGGATATCCAGCGTGAACAAAACCTTCAACTGCCCTTATACCGGCTTTATCCATCATTTCCAAACCAGCAGGGATGATTCCGTTTGCGATAATCCCGGCAACACCCTCGCCCGCATTTTCAATATTATCGAATGCTGCAAGTAAAACCTTATTGAATGGCGGTATTGGTAATAGTTTTACAGTGACCTCAACGATAACACCTAGCATACCTTCAGAGCCTGTAAATAAGGCCAATAAATCATATCCAGGCGAATCAAGTGCATGACTTCCAATTGTGATCAAATTTCCTGTAATTGTTACAACCTTAATTTGCAAAATATTATGTACGGTTAAACCATACTTAAGACAGTGAACCCCTCCGGAGTTCTCTGCAACATTGCCACCAATGGTGCAAGCAATTTGGGATGAAGGATCAGGAGCGTAATAGAGACCGTGTGGCCTGGCGGCATCAGATATAGCAAGATTCCTGACACCAGGTTGTACCCGGGCGATTTTCTGCAATGGATCCAGGCTTATTATCTGGTCAAATTTTGCCAGGTTTAATAACACACCTTCTGCATGCGGCATTGCCCCGCCGGATAATCCTGTACCTGCTCCACGTGCCACAACCGGAATATCATTAGAATGGCAATACGCTAAAACATCCTGCACCTGTTTAATGGTATCGGGCAAAACAACACAACCTGGTATAACCCTGTGAGCAGAAAGCGCATCACATTCATAGACACGCCGGGATTCTTCACTTAATAAAATCGCCTCAGCAGGTAATAATTTGGTCAAATCATCAAATTGCATGAATAGTATTTTATGCTTAATTCAAGCAATAAACAGCTATCTTAATTAGCTGATTTTATAAATAATTTCATGACCACATGGGTGTCTGGTTAATGATATAATTAAGCTATTAAATATTATCAGCTATACAAAAATAATTACGCCCAAATCCCCATGACTGAAGAGATTCTAATTAATGTTACTCCCCAGGAAACCCGGGTTGCGGTTGTTGAAAACGGGGTCTTACAGGAAGTCCATATTGAACGATCACAAAAACGGGGACTGGTAGGTAATATTTTCAAAGGGACTGTTTCCAGGGTGCTCCCGGGGATGCAAGCGGCATTTATTGATATTGGACTTGAACGAACCGGCTTTTTACATACAACTGATATCGTTGGTCTTAATATTGATAATGAATCAGAGATAGCTGAAGTAGAACAAACACAGGCAATTGAATCCGTCGTTAACGAAGGTGATGAAATTCTTGTTCAGGTTATTAAGGACCCGATAGGTAGTAAGGGTGCAAGGTTAACAACAAGATTATCAATCCCGTCACGTTATATTGTTTTCATTCCGGACTACGGTTCAATTGGAATTTCTCAAAGAATTGAAGACGAAGAAGAACGGGAAAGACTCCGTAATATTATATTGAGCTATCAGACCGGTATTGAAAAACTGGCTGTCGGTAATGAAGACAATGTTATTTTACACAGTGCAATACGTGAATCAGAAATACTTAAGAAAGGCGGGTTCATAGTACGGACTGCCGCTGAACATATTTCTGATGAAGACATATTTAAGGATATCGAGTTTTTAAGAAAGATTTGGGAATCTATAAGCGTACGAGCGAAAAATACCTTCCCTCCCGGGATAGTTTATGAAGATCTGCCGCTTGTTATGCGTACCATGCGTGATCTTGTCCATTCAGATATCGAAAAAGTAAAAATTGATTCGAAAGAGACCTATCAACGAGTCATGGAATTTTCGAAACACTTTATTCCGGAATTTCTGGGAAGAATAGAATATTACACCGGTACCCACCCGATACTTGATTTGTATTCTATAGAAGATGAAATACAACGCTCTTTGAGTAAAAAGGTACAATTAAAATCAGGTGGTTATTTAATTATTGACCAAACTGAAGCCATGACAACTATAGATGTTAATACCGGCGCCTTTGTTGGACACCGAAACCAGGAAGAAACTATCTATAAAACAAACCTTGAAGCAGCTCACACTATTGCACGACAACTGAGACTGCGGAACCTGGGAGGTATTATAATAATCGATTTTATTGATATGCAGGATTCGGAGCATGGACGGCAGGTATTACGCGCATTGGAAAAACACGTAGAAAAAGATCATTCAAAAACAACATTGAGTGAATTGACTTCACTCGGATTGGTTCAGCTTACACGAAAACGTACTCGAGAAAGCCTGGAACATATTTTATGTGAGACTTGTCCCACTTGTGATGGAAGAGCTTCTATCAAAACTGCTGAAACTGTATGTTATGAGATATTCAGGGAGATATTACGGGAAGTCAGGCAATTTGAAGCAAATAAACTTCTCGTTGTGGCTTCACAACGCGTTGTTGATATGTTGTTGGATGATGAATCAACCAGTGTTGCTGAACTCGAGGCTTTTATCGAACGACCAATTAGTTTTCAGATAGAACCCCTCTATACACAGGAACAATATGACATAGTTCTGCTTTGATATTGTCTCAATGTTAAAAAAAATATTCACCAGCCTATACCGCTTAATCTGGTATACCTTCGCCATAATTATTATTAGTGCGGCTGTTCTAGTAACTGCATTAAGACTGGCTTTGCCCGGGATTGGTGGTTACAAGGAAGAAATTCAATCCTGGGTAAGTGAATACATGAACTACCCGGTTACAATCGAAAATATTAATGCAGAATGGCAGGGTTGGGCCCCTCATCTATATCTGGAACAGATCAATCTTTATACACAAAACAACAATCAATTAATCAGTAATTTTGATTCTGCTCATATTGGTATCGATCTATTTGCAAGCATGACAAACAGGGAAATTGTTCCCACTCATCTATCTGTAAGTGGTTTAAGTCTCGATTTCACCCGAAATATTGATGGCTCAATTTCAATAAGCAGTGATAAAGATACTAATTTAAATACCAATTCAAATAATGAAACTGCTTTGTCAGAATGGTTGCTAAAACAGAAATATATCATTATTGAAAACGCAAACCTGTCCTGGAACGATAAACGTAGTGCTAAAAGCCCGATACAATTTTCAGGAGTCACACTTGAATTAAAAACTGATAACGATCGTGTGCAACTGGATATATCACTGGCACTACCGGAAAATCATGGTAAAGCCCTATATGTCAAAATGGATGTCGTCGGAAATATATTAACGCCAAATTGGGATGGCACTATTTACCTTGAAGCAAAGGAAAGTAAACCAACAAAATTATTTAAAGGATTTCCGATTTACAGCGCTGGCGGTACTGCTAACCTTAAATTCTGGACAAACTGGAAGCATGCAAAACTACGTGACTTTAATGCAATACTGGAATATCAGAACTTTTCATTAAACACAAAGGAATTTGAATTACCCATTCAATCGATTGAAGTCAATGCATTAGGTAAACGTTCAAATAACAAGGACTGGACAATAAAAACAATTGTTCAAAATCTGAAAACGTTAAATCATTACTGGCCAACTGCTGAGTACCAGTTTGAAATTACGAAAAAAGACCTTGAGGACATTTATAAATTTGATGCACATCTATCATATATAAATCTCGATGATGCCATGCCTTTAATTGCAACCAGTGATGTTATTCCTGCAGGTTTTTTTAATGGTCTGGACCTCGATTCACTTACAGGGGAATTTACTGATACATACATCAGTATTGATCCTTCTACAGATGCTTCTATCAATTTTAATTTAAATACACATTTTAAAGACATTAATGTTAGTACCCATGATAAACAATATCAGGCTGAAGGAATCGATGGTTCCCTTCATATTAATGAAAATACCGTTTCAGTTAATCTTGATAGTAGATTGTCTAAAATAAGTCTTAAACCTCTGTTCGACAAACCTTTGTCATTCCCTGAAATAATTGCCAATGTGGAACTGGTGAAAGATGAAATTCCAAAGGTCTACATTAATGAAATGAATTTATCCAATAAAGACTTCAATATACAAAGTTCCGGATATATTCAGTTTAATGAACAGTCTCCTTTCATTGATATTGTTGCTCACCTCGGGAATACCGATATTGAAAAAATCCCTGCTTTCCTGCCAAAACAGACTGATCCGGAATTGTATGAATGGCTAAAACAGGCTCTTGTAGGGGGAGAATTATCCTCCGGAGATTTAATCTTAAGAGGAAATTTTTCAGACTTTCCATTTAAAAAGTCTGAAGGGCATTTCAAGTCAATATTAAATATAAGTAATGCCACGTTAGAATATAACGAAGGTTGGCCACCAATCGATAACCTGGATGTTGAAGTTATTTTTGAAAATGATGATCTTTTTGTCACATCAAACTCAGGTCATATCTTTGATGCAAAAATAGAAAATATAACTGCAAAAGTTAATGGCTTAAGCAAGGTTGGTAATGATTTTAGAATTTATGTAAATAGCTCGATCATCGGGCATACAAGTGACGCACAACATGCAATTTTACAAAGTCCTTTACAGGAAAATACCGCATTAATGGACTTTGCCAATAGTAATGTTACCGGCAATATAAATGTTAACCTGGATCTGGACATCCCACTTGGTGATGAAAAATCTAAAGTCAATGGAAAACTAAGCTTTTTAGATACTATGATTGAGTCTGACCTTCCGGGGTTAGGGATTGAAGGTGTTAATGGTTATGTTAATTTTACCCGTGAGACAATCTGGGCTGAAGGACTGGATGCTCTGTATCACGGGAAACCTGTAGTTTTATCCATTCCAAAAAATGTCGACGAAGACGAGCCTGGCCAATTTTCACTTTCAGGCCTGGCTGATAACGAATTTCTATTCAATCAATTAAACAGTTTTTTTCCTTCTTTATTTACTACGGATAGTAAAATACAAAATTACGTTAGAGGGAAAAGTGAATGGACATTAACTATTAATAAGGAATTTACATTAGATAACAAGGCCATAAAAACCCTTGAGTTGAGTTCTGACTTAAAGGGAATGGCAATTGATCTACCCTCCCCTATTGGAAAAAACAGGGATGAAGTTCGTTCATTAACCATCAAAACCCGATTAAAAGATTCTTTAATCGAAAATATTGATATTGATTACGATAATGAGATATTCGGTCATTTTATTATCGATAACACCCAGGATGTCGTGATAGACAAAGTACTTATAGGTCTTGGGGAAAAACACTCTGTTAACACTCAAACTAATGATATTTCTATAGAAGGAAATTTAGAAAAGTTAATATTATCTGAATGGGCAGATTTTATACTACCAAAACTTGACGTAAACAGTGGCGATAAAAAATCTCCGGTTTCACTTGATATATTGGTTGGTAATTTATCGGTTTTTGGAAATGAGTTTGTTAATACAAAAATAAAGCTTGCAAATCCGGTTAACGGATGGGGTTTATCTCTTGATGGTAAAGATATCAAGGGTAACGTCAACATAAATAACAAGTTAAACATTGACCTTGAACATCTAATCATTCATGGAAATGAAGAAGTAAATGAAGAAAAGCTAGCTGTTAATAACTTGCCCGATCTTGAAATAGCAGTCGATAAAATGATTTATAAGGAAAAAGATTTTGGTCAAACCCTGATCGCCACAAGCAAGGCAAACGATGGAATAAACATAGATAAGTTAAGTATCAGTAAAGAAGGATTAACCATAGATGCAACGGGGAAATGGACGCAAACAGATGGTATTGATCAATCAGAATTTACAGCCACATTAAAATCAGAATCAATAGATACCATGTTACAAACCTTTGGCTATGACAATGCAAATATCGAGGACGGTCAAACAGATATTAAATTAACTGCTAAATGGCGGGATACACCATTAAATTTTTCAATTGAAAAGATTAACGGCGAGCTTGATATGAGTATTGATAAAGGCCAGTTTCTTGACATCGATCCTTCAGCAGGAAGATTATTTGGGTTGCTCAGTATACAAACATTGCCCAGAAGGTTAGCTTTGGATTTTACAGATATATTTAACAAAGGCTTTTCATTTGACAGCATAAAAGGCAATTTTACCCTGCAACAAGGGCATGCCTATACAAATGATCTGGAAATGACCGGACCTTCTGCAAATATTATTGTTAGTGGCCGAACCGGTTTAATAACTGAAGACTACGATCAAATAGCCACTGTCACACCTAAAATAACAAATAGTTTACCTGTTGCCAGTGCTTTATTCGGACCTATTGGGATCGGAGTTGGCGCTGTAATCTATCTTACTGGTGAGTTATTTGAATCAATACCAAAAAATATCGATAAAATACTAAGCTTTCAATACAGTATTAAGGGTAGCTGGGACAGCCCCAGTATTGAAAAGATTGATGAAGAAGACAGCCAAAGCGGTTAAATGAGCACTTTTAAAAAAGTACATTTTACAAGAAACTCTTTCAAGGACGTGCAAAAGCATAAAACAGTATAATCATTGTCGAAGCAACCGTTATACCGACAGCTAATTCAATTAATATAATTCCAATATGTTGACCTGCTACAGGATCTGTAGCTAAAGCATTATAGTTAAGGAACTCACCACCACCTATTATGCTGGCAATCCCGACACCTACATAGAGTAAAACGCCAAATGCAGCAAGGCTTCGAATTAATCCGGGATGCACAACATCACGTAATTTATCTACACCGTAAATCAAACCGTACAAAATAAAGGCTACAGCAAAAATAACACCTGCTTGAAAACCGCCACCTGGACCATAATCACCATGAAACTGAACATATAAAGCAAATAACATGATAAGTGGTATCAATGTTCTCGCTACAACTCTAAGTACAAGATGATGTTCCATTACCTTTCATCCCCCAGTAAACTCCTGTTCTTACCTTTAGCACGACCCAATAGCATTAACACACCAATGCCCGCGGTAAAAATAACTGTTGTTTCTCCCAAAGTATCGTAACCACGGTAACTGGCAAGAACCGACGTAACCAAATTAGGTATACCAATTTCATTAGCAGACTCATTAATGTATTTTGACGCTAAATAGGTCTGGACCGGGTTATCAGGTGAACCGAAGAATGGAATATCATTAAGTCCATAGATCAATAATCCACCGGTCACAATTACGATAAATAAACCGGGTAATGATACTTTTACTGCTGTCTTTTCTTCAAAACTTGTCAAGGCAAGTGTCCCCAAAAAAAGAATTGTCGCGATACCCGCACCGACTGCTGCTTCTGTAAAGGCGACATCAACGGCGTCAAGACAAACAAACAATGATGCACAAAGCAAACTATAGATGCCTGTAAGCATTGTCGTAGCAAAAAGATTACGTTGTTGATTAATTGCAATCGTAGTTATGACCAATAAACAAAGAATAACAACATCGATTAAAGTAACATTCATTACTTTTCTCCATCCAACATCGGGCGCAGGTTTCCATGTAACGCCGATTTTGCCAGCGCATGTGCGGCAGCTGGTGTAGTTATCAGTACAAATAACATGATCAATATCAATTTTGCACTTACCAGATTAATACCTGAATAGAGTAAAAGCCCAAAAATAATGAATATTGTACCTAGCGTATCAACAATACTGGCAGCATGCAGACGAGTAAAAAAATCCGGCATACGATAAACACCGATCAAACCTATTACTATCGCAACAGCACCGCCTATAACAAAAAAATAAGCCAGGACATTTATAAACTCACTCATATATCTGCTTCCTCGTTAATATGGGAACTTCTACCCATATCGCCATATTCAAAGAATTTTAAAATCGCGATAGTTGCAACGAAATTTATCAACGCATAAACCAGTGCAATATCCAGAAAATCAGGGCGTTGAGTTAAAAAACCATATAAAGCAATGAACAACACTGTTACTGTTCCAAATATATTAACTGCCAATATTTTGTCATACACTGTTTTACCAATTATGGCTAAAACCAGTGCCAATAACATCGCAAACAAAATTAACCCTGTAGCAAGTTCAAACATAACCTTTATCCTCAACAGCAGTTATGCGCCTGTCCATTTCACCTGTTGCCAGGGTTTCTTCGCCCAGCTCGGCCAGGGCATGTACCTCAATCTCCTTTCCTTCCACATCTATAGATATAGTTCCGGGAGTTAGAGTGATTGAATTAGCATAGGCTGTTCTTGCCAGATCCCCACGTTGAGTTGATGTTATTCTTACCAGTCTGGGACTGATAGGTAAGCTGGGATTTAATATCCGTTTACAAACATCAATATTTGCTTTGAATATTTCAACCAATAGCCAAAAACCATAGGGAATAGAACGAAGTGTCTGGCGTAATACGTCCGGTTTGTCATATTCAATCAATTCCATGCGTAAACTAATCACAAGGACCAGTGCAATAGACACGAGGCCAAAAAATAATAATAGAGGCTTAAAATAACCGGATAATAATAGCCATAATGCAGCCAGCGTAATAAGCATTCCGCTGATGTGTATCAATTTGTTACGATCAAACATATTATTAATTTCGATAATCTAACTAAAAAGGGTCATTCTATTAATTATCCCGAATCTACAGGATTATAACAATGCAGTGGAAACCAAATACAACAGTTGCAGCAATCGCTGAAAAAGACGACCGTTTTTTACTGGTCGAAGAGAAAATCAATGGGAAAATAGTATTTAATCAGCCAGCTGGTCATCTGGAGCAGGGAGAAACACTAATAGACGCTGTTAAACGTGAAGTTTTAGAAGAAACTGCCTGGGAATTTGATCCCGAATCACTGGTTGGCGTCTATCTTTACCCTAACCCCCATCAACAGGATATTACGTATTTACGTTTCTGTTTTTATGGACATTGTACAAAAGAGCATAAAGGACAAGCATTGGATGAAGGCATATTACAGGCAGCCTGGCTAAGCCTGGAAGATATTGAGAAAGAAAAAAAACGCATGCGTAGCCCTATGGTTACTCGCTGTATTAATGATTATCTTAATGGTAATCAATACCCTCTTGATCTACTAAACCATTACATTAAATAGTGGAAAATCAGGTTAATCATAAGATCATTGTCGGCATATCCGGTGGTGTAGACTCCTCGGTAACAGCGATGTTACTGAAACAACAAGGTTATGATGTAGAAGCCTTGTTCATGAAAAACTGGAATGACCAAAATGAAGATGGCGCTTGTATGTGGGAAGCTGACGTTGAGGATGCAATGCAGGTGTGCGATAAACTCGACATCCCCCTGAATACAGTTGACCTCTCATCAAATTACTGGGAAAGGGTTTTTAAAAACTTTTTAAGTGAATATAAAAATGGGCGGACACCTAATCCGGATATATTGTGTAACCAGGAAATTAAATTCAAGGCGTTTTTAGAGCATGCTGAAAATCTAGGTGCGGAAAAAATTGCAACCGGACACTACGCACGCATCACTGATTTGGATAAATCATATCAATTGCTCAAGGGCCTGGATCAGAATAAAGATCAAAGCTACTTCCTGTGTCGATTAAATCAGATGCAATTACAAAAGGCCTTGTTCCCGATTGGTGAACTCGATAAATCCGATGTGAGAAAATATGCAGAGCAAGCTGGTCTGATTACTCATGACAAAAAGGACAGTACGGGAATTTGTTTCATTGGTGAGCAACCGTTCCGGGAATTTCTTGGTCGTTATATCCCGCCTGATCCTGGATTAATAAAAACAACGGACGGTGAAACGGTTGGTGAACATGAAGGTGTTTTCTATTACACACTGGGACAACGACAAGGATTGGGTATAGGAGGAGTAAAAGGTGCCAGCGATGCACCCTGGTATGTCGTCCAAAAAAATATTGAAGAGAATCAATTAATCGTTGCCCAGGATCACGATCATCCCCTGCTCCATAACCATGGTTTAAAGGCCTCAGGAATCAATTGGATCGCGGGCGAAATTCCCGAAACACCCTTTCATTGTCATGCAAAAAATCGCTATCGGCAGCCGGATCAGGCCTGTGAGGTCAAGCGGCTAGCCGATGATGCCTGGGAGGTCAGATTCGAGCAATCACAACGTGCTATAACACCGGGCCAATTCATTGTTTTTTATGAAGAAAATATTTGTCTGGGCGGTGGAATCATCGATTCCGTGTACTAAATTTGCGCCAAAATTGGCTTAAAAATTGCGGTCATCTTGCTTATAATGGCCGGCCCTTCGCAAGGGCGCCAAAGAAGCACCTACCCGATTTTAACAACCAGGAGAATTGTTTTGCTAGAAGCTTATCGCCAACATGTACAGGAACGCGCTACTGAAGCCGTAGTACCGCAACCTTTGGATCCGGAACAAACAGCAGCATTAGTCGAATTACTTAAAAACCCACCTGCCGGTGAAGAGGATTTTATCCTGGACCTGATTACCAATCGTGTCCCTGCGGGGGTCGATCAAGCTGCTTATGTCAAAGCAGGTTTTTTAGCTGCTATTGCCAAAGGAGAAGCTGAATCTCCATTAATTGATAACGTCAAGGCGGTAGAACTATTGGGGACCATGCTCGGTGGATACAACATTGCACCATTAGTTGATAGTCTCGATGACGATGAATTAGCTCCCTCAGCAGTCAAAGCGTTATCACATACATTGTTAATGTTCGATGCGTTTCATGATGTAAAAGAAAAAGCAGATGCAGGTAATAACCATGCAAAACAAATTATTCAATCCTGGGCAGATGGAGAATGGTTTACATCAAAAGATAAGTTACCCGAAAAGGTAACCGTCACTGTCTTCAAGGTTTCTGGTGAAACGAATACCGATGATCTCTCCCCTGCTCCAGATGCCTGGTCACGACCTGACATCCCATTACATGCACAAGCAATGCTGAAGATGGAACGTGATGGCATTACACCCGATAAACCTGGAGAAGTCGGTCCTATTAAACAAATTGAAACGTTAAAAGAAAAAAATCACCCTCTTGCTTACGTTGGTGATGTTGTTGGTACCGGATCATCACGTAAATCTGCAACAAACTCTGTGCTTTGGCACATGGGTGATGACATCCCGTTTATTCCAAACAAACGTGATGGTGGCTATTGCCTGGGTGGAAAGATTGCACCGATCTTTTTTAATACCATGGAAGATGCCGGTGCATTACCTGTCGAATGTGATGTGAGTAAGATGAATATGGGTGATGTAATTGACATTTACCCTTATGAAGGTGTCATTAAAAATAATGAAAACGATGAAGTACTATGTGAATTTTCATTAAAGACCGACATCATTTTAGATGAAGTTCAAGCTGGTGGCCGTATTCCATTAATTATCGGGCGTGGACTGACAGGACGTGCGCGAGAAGCATTGGGTTTAGAACCCAGTGATCTGTTCCGTAAACCTGTTCCCGCAAGTGACACCGGCAAAGGCTTTACTCTTGCGCAAAAAATGGTGGGACGCGCCTGTGGTGTAGAGGGCATCCGCCCTGGTACCTACTGCGAACCTAAAATGACCACCGTAGGTTCACAGGATACCACCGGACCAATGACACGCGATGAACTAAAAGATTTAGCTTGCCTTGGATTTTCTACTGACCTGGTTATGCAATCCTTTTGCCATACCGCAGCCTATCCAAAACCCATTGATGTTGATACTCACCATACCCTACCTGATTTTATTCAGACCCGCGGTGGTGTCGCTTTACGACCAGGCGATGGCATTATTCATTCATGGTTAAACCGCATGTTATTACCGGATACCGTTGGTACTGGTGGAGACTCTCATACCCGTTTCCCGATCGGCATTTCATTCCCTGCCGGTTCTGGTCTTGTCGCGTTTGCTGCTGCAACGGGTGTAATGCCACTGGATATGCCTGAATCTGTCCTGGTTCGCTTCAAAGGAGAAATGCAGCCCGGAATCACACTGCGTGATTTGGTTAATGCAATTCCTTATGCAGCAATTCAAACTGGAGACTTAACCGTTGCCAAAGAAGGGAAGAAAAATATTTTTTCAGGTCGCATCCTGGAAATTGAAGGTCTGCCTAATCTTAAATGTGAACAAGCCTTTGAATTATCTGATGCCAGCGCCGAACGTTCCGCCGGAGGTTGTACGATTCGTTTAGGTAAAGAACCGATCATCGAATA
>JANQJZ010000036.1 GCA_028281365.1 Gammaproteobacteria bacterium | reverse complement strand
CTTCAATTAATTCACTATTAAAAGGAGTTGGCAAATGAAAGTCTTAAAATTGTTTTTTAGCATAGTTCTACCGTCTCTCGCTTTCTCAAATGTAAGTGCATATGACAATTATGATCTGGATGATATCCGTGGTTGGGATATTGTCAGTGTTGAGACCTGTCTGGATGCAGCGGTTGATACAATACCAGGCCATCCCAGAAAACTGGAAATGAAGATGGAAGGCGATGACCCCGTCTATGAGTTCGATATCGAGGCTGAGGATGGTAATACCTATAACGTCGAGTGTAATGCTGAAGAAGGTTTTATCGTGGAAGTTGAACGCGAGGTTTCTGCAAATGACCCTGTCTTCAAAAAGCTCGCGAAAATAAGTGAAAAGGAAGCACGGGAATTTGCCCTGATGCTTCACCCGGGTAAAGTCGTTGCATCAGAACGCGAAGTTGGATTTGATGGTTCTGTCACTTATGAGTACGATATTCAGACAAAATTAGGCTTTGAAATTAAAGTCGATGTCGATGCTGTGACAGGTGAGATCGAAGAGGCTAATATCGAGCTTTACGAGATAGGTATTGAACAAGAATAAGTATAGTTAACTTATTTAAAACCAAGGCGGGAATTCTCCCGCCTTTTTTATTTTTTCGTAATTAAGTTTATTTAGTCTTCCGGGAATTTATAGGGAAGTTTTTAATTTTTTTTTTAAATCCTGATTTGTTAATACTTAAGTTTTTAACTTACTTCTTAGGGATTATTTTCCTGAAATAATGTATGAATTATTCCTATACATTCCTAAAGTATATCGGGAATATTTCATAAAAATTTTCATTAAAATTTCCTGAAATTATTTGTTTAAATTTCCCAATATTTTTTTTCTGAAAATATATCTTGTTGTTAGATAAGTAATTTTTTTTTACTTTCCTAAATTTTTATAGGAACTTTTCCTTATAGTTTTATCGTTTTAGATCATAGATAGTTCTTCTGTTAATTTTAATGAAAAAAATATAAAAAACTTGTTAAGGATTCCAACAAAGATTTGAATTTTATTTTAAAAAATATCTCATGCCTCCTCTAACTTTGTTGGTTGATAGCAGACATGGGTTATCAGCCCATGTCTGCAATTTAATTTTATTAGTGGGAGGATGTTATTATGAAAGTATTACTAATCAATGAAAATTGAAAAATATTAGTAATCATGAATTGAGTTTGGCTTTTCTCGATCTCAAAAGCCAATGCATTATTAGTTAGAGATCATGTTCATCAACCTACTTGATAGAGGAGGAGGTTATGTTTAGAAAAACAATAATGTGGTTGTTCACTTCTTTAGTGGCGGTCACACTTTGTCAATCAGCATCGGCTAACGACGAAGTTCGTAAACTGAATGCTAATCCCAACTATTGGGCATTTCCAGGTGGCGACTACAATAACTGGCGTTATACCGAGTTGAATCAAATCAACAAGAAAAATGTCAAAGATTTAAAAGTTGCCTGGACATTCTCAACTGGTCGACTGCAAGGTCATGAAGGTGGACCATTGGTATTACCAACAAGCGCAACTGGCTTGCCACACGATACCTTATATATCCACTCTTCATTCCCGAATGACGTTTTTGCTATCAACTTGGATACGCTGAATATCGTATGGTATTACGAGCCACAACAGGACGAAGCAGAAACCGTTCCTGTCATGTGCTGCGATATAGTAAACCGTGGTTTAGGTTACAGCTTTAATCAGATTTATCTGCAACAAGCTGATTCCACATTGATTGCGCTGGATGCAAAAACTGGCAAACTTAACTGGAGTGTTAAAAACGGTAGCGAAATAGTTGGCCAAAAAAACTCAATTGAGGGTCGTGGTGTGGGTCCTGGAAGTGGTATGACCAATACCAATGCAGCACATGCGATTAAAGACAAAGTCTTTACCGGTTGTTCTGGTGCTGAGTTTGGTGTCCGTTGCTGGTTAGCGGCTTATTATGCCAAAACCGGTAAGCTAGCCTGGCGTGCATTCAGTATGGGACCTGATGAAGATATTCTTTTTGACAAGAATACAACATCACTTGGCGTTAAAGTTGGAAAGAACTCTTCTTTGAACACCTGGTGTGCTGAAGGTGAAAGTTTTAAAGCACCTGCCACCGCACCAACCACCTGTAAAAAGAATGGTGATCAGTGGAAGATCGGTGGCGGTTCCGTTTGGGGTTGGTGGCCTGCTGACTTCGACGAAAATCTGGTCTACTACGGTTCAGGTAACCCGTCGACGTGGAACCCAACTGTTCGTCCCGGTGATAACAGATGGTCTATGACCATGTTCGCTCGTGATATCGATACCGGTATCGCTCGTTGGGCCTATCAGATGACCCCACATGATGAATGGGACTACGACGGTGTTAACGAAATGATCCTGGTAGATATGAAGGTCAAGGGTAAGATGACCCCGGCCCTGGTTCACTTTGATCGTAATGGTTTTGGCTACACCATGAACCGTAAAACCGGTGCATTACTTGTTGCTGAAAAGTTTGATCCAGCTGTTAACTGGGCAACCCACATTGACATGAAGACAGGTTATCCTCAGACTCAAAATGCGTACTCAACCCACCACAATGGTGAAGACGTCGTGTCTAAGGACATCTGTCCTGCAGCACTTGGTACCAAGGATCAGCAGCCTGCTGCTTATTCTCCACGTACTAATCTGTTCTACGTCCCAACCAACCACGTTTGTATGACCTACGAGCCAGTAAGTTATGCGGCAGGTGGTAATGAGTATGTGGCAGGCCAGGCCTACGTTAACGCTAACCTGACCATGTATCCTGCTGGTGCGGTTTGCCCGGATTGTCCTAACAATAATGAACAAAAGGACAATATGGGTAATTTCATTGCCTGGGATGCTGACAAAGGTAAGATCGTTTGGTCTATTCCTGAACAGTGGTCAGTTTGGTCGGGTGTCTTAACAACTGCGGGTGGCGTAGTTTTCTACGGTACCTTAGATGCATGGGCCAAAGCTATTGATGACAAAACAGGTAATTTGCTTTGGAAGTTCAAGGCACCTTCAGGCATCATCGGCAACTTCCACTCCTGGACACACAAAGGCAAGCAATACGTTGGTGTTCTTTCAGGTATCGGTGGATGGGCTGGCGCAGTTGTCGCTATCCCGGGCTTAGCGGCTGCTCCAGACGAAGCGGCTCTGGGTGCGGTTGGTGGCTATCGTAACCTGCTTAATTCATCACGTAATTCAGGTGTTTTATTAGTATTTAGCCTGCCGTAAGAGTTACAAACTTTTTGTTTGTTTAAAAAAATCCCTGGCATTTATGTCGGGGATTTTTTATTTGTAACTAACCTTTAATAATTCGTTCCAGCTCTAATCGATAGGTAACAGGTTCAATTAAACTACTGGGATCAACTTCTGAACGGACGGTTTTCGTAAGACCAATATCAGGACAATACCAGTCGGTGTGAGTGACATTAACATCTATACTGCCACTAAAATTCCCACCCGTTGCAGACATCATACAGGTTCCTTCACCGATTATTTTTGCACAATTTTTGAACCTGCCAGCAGGGACTTCAACACTTTCGTTTAATGAAACCAACTTATAATCCAGATAGAGAGGTTTTGATAATTTTATGCCCGGTGTAGATGTCTGAAGTGCAACCTCATATTCGATCGCATGCTCTAATATATAAGGACGGCTATGTAGTTGCCATGAATCGCCTTCATTTAACTTTGCTGGTAAAACAAAATGCAACTCATTATTTGTATCAATCTCATCCAACGATGCATTATCCGGGTTACGTAAGATTGCATTCTCTGTCTGGAAAAAATAGGTTTTATCACCACTATGGTTTTGTTTTATAAATACCCATTGACCATCTATTTTTTTAGGGCCGAGGTTTTCCAGAATTAATTTTGATTAAACCGAACGACGGGTATATTCCATCGTTGATAAATATTGCCAACGTATCTTTTTTTCAAGCGGGAATAGATCTGTCCTGTCCTTTTCTGCACAAGCAAAGAGGTTAAGAATTAAAACAATTAATAAACATGAATGATGCAATTTATTTGGTAGAATCATTTTCTTGTTTATAAATTTATTATTGGAATAAATATCAAGCTAAATATTAGCAAACAGAAAAGAACTAATAATAAAGCATAAACAAACAGGAAAAATTCCTGTTTTTACCGGATGAATAACAATGCGTATTCTTTAACAGGCAGGAAGATTAATAGTGAAAGTACTACCCTGGCCCACTATACTGTCGAGCGTAATTTCACCTCCGTGTGAACGGGCAACAGCTCTGGCATAACTAAGCCCCAGGCCACTACCCTCTTTAGTACGGCTATTATCACAACGATAAAACCTGTTAAAGACCCGGCCTAATTCATTACTTGATATTCCGGGGCCACTATCAGATACCGTCAGGTGTATATAATTATTATCTTTTACCAGTTTTATGATTATTTTCGTATCAGCAGGGCTGTATTTAATAGCGTTATCTATAATGTTGGCAATCATTCTTTGTATACTTTGATTATTCCCGTAAGCAAGACATCCAGGCTGAATATCTGTATCCATTTTAATATTTTTTTCATCTGCCAGGGTTTGGAATAATTCGCATGCATCATTGGTGATTTCAGTAATATCAACTTTATTGGTTTGATTAATTCCAATACCAGCATCTGCTTCTGCAACATCCAGGGTCGCATTTATGTATTGCAGTAATTTGTCGCATTGTTCCAATGTATCTTCTGCTGTTGTTTTGTAATCATTATTTGTACCGGTTATTGTAGCTTCTGCAATCATTCTAATTCTGGTCAAAGGGCTTTTTAAATCATGCGCAATATTATCTATCATTTCTCTCATCTCTTTCATCAGTTCACGAATCCTGTCTGCCATTGAATTAAATGTAGTTGATAAATTCTGGATCTCATCTGATTGATCTTTTACTATCACCCGGAAATTTAGATTACCACTCTTGATTTCGTTTGCAGCATTGCTAACCTCTCTAATACCTTTTGTAGTGTGGTTCGCGATAAACCAGCTCAGAAACAGGACAGGAATTAACATGGTAATAAGGATTATTGTAAAAGAGTGTGTTAGTAACTCTTTTACTTCTTCAAGATTATGCAGTGATTCACCGATTTGTATGAAAGTGTCCGGAGTAAATTGAGCTGTCGCAATTCTGAATTCATTTTCCTGATTTGGTAATAGTTGAATGGTATTAAAATAAATTAATTGTTGTTCGGGAATAACATTCATTTTATTGAGAATATCATTCGTATAATTGTCCAACTTTAAATGACGGGTTCGTTCTGATGTATATATAAGTTGACCATTTGATCCAAGAATACGGATAAATTCATCGCCGGACAAATTTGATTGCATATCTTGTCTAATAACTTCAATAGTATTGTCGAAGCTATCCTGATTGAGAGTATTTTTATAAAAATAAATATCCTCTACAAGGTCATTATCAATTTCCGACTTAATCCTTATATCAATAATTACAAAAGTTATATAAAATGTCAGTAATAAAAAGCTTAAAAAAATAATGACTATGGATGCCGCCAGGCGAAACGAAAGTGTATTCGGGAACCTGAACTTCATTTATTTAATGGTATAACCAAGACCTCTCACGGTCTCAATGAGTGGTTTATCAAATGGTTTATCAACCTTATCCCTGAGATTACTGATTCTGGCCTCGACTATATTTGTTTGGGGGTCAAAGTTATAATTCCATACATGTTCCATAATCATTGCCTTTGAAACGACATGGCCTCTGTTTCTGACGAGGTATTCTAACAGAGCGAACTCCTTTGGTTGCAGGTCAATTGTTTTATCATCCCGGGATGCCTTTCTTGAAATGAGATCAAGGGTCAGGTCATGAATAGATAGGGTCGTAGAATCGGTGTACTTAATTGATCGACGCAGAAGGGCCTCTACTCTGGCTTGAAGTTCATTAATTGAAAAAGGTTTGGTCAAATAATCGTCACTGCCAGATTTGAGTCCTGATACTCTTTCATCAACCGAGCGTTTGGCGCTGAGGATAATGATTGGCATGTTGATATCTTCTGCACGTAATTTTGAGATGATAGATAAACCATCAAGTTCGGGTAGCATGATGTCAACTATCGCTAAATCATACTGTCCGGTTAGCGCCAAATTTTGTCCGCTGACGCCATCATTGGCATGCTCAATATTATGGCCGGCATCTTGCATACCTTTAATTACAAAGTCTGCAATAATTTGATCATCTTCAATGAGTAGTAATTTCATAAATAATACCAAATAATTCAGTAGCTTATATTTTATATCAAAACTTGTGTCCTGAGAGAAACATTATCGAATCGTAATTATTATTTAGCAGGAGTAATGACTAAACTAATTATTATCCGCTAGGAGAACATACAATTCATTTTTCACGGGGGGCGAAGGATGAAAAGATTATTTGCACTAAGTTTAACGCTGTATTTTTCAACTATGAACTTATACGCAGCTGAGGAGCAAGATATTGCGTTGCAGGATGTTCCTCAAAATGTAATTGAGGCTGCAAACTTTATGGTTAAGGGAATTAAAATCGAAGAAGCTGAATTGGAAAAAGAAGGTGCTTACAGTGAATATGAGTTGGAAGGTATTGCAAACGGACAAAAATATGAAATGGAAGTTGTTTTAGATAAGAACAACAACATCGTCAAGATTGAACTCGAAAATGAGTATGAAGACGATGAACATGAAGATCATGATGATGATAAGGATGATGACAAAATCAGCAGGAATTCAGATGGGCTGAAAAAGCTGCTTGATTTTGTTAAAAATAATAATAAGGGTTAATTCTCTTCCTTCGTTTCTTATAGACGGCGTAAATTGCGCCGTCTCTTGTTTTCTGAAATAAATTAGTAGCGCAAGTCATATTTTCTTTTATCTACCCGCAGGCACCCTAGACATCTTTTGAATGTATAATTGGCGGGTTCTGCAATTAACCTTTCTCCTGCTTGTTCGACACTACCACTAAATAATGTGAAGGGTAGAGTAATAACAAATACCCCTGTACCAATAACCGTACCAGCAAGTGAGAATGGCCGAACTACAAGTCCGTCGAGAATCATTGCTTCCGCACTGGGATCATAATGTTTCGGTTCCCCGGAGTAATCATCGGCCAAAATATTTTGGTTTGCAGCTAATGTAATAAACAGAGCAATAATAGCCTTTGATAAAATTTGTTTTAGCGGATTCATATAATTGTAATAGACAGCATATCAGGGATTGTCAACGTTAAGATTCAAATTTCATTTTCGTGTTTAGACACAATATTGACGTTATTGTTCTCTCCAACGGCAACAAATAAATTGATAGGTCTGCAACAGACTTCACAATCTTCAATGTATTCCTGTTCAGAGATACTACAATCAATAACTAATTCGATGGTTTCATCGCAATAGGGGCAGTTAATATGCTTACTGATAAGCCGGTTCATTCCTGATTGCTTAGCACGGTTACAAGCAAAGTTTGGATCCTGGCCATCCCTTGCTTTAAATTATTTTCTATTATTTCCATAGTGATAATTTCATCCGTTTTACCTGCAGCCCGGTTTACAACCAGGGCACAACAGGCATAGTCGACTTCCAGTTCTCTTGCAAGGCTGGCTTCAGGCATGCTGGTCATGCCGACGATATCACATCCGTCCCTTTCCATTCTTTCGATTTCTGCAGCGGTTTCCAGTCTTGGTCCCTGTGTTACGCCGTAGGTTCCTGTTTTAGTAATATCGATATTATTTACCATTGCTGCATTGATGAGTTGTTTACGTATTGACTCAGAATAGGGGTTGGTAAAGTCGATGTGTTTTACTGATTCCAGATCCTCTCCATAATAACTAGTAATGCGTCCATATGTGTAATCGATTAATTGATCAGGAATGACGACACGACAAGGCGTCATTTTTTCTGAAATACCACCAACTGCATTAACAGCAATGATTTCGGTAACACCGGACTCTTTCAAGCTCCAGGTATTAGCGCGGTAGTTTACTTTATGTGGTGGAATTGTATGTGGATTACCATGCCTGGGCAGGAATAAAACTTCACGATTATGAAATTTACCAACGGTAATCGGTGCTGAAGTTTTCCCCCAGGGTGTATCAGCATCGATCTCTTTGATAATTTCCAAACCAGGGAGTTGGGCCAGTCCACTTCCACCTATAATTGCGAGTTTTGTCATTATTCTTTTAAGGCGTAAATGCCATCCAGGTTACGATGATATTCATGGTAGTCCATTCCATAACCGAAGACATAACGATTTGGAACAGTTAAACCGGTAAAGTCAGCATGTTGAACGGGTTTTTCCTGTTTCAATTCTTTTTCGACTAAAACAGCAGTAAGTACGCGACTTGCTCCCGCTTCGTGACAGTAATTTATTATTGCTGAAAGTGTGATACCTTCATCAAGTATGTCGTCAATTAATAAAACTGTTTTATCCTTTAATAATTTTTCCGGCTGTTTCAACCAGTGAAGTTCATTACCATTTGTTTCACCACGATAGCGTGTAGCATGGATATAATCGATCTGCAAAGGAAAGTTAAGTAAGGGAACAAGCTTTCCTGCTAATACCACGCCACCAATCATAACGGGTAATATCAACGGATTAGATTCATGTAATTGAGCAGTGATCAATTCCGCCATTTTTTTTATGGCTTGCTCTACTTCGTTTGTACGATATAGTACATCAGCTTCTTCCAGTACTTTTTGTGCCTGTTCTATAGTTATATCTTGTTGATTCATGATTTATTTTTTAATGAATGTCGTCCTGTCCAGATCAACAAACCCGAGTTTGTTTAACCAGTAATCAACAATCTCCAGGTATTGATCCTGGTTAAATGGGTGAAATGCAAGCCATATTCCGAATCGTTCAGACAATGAAATCTTTTCCTCTATAGTTTCGTTTAAATGTAACTCTCCATCAATCGTCTTACTATTCACATTGTCATCCATTGATTCAGGCGTGAGATGACGACGATTAGAAGTTGCGTAGATCAGAATATTTTCAGGTGTTTGGCTTAATGATCCATCCAAAGCAACCTTGATGGCTTTATAATTTTGATTATTCGCTTCGAAAGACAGGTCATCACAATAAAGTATAAAATGTCTATCTTTTTGACCAAGTTGTTCAATTATCAGTCGTAGATCTGACAGGTCCTTACGCTCAACTTCAATCAAATTAAGTCCTTTATCCTGATATTCACTTAGTAATGCTTTAATTAAAGAAGATTTTCCGGTTCCTCTTGGTCCCCACAATAAAACATTATTCGCCGGCAGGTCTGCCAGAAATTGTTCGGTGTTACGCACAATTTTATTTTTTTGGCGATCAATACATTGGAGATCTGCCAGCAATATATAGCTTGGGTTTTTAATCTTTCGAAAAAAACCGTTACGAAATGTACTTTGCCAGCGATAGGAATCACTATTGAATTCAATAGCACTATCTGATGACTCAGGGATAAACGGTTCAAACCGATCCAATAATGAGTTCAGACGTTTTAATATTTTTTCTGTTTCTGGCACGGCTGCATCAATGCAATTATTCAAGCGCCGGATTATACATCAGGCTTATGATAATTGTTGATGTTGATTAGTTCATTACGATAGCTTTGTTTAACTTATTTTCGGTATGTCTTTTGTAATTTAAATAGTGAATCGTTTGCAGCTTATCTGATCCAACCTGGCCGATGAGACCACGGGATATATCAATGTCAGTAATATAGATATCGATAAAACTCATCGAGTAACAAACACTCCACAAAATACATACCATTAATATTTATTTTTTGATGTGCCCGCCGAGTCGATTTGTAGTTCTTAAAATAGGACTTGGCCGTTTAATACTATTGTATTCAGGTGTGTAGTCAGATATACCTGCGGGTACAGAGCCACTAATATATCCCGGGAATTCCGGCTTGTTTTCATGGAACCGCAGGGGCAATACATCGATAAAATAATTCTGTCTTGTGCCCAGACCTTGTCGAGTTAACTCAATTCGTTTGCGATTAATTTTTAAGAGAGCGCGCCTTGATAGTGTGAATATCCAGTATCGAATCAATTTTAAGGCTGGTTGTCACTCTCTATCCCTTTGTTTTTTATATAAATTGTAATTAACACAGGTAGAATCCAATCGTAGCAACGGGTGTGTACAGCTACCGTTACTTCTAATAATGGTATCGGCAGACAGGGGTATTCTTCACATAAGCAACAGCTTATTGACCGAATAAAAATAAAAAAATATATAAATATCAATAATTTATATAAATATAGAGCTGCTGTGACGCATTGACCTCAACCTGACTTGAAACAAGTTTCTCGTTATTGTTTGCAATGCATTAGAGAACGGGTTTTGGTAATATTCGTGCCTGCTTTAGGGGGTTGGTAATCAATAAAATAGCTGAATAGGTAGTTCCTGTATTTCAGTATAATAAGAACAAAACTTTATAACTTTTAAGGATATTTTCACCTGAAATTCTTAATTAATAATTGAGGAAAATTATGTTTACGAAAGATACGAAAGTGGCCGGGTTTGATGACGAACTTTTTGCCGCAATGGAAGGAGAACGACGACGTCAGGAAGAGCATATTGAATTAATTGCATCTGAGAATATGACCAGCCCTCGAGTGATGGAATGTCAAGGTTCAGTACTAACCAATAAATATGCCGAAGGTTATCCTGGCAAACGTTATTACGGAGGCTGTGAATATGTTGATGTGGCTGAACAACTTGCAATCGATCGTGCTAAAGAATTATTCGGTGCAGATTGGGCCAATGTACAATCACATTCCGGTTCCCAGGCAAATGGTGCAGTTTATTTAGCACTGATTAATCCCGGCGATACTGTAATGGGTATGAGCCTTGCGCATGGTGGCCATCTTACACATGGTGCGAGTGTTAATGTTTCCGGTCGCATTTATAACGCAGTTCAATATGGACTTAATCCGGATACCGGTGAAATCGATTATGACGAGGCTGAAAAATTAGCTTTGGAACATAAACCAAAGTTGATCATGACCGGTTTCTCGGCATATTCACGAATTGTTGACTGGCAACGGTTTAGAGATATTGCCGATAAGGTTGGTGCTATTTTGGTTTCCGATATTGCGCACGTAGCAGGTTTGATAGCTGTAGATGAATATCCAAGTCCGGTTCAGATTGCTGACGTAACTACGACAACAACGCATAAAACCTTGCGTGGTCCTCGTTCCGGTTTGATCATGGGTAAAGCAAATGAAGATATTGAGAAAAAGATTAACTTCATGGTGTTCCCGGCATATCAGGGCGGGCCATTAATGCATATCATTGCTGCAAAAGCCGTTGCCTTTAAAGAAGCCTTGCAACCGGAATTCAAGACCTATATTCAGCAGGTTAAGAAAAATGCAAATATTATGGCAGAGACATTTATTGAACGTGGTTTAAAAATTGTATCAGGTGGTACTGATAATCATCTCTTTTTAGTCGATATGATTGAAAAGGGATTGACAGGTAAAGAAGTTGATGCTGCGTTAGGTCGCGCAAATATTACTGTCAATAAAAATGCAGTGCCTAATGATCCGCAATCACCATTTGTTACCAGTGGTATTCGTATAGGAACACCTTCAATTACAACTCGTGGTTTTGATGAAGCAGATTCAAAACAGGTAGCTAACTGGTGTTGTGACATTATGGATAATATGGGCGATGAATCTGTCATTGAACGTGTTAAGAGTGAAGTACTTGAGCTTTGCAAGAGTCGACCATTATATGAGTCAAATGACGACTTATAATCCTTAGTACTTTTTGTAGTTGTATTCATGAGGGATTGTTACTGTTTGACAGACTCTGGCAATCCCTCATTTATTTCTGAAAACTGAAATAGTTGGGAACAGTAGATGCGATGTCCTTTTTGTACAGATCCTGATACCCGGGTTATCGATTCGCGACTGGTCGGTGAAGGCGACCAGATTCGTCGGCGTCGTGAATGTACAAAGTGTAAGGAACGTTTTACTACTTATGAATCTGCTGAGCTAAATTTTCCCCGAATCATCAAATCTGATAATCGACGTGAACCATTTAATGAAGAAAAACTTCGCGGTGGTATTTTACGTGCAATTGAAAAACGCCCGGTAGCAATGGATGATGTCGAAACAGCTGTTGCAAATATTATGCATAAGTTACGGGCATCGGGCGATAGGGAAGTTAAGTCTATTAAGGTTGGGGATTGGGTGATGGAACAATTGCGCGGGATCGATCAGGTGGCTTATGTTCGTTTTGCTTCTGTCTATAGAAGTTTTGAAGATGTACGGGCATTTCTTGATGAAATTGAACGATTGGAACACGAATTACCTCCGGAATTAAAGAAAAACCAACTGGACTTACTCAATACAGACGGTGATGAGAATTGACGTGGACTGCACAAGATCACCAATTCATGTCCCGTGCCATTCAATTAGCCAGGAACGGGTACTATACCTGCGATCCTAATCCTCGTGTCGGTTGTGTTATCACTGATAATGACAAAATTATTGGTGAAGGATGGCATGCTGTAACCGGCGAAGCCCACGCTGAAATTAATGCGCTTAATAGTTGTAATGCCAGTGGTTCGACAGTCTATATGACACTCGAACCTTGCTCTCATCAGGGGCGTACCCCACCATGTATCGATGCATTAATACAAGCAAATGTAAAGCAGGTGATTGTGGCAATGCTAGATCCAAATCCGGTGGTATCTGGTTCTGGCATAAAGCAGCTTAAAGAAGCAGGTATTAAAGTTGATACCGGACTATTAGAAGTTGAGGCAAAGAAACTTAATCCGGGTTTTATTAAACGGATGGAAAGTGGTTTACCATATTGTCGTTGTAAAATGGCAATGAGTATTGATGGACGTACTGCATTAAAGAATGGCGAGAGCCAATGGATAAGCTCTGTAAGTTCCAGGCGAGATGTACATCGCTTACGTGCAGCAAGTGGTGCGGTACTAACGAGTGTAGAAACCGTTATTAAAGATGACCCATTACTAAATGTACGGGATGTTGAATTTGAATTTAATCAGCCCCTAAGGGTAATTATTGATAGAAAAATTAAAATACCTGAACAGGCAAAATTATTCAGTATTTCAGGTAAAACTATTATCTATACTCAAAATAAAAAAAATGGAAGTGTTAAAGATTTAGGAAGTACAAATGTAGATGTAGTTAATCTTGTTTCATCAGACATGTGGTTAGAGGATGTCTTCTTACATTTGGCCAGGGAATATGAAATAAACGAAGTTTTGGTCGAGGCAGGTCCTACTTTGGCAGGTGAATTGATAAATAATAAATTAATCGATGAAATTATTATATATATGGCGCCTGTTTTATTGGGGCACGATGCAAAATCTCTTCTTAAATTACCAATGCTTGATAAACTTGGAGACGCTGTTCAGTTAAACTTAACGGATGTCAGGCAGATTGAAAAAGATTTGCGATTAACATGTAATATCGAATATTGATTGGATTAACTCAAAGATATGTTTACAGGCATTATTCAGGCAACAGGTAGTATTGCTAGTATTAAAACCAACGACAATGATAGTCGTTATGTTTTTAATACTGGTAACATGGAACTTGACGATGTTGAGATAGGCGATAGTATTGCTGTGAATGGTACGTGTTTAACGGTACTTGAAAAAAATAAAAACGGGTTTTCAGCAGATTTATCAAATGAGACTTTAAATTTAACAACTCTCTCAAAGTTAAAGCAGGGTTCTCGCTTGAACCTGGAGAAAGCAATGATGTTATCTGATCGAATAAATGGACACCTGTTAAGTGGGCATATTGATGGGATAGGTAAAATCATGGAATTAAATGACGAAGGTCGTTCTATTCGTTATCAAATTGAATTACCTGAAGAACTAACCAAATATGTTGCTAAAAAAGGTTCAATTGCTGTCGATGGTGTCAGTTTGACAATTAATGAAGTTAGTGGAAACTATTTTAATGTCAATATAATTCCGCATACATTATCTGAAACTATATTTTCAGATTACCGGATTGGAACCTTGGTTAATATTGAAGTTGATTTATTTGCGCGTTATTTAGATCAACTAATAAATAATAAAGAATAGTATATAGTTTTAAAATTATAGTTTTTAATGGAACGCTTATGACTCTTAACACGATTTCAGAATTGATTGATGAGATCCGAAATGGTCGAATGATCGTTTTAATGGATGATGAAGATCGTGAAAATGAAGGGGATCTCGTTATTGCTGCATCAAGTGTACGTTCTGAAGATATTAATTTTATGGCACGATATGGTCGAGGTTTGATTTGTTTAACCTTAACGGGCGAACATTGTAGGAAATTGAACCTGCCTCTAATGACAAGTCAATCAAGCTCTAACTTTTCTACTAACTTTACCGTATCTATAGAAGCTGCTGAAGGTGTCACAACAGGTATTTCTGCTGCTGACCGTGCTTTGACGATACAAAAGGCGGTTGCTCCGGATGCCAAACCTGAAGATCTTGTTCAGCCTGGTCATGTGTTTCCGTTGATGGCACAGCCGGGAGGTGTTTTGTCACGCGCGGGACATACCGAGGCTGGCTGTGATTTGGCACGACTTGCAGGACTTCAGCCATCGGCGGTAATAGTAGAAATCCTGAATGATGATGGTTCAATGGCAAGACGTCCGGATCTGGAAAAATTTGCTCAACAACATGATCTTAAAATTGGAACAATTGCAGATTTAATTCATTATCGAATTGAAAATGAAAAAACCGTTGAGCATATGACAGAATGTATATTACCTACTGAATATGGTGAATTTGTCTTGCATGTCTATCAGGATAAACTTGAAAAGAAAATACATTTGGCTTTAGTGAAAGGGAAACTTGAACCTGATACACCTACACTGGTTCGGGTACATGTTGAAAATCCGATATCAGATTTAACAGGTAGTCTGGCTAAAGATCGTGGCTGGCCAGTAGATGATGTTTTACGTCGTCTTGCTGACGAAGGAGCAGGGGTATTAGTAATCTTGTGTAATCAGTATGAGTCAATGGAATTGATCCATCAAATTGAAACATATAAAACCAACCAACAGGATATCAACAAAAATAATAATGAAAGGAGTAAAGATTTACGTACTATTGGTTTAGGGGCACAAATACTTTCGGATCTTGGGGTAAAGAAAATGAGAGTATTAAGTGCACCCAAACGTATTCATGCTTTATCCGGCTTTGGTTTGGAAGTAATAGAGTACGTTAATTAATTAGTATCTGGATTATGTCTGATATAAATATAATAGAACAAAAAGAACCATACGATGCAGCTGCTAATATCGCGGTTGTTAGAAGCCAATTTAATGGTTTTGTTGTTGATAAATTATTTGACGGTGCAATAAGGACATTGAATCAATATGGGATAGATGAAGAATCCATTACTGTTGTAAAAGTCCCGGGAGCATTTGAAATTCCTGTCGCAGTAAAGACCTTGCTTGATAAAGGACAATTTGATGCAGTGATTACATTAGGTACGATTATCAGAGGTGAAACGCCCCATTTTGAATATATTGCAAATGAATGTGCTCATGGTATTTCACAGTTGGCAATTAATACTGGGGTGCCGGTAATTTTTGGCGTGTTGACAGTAGATAATGTTGATCAGGCCCTGGATAGGGCGGGCGAAGAAGAGAGTAATAAAGGTTCTGAGGCTGCGTTAACCGCATTAGAAATGATTGGAGTTATCAAAAAGATTAAATCATGAACCCTGATACACAAAACTTTAATAAACGTGCACGTATAAAAGCAAGACGTAATACTGTACAGGCACTTTATGAGTGGTTTATGACTGGAAAAGATGTTGAAGATGTAATAGCTGAATTTGAAAGTGATGAACATAAACTCGCCAAGGCAGATATAGCGTATTTTAAAGATCTATTAACAGGGACTATTAAAAACAATGATAATCTTGATACAAGGATAATGAACTTGTTGGATCGCCCTGTTGATGAGCTTGATGCGATTGAACGTGCAATTCTTCATATTGGATGTTATGAATTAGAGCATCATCTCGATATTCCATGGCGGGTAGTTGTGAATGAATCAATTGAACTCGCAAAATTATTTGGTGCCGAGGAATCCCATAAATATATCAATGGTGTGCTGGATAAAGTAGCCAGGGAGCTACGTTCTACTGAAATCAATAACGTAGTTTAATTAATTACATTGAATGAATTTGAGATCATAGAACAATATTTTAAACAGGTTCATCCTCAGAGTCAGGGTGACCTTGTTCTGGGTATTGGTGACGATGCTGCTATTGTAACAGTTCCCGAAGATAGTGAATTACTCATCTCAATGGATACCTTGGTTGCAGGGACACACTTTCCGCTTGAAACAGCCCCGGAAGATATTGCTTATAAGGCACTTGCTGTAAATTTAAGTGATATGGCAGCAATGGGTGCCTTTCCTCGTTGGGTTAGTTTGTCTCTGGCGTTACCTGAAAATGATGCTGATTGGTTAAAAAGATTTTCTTCGAGTTTTAATCAATTCAGTAATGAAGAGTCATTAGTTTTAATAGGTGGAGATATAACCAGAGCTCCCTTATCAGTGACGATTCAAATTCATGGCATTGCCCCGAAAGGTAAATCCTTACGTCGGGATGGGGCAGGTATTGGGGACTCAATATATGTTACTGGAAAGCTGGGTGCAGCTGCATATGCATATCAAAATATTATTAGCTCCAATTCTTTTCCATCGCCAACTGAAGAAGAACTACAAAGATTTCTTAGACCCGAGCCCAGAATAGAAATTGGCATTAAATTACGAAGTATTGCTACAAGTTGTATCGATATATCGGATGGCTTGGTTTCTGATCTTAACCATATTCTTAAAGCTAGTGAGGTTGGTGCTGAAATACAACTATCCAGTATTCCTTATGCAGATAGTTTGCAAAAGCTTGATAAAGATAAAGCGATTGAGCTTGCATTGACTGGTGGAGATGATTATGAACTTTGTTTTACATTACCAGATGGAGTGTCGGAAGAACTGGTTAATGAATTACACTCTATATACCCTGTTCATTGTATAGGGAAAATAAATAAAAATAATTTTAAACTTGATTTAATGGGAGACAATGACCAAATTTATACTATTCAAAAAACAGGTTATCGTCATTTTAACTAATATTTAAATCTGCATTATAGTCTGGTATTCCAGCAGTAATTTCCTTATTACGCTTGACCGCTTCTTCCCGAAGTTGTTTACGCATTGCTGCTGCTTCATATAATTTTTTCTCAAATTCATTTTCGAGTTCAAGTGGCGGAGCAGGTATAGGTTTGCGATCTTCACCCATTGCAATCATGGTAAAATAACAGGAATTGGTATGACGGGTTTTCTTGCTCTGTAAATCCTCTGCAAAAACCTTTACACCTACTTCAAGCGAGGAATTTCCCACATAGTTTACATGTGCCCTGAACGTTACCAGTTCGCCGACTTTTATAGGTGCTTTAAACGTAACCTGATCAAGGGAAATTGTGACAACATAGCTTTTACAATAACGTGCAGCACATGCATAGGCAACCTGATCCAATAGTTTTAGTATGGATCCGCCGTGTACATTGCCGGAAAAATTAGCCATATCTGGTGTCATTAAGATCGTCATATGAAGACTTTTTTCCTGTTTAGACATTTATTACTCCGGAAAAACTAATAGTTTATAATTATAAATTTATATAACCGTCATTCAGACGTTCTTTAATTTCTGTAGGGGCGAAGGGGACCGATTCAATAAATGAAGGAATTTCTTCTCGCTCAACTCCTCGCATTTCCATTGTTCTTTGGCATACCTTCATGTCAATAACATCGTAAGCGTCGAGTCGTGCTGCAAGATCTATCAGTTGCTGGTTATTTTCGTAATTATCTTTTTTGAACAAGTCGATATCGGGTCCATGAATTACCATTACAATTTCCAGATCTTCAAAATCAGCAGGATGTGCCTGTGAAACTTCCTCTGCCCTGACTAACAAAGCTTCAAGTTCTTCGACAGTGTGAGTGGTAACGTCAAATAAATAACTTTTATTTTCAATTTCAATTTTTGGTGTTGATGTAGGTTCAATCATCGACGAATTTGAAAGATTAGTCTCTGCTATTGTACTGACAGCATCTTTAGCAGGTTCACTATTATCGCAGGCACTAATGAAGGCTGTACATAACAAGAAAATTAGTCGAGTTTTAAGCCGTATATGAAAAGGAATTTTTTTCATTTGTAATACTGTTTAATTATTTCCGTATATATTATAAAACAAAAATGAAATGAGCTCCCCATTAAGCTATAGGCCAACAATTATGCGGCTTTTGGCAGATTTTAAACTTCTTTGAATGATTTAATTAGACTTTAAACCAAGCGGGTCTGAAGGTTCAATATCATCGTTGAAAGGTATGTGTCTGTCAGTGCTCGTTATTTGATAGACTTTTCCTATCCAGTTATTTATGACGGCTTCGGCTGTATCGTGCCAGGTATTGTCCAAATATGGAATAATCAATTCCTCTGGAAATTCAGGTGGCTCAGTTTTATTTTGTAAAGCTGTATTCAAATGATCCTGGTATTCTTCCAATATAGCCTGGCATTTTAAAGAAAAATAATTCTCCGGAAATGGCGGGTATTGATCTATTTTTCCATTTATATAATTCCCGATTTCACGTTTGTATTCTTTCAGGAGACTAATCAAATCATATTCAGGATGCCCCTGAAAAAAAACCAGACGAAAACCGTCTTCACTGACTGCAAGGTGGACATCACCATTTTCACTTACGACTAAAATTTTTAAACCAGCTTTGTCGAATTGTTCCGGATAAATTTCATTAAAACGCGAATGGGGAACATCGAAGCGCGTATTAACACCAGTTACGAGAGGATGTTTTCTATCAACAACACGATGTGGATAAACACCCCAACGTTTACCTCCGGGTAAACGACTGCGTTTTTGATTATAGCGAAATTGTAATACTGCATGAGTCGTAAGACATGAGCACAATGTCGATGTTACATTTTCGTAAGCCCATTC
>JANQJZ010000038.1 GCA_028281365.1 Gammaproteobacteria bacterium | reverse complement strand
TCATATATGGTTCATATAAACCAGTTTTTTTACAGTAAATTTAACACTGCAATAACATTCTAGCTGCTTATAATGCTTCGCGATGGCTGACTCAAACTTAGAACATATCCTGTTTCTTACCGGTAAACTCGCTCAAAAGCGTCTAAAACGGATTCTTGAGGAGATGGCACCAACGGAATTTACCTACGAGATCCGAAATATCGGCGTCAGCGTGGCGGCTTTGATGACAGCACAGATGATCGCAAGGCGTGTTACTGACTTAAATGGAGCTGATAAAGTTATTGTTCCTGGTCTTTGTCGCGGTGATTTAACTGTTACTTCTGAGTCACTTGGTGTCCCTTGTATACGAGGTACCATTGATCTTAAGGACCTACCTGCATTTTTTGGCAGAGACTGTAAACCACCCGATCTAAGCCAACATGATGTCGAAATCTTTGCCGAGATTGTCGATGCACCTATGGTTACAGTTGAAAGTATCCTCCAACGTGCAGAAAAGTATCGTAAAGATGGTGCTAATGTTATTGATGTTGGTTGTTTGCCCGACACACCATTTCCTCATCTTGAGGAAGCGGTTACGACATTACATGAAGCCGGTTTTAAAGTCAGTGTTGATTCATTAGAAGACGATGATTTATTACGTGGTGGAAAGGCAGGTGCTGATTATTTACTTAGTTTAAAAGAAAGTACCTTATGGATCGCTGATGAAGTTGAATCGATTCCTGTCTTAATCCCCGATAAACACGGTGATATGCCATCCTTATATCGTGCAATCGAAAAATATGCTGAAAAAGATAAGCCGTTTTATGCCGATGCGATACTTGATCCAATTCACTTCGGGTTTACTGAATCGATTATTCGTTATCATGAATTACGACAAAATTGTCCTGATATAAAGATAATGATGGGAATTGGCAATCTTACGGAATTAACCGAGGCTGATACGACAGGTATTAACGCCATGTTATTTGGTTTGATCTCGGAAATGCAGCTCAATGCCGTATTGGCAACAGAGGTCAGTCCGCATTGTCGCTCGGCAGTACGCGAAGCAGATAAGGCCCGGCGTATGATGTATGCCGCAAGAAAGGACAGCAGTTTACCGAAAGGTTTAGATGGCTCTTTGTTGGGGATGCATGCGCGTAAGCCATTTCCTTACAGTGCTGAAGAGATCCATGAGTTTTATCAGGATATTAAAGATCCAAGTTATCGAATCCAGGTGAGTGAAGACGGGATACACGTATATAATCGCGATGGTTTACATATGGATACCAATCCATTTGAATTATTCCCTAAATTGGATCTATTGCAGGATGACGCGCCGCATGCCTTTTATATGGGTGTTGAATTGGCCAGGGCACAGGTTGCCTGGCAGCTAGGTAAACATTTTATGCAGGATGAAGAGCTCGATTGGGGTGCATGTGTTGAGTCAAAGACAGAAGAGCAAAAAGATCAGGATTCACGCGCCGCACATGCTATGCAAGAATTACGAAAAGAAGCTGCGGAATATAAAGTGGAAGGTAGTACACTCAAAGCAAGCCGAGAACGAAAAAAAAAGAAAAAATGATTCAGGAAATTATTGTTACCACAACTAATGCGGATGGTTCTACGCATATCGCACCTATGGGGATTCGTGAAGAATCCGGATTGACCGTGATTGCTCCATTTAAACCATCTGCGACTTTAGAGAATATACAATGCAATAAAACAGCAGTGATTAATCGTATCGACGATGTACGTATCTTTGCCGGTTGTTTGACGGGACGAAAAGATTGGCCGTTAGCACCAACAGAACAAATTAACGATAATCGACTTGAAGCAGCGATTAGTCATGTAGAATTAGAGCTGGAACGATTTGAAGAAGATGAGTTGAGGCCCCGGTTCTATTGTCGGCCTATACATGAAGCTATTCATAAACCTTTCAAGGGTTTTAACCGTGCACAAGCAGCGGTATTAGAAGCAGCAATACTGGTAAGTCGGTTAGATATGTTACCGGATGAAAAGATTGACCAGGAAATAGATTATTTAACAATTGCGATCGAAAAAACGGCTGGAAAGAATGAAAAAATAGCCTGGGACTGGTTAATGGAAAAAATAAAGCAATTTCGTGAACAGGAACAAAAGGATAAAACAGCATGACCGGCATGTTAGCGAGTGTTACTTCTGTTGCCGAAGCTAATACAGTTCTCAATAATGCTGTCGATATCATCGATTTGAAACAGCCAAATCAAGGAGCATTAGGCGCATTGACTACGGACATTGTTGCTGCTGTCGTTAATGTTATTAATGATGTTGTTCCAACCAGTGCGACGATCGGTAATGTCGATCCAAACGATCCAGGGCTGTTAGAAATGATTTGTCAGATGTCTGAGACCGGCGTTGATATCGTTAAAGTAGGTTTATTTGAAACCAGACCAACAGATTACTTTATTGATGCAATAAGCAAAACAGTTGAAAAAAATATCAATTTAGTAATCGTTCTCTTTGCAGAAAATTATATTGGTAATGATTCTTATAAACCATTATTGCAAACAGGTATTAAAGGCATTATGTTGGATACTAAAGATAAAAGCAGTAAAAATCTCCGGGAAATATTGTGCAATAATGAGCTTGAAGGTTTTATAAATACAATCAGGAGTGCGGGTTTATTAACAGGTTTGGCCGGTTCTCTTCGTTTTAGTGATATTGAGAATCTTTTAAAGCTGAAGCCGGATTATCTGGGGTTTCGTGGTGCATTATGTTCAGATAATAACCGTGTAAACCGGATTGATTCATTCAAGATTAAAAAAATTCGTAATGCTATCCCACAAGATTCAAATATCAACTATGATCTTAGAAAAAGTGAGCAAGAGGTATTGAAAAATGGCACAGTGGCGTAAAAAAGAAAAAGACGAAACCTATTCAGATGATGAAATAAAAGCACGTCTGGAAGAAGAACTACCCGACTGGTATTACGAAGGTGGTTGGATTAGACGTAAATATAAGACTAGCGGCTGGAAAGCCACATTAATGGTGGTCAATACCGTCGGTCATCTCGCTGAAGCAGCCTGGCACCATCCGGATCTGACGGTTTCTTATGCCTTTGTCATCGTTAAACTAGTCAACCATGCTGCAAAAGGAGTAACCGATAAGGATTTTGAACTCGCGAAAAAGATTGAAGAAGTCATTCAGTGGCAACCAGGAGTCGATGATGAAAGTGCATTGGAAGGTACGCCGGATGATCCGCGCTTTAAATATTTGAAGTACGATTAATTTCTTTTCCAGGTGCCGGATTTACCGCCTGACTTTTCCAATAGCTGAACATTGGAAATAATCATGCCACGGTCGACCGCTTTACACATATCGTAAATTGTTAATAACGTAATCTGTACTGCAGTTAGCGCTTCCATTTCTACGCCCGTTTTTCCTTCGGTTTCCGTACGACATTCACAATTAATGATGGAGTTTTCTTCATCGACACCAAAGTCGATATTAATGTGGGTTAAAGAAAGTGGATGACACAAGGGTACCAGTTCTGCCGTTTTCTTTGCGCCCATAATACCTGCCGTACGTGCAATGCCTAAAACGTCGCCTTTTTTATGGCCGCCTTCTTTAATTAACGACAAAGTCCCGGCCTGCATACTGATCGAACCGCCGGCAATCGCAATACGGTGGGTTATATCTTTTTCCCCGATATTGACCATATGGGCAGCACCGTCGTCATTAAAATGCGTTAATTTAGACATTTCATTATTATCTCTTTGGTATAATTGTTAATACTACTCAAATACGGGTATTAATTAAACAGATGCAGGTAACGGTTAAATATTTTGCCAGTCTACGTGAACTGATGGGAGAGGACAGTTCCGTTATCGATGTTGAAGATAATACTTCTGTCGATGATCTCTGGCAATCAGTAACGGCAAGTAAAAATGTAGCATTTGATAATGTAATGATGGCGGTCAATATGGAATATGTAAAATCTGACCATCAATTAAAATCAGGTGATGAAGTTGCTTTCTTTCCTCCAGTCACAGGAGGTTAGATACCCATGATACCTGCAAATACCATATCCATAGCACGCTCGTTTTTATCCATGGCAGCGTTGCTCCTCTTTGCAGGGGATAGCCATGCTTCATCGTCGCGCCTTGCCTTGAATAAAAACGAACACACTCTGCACACAGCATTTACAGGTATCATGGGTATATGTTAATCGAAATACGTAAAGAACCTTTTAATGCCTGGCAAGAACTTCAATCTTATCAGGAAGGTTTGAAAATTACTGGTCAATACGGTGCCACAGCTAGCTTTGTCGGTACGATGCGTGACTTTAATGAAGATAAAAAAGTCACGCATATGACCCTGGAACATTACCCGGGAATGACTGAAAAACACCTTAACGCGATTGCCAAAGAAGCCACCGAAACCTGGAATTTACTGGATGTTTTAATTTTACACCGAATAGGTCGAATAAATATTAGCGATGATATTGTTTTAGTCGCGACCTGGTCTGCACATCGTAAAGAAGCCTTCGAAAGCTGTCGTCGGATAATGGAAGAGTTAAAATCAACGGCACCTTTTTGGAAAAAAGAAGATACGCAGTCGGGAGCGCAGTGGGTTGAAAAAAACACCTCCGGATATTAATTCAACGTTTAATGTCTTCAGTTAGGAATCCCGATTTTCTTATTATTGGGGCCGGTATCATCGGTCTAAGTATTGCGTTTGAGTTAAAAAAGCAATTCACGGATGCATCGATCACGATTATTGAAAAAGAAAAACAACCGGGGCTACACGCCAGCGGACGAAACAGTGGTGTGTTACATGCGGGTTTCTATTACACGGCAGATTCATTAAAAGCAAAGTTATGTCGTGATGGTAATTTAGCCTGGCGTGAATATTGTCAGGAAAACGATTTAACTTTAAATCAGTGTGGCAAACTCGTTGTTGCACGAAATGAAGAAGAACTAAAGGGATTAGATGAATTATATAAAAGAGGGCAGGTGAATGGTGTTGAGTTAAAGATAATCTCTGCAGTAGAAGCAACCGAGATAGAGCCTAATATTAATACCTGCGAACGAGCCCTTTGGTCACCAACAACATCAACAATCAATCCAATAGAAGTTGTTAATTCTATTCAGAAGCTAATTATTGATAAAGGGATATCAATACTTAACGACACAGCCTATATAAAAAAAACTAACAATAAAATCATTACTTCTAAAGGCGATTTCGAAACAGGCTATTTAATCAATGCAGCAGGACTGTATGCTGACAAGATTGCCAAAGATTACGGTTTTTCAGAAGATTATAAAATTCTACCGTTTAAAGGCTTGTATATATACGCAAATGATGATGGTTTGAAGCTAAAAACAAATGTTTATCCTGTCCCGGATCTGCATAATCCATTCTTAGGCGTACATTTCACGGTAACAGCAGAAAACAAAACCAAGATTGGACCAACGGCCATTCCTGCCTTTTGGCGGGAGAATTATTCAGGATTGGAACAATTTAACCTAAAGGAAATGCTCGGTATTGCATGTATTGATGCCAGTTTATTTTTAGCGAATAACTTTGGTTTTAGAGAGTTGGCATTCAAAGAAATGCAAAAATATTCAAAAAAGAAACTGGTTGAATTAGCAGGTACGTTGTTAAAAAGTATTAACCAGAAAGATTTTCAAAAATGGGGTAAACCGGGTATAAGAGCCCAGTTAATCAATATAAAAACAAAACAATTGGAAATGGATTTTAAATTTGAAGGTGATGACAAATCATTTCATGTATTGAATGCAGTATCGCCAGCGTTTACCTGTGCTTTTCCATTTAGTGAAATGATGATCGATAAGGTTAAATCAGAAGTATCTTAAACAATACCATGAAATAA
>JANQJZ010000027.1 GCA_028281365.1 Gammaproteobacteria bacterium | reverse complement strand
GGAATATCATGCGCAAACGCCAATCCTTGTATAACACCAATTGCAATTCGGACTCCTGTAAATGCACCTGGACCTTGTCCGAATGCGATGACGTCGAGTTCACCAACTTTACAGTTTGCTTCTAAAAGCAATTCATCAACCATCGGTAAGATTAATTCGGTATGTTTTCTTGGCGCTATTTCATGCCGGTATTGACAATCATCATCAATACTCAAGGCAGCCGAACAGGCCTCTGTTGCGGTTTCAATGGCAAGTATCTTCATTGCTTGTTCTAATTGTCAGGAATTATTTCGAAAAATAGCATAAATATTAAGTAGAACATTATAAGCTTTTCTTTTGTTTAATCATTGTCTTAAGCACTTTATAATGCCAGCCCATGTTTAATTCATTCGAATCCATGATCGGGTTGCGCTATGTACGGGCCCGGCGCCGAAATCATTTTATTTCCTTTATCTCTCTGACTTCCATGCTTGGCGTGGGTTTGGGTGTGATGGCATTGATCACTGTTTTATCCGTCATGAATGGGTTTGAAAAAGAGTTAAAAGAACGCATTTTAGGTATGGCCTCACACGCAACTGTTATTGAAGATGGTAATGTCCTGAGTGATTGGCGCCCTATTGCTGAAGAAGTACTGCATCATCCTGAAATAATAGGAGTTGCGCCTTATTTTCATGCAGAAGGCATGTTGGTAAATGATAAACGCGTTAATGGCACGATTATTCGTGGCATATTACCGGAAGAAGAACCAAAGGTTGCCGTAGTTACTGAAAAAATGATACTCGGCGATTTAAATGATCTTGAGGCGGGTAGTTTTACGATTATTCTTGGAAAAGAACTGGCTCGAAAACTTGCTGTAACCCTGGGTGATAAAGTGACATTGGTTGCACCTCAGGCAAATGTCACACCGGCGGGAATTTTACCTCGATTAAAACGTTTTACTGTTGCCGGTATCTTTGAGGTGGGTATGCATGAATTTGATAGTGGTTTGGCATTAATTCATATGGATGATGCTCTGAGATTATTTCGCAAAACGGGTCCTACAGGTTTACGTTTGAAAACAAATGATATTTTGAAGGCACCGGTAATCAGCCGCGAAATCGTTGCACAATTACCTGGACGCTATTGGGTTGTCGACTGGACCCAACGTCATGCCAATTTTTTCCGCGCACTTAAAACAGAAAAGACTGTCATGTTTGTTATTCTAACGTTAATTGTCGCAGTTGCTGCTTTTAATATCATTTCAACATTAGTCATGATGGTTTCCGATAAGCAGGCTGATATAGCTGTATTACGAACATTGGGCGCAAGCCCAGGCAGTATTCTTAAAATATTTATGATTCAGGGAACGATCATTGGTGTTGTTGGAATTGTTCTTGGGGTCATTGGCGGTGTCTGGTTGGCTTCAAATGTTGAAACACTTGTTCCCGCAATCGAATCAATGATAGGACAAAAGTTCTTGTCACCGGATGTGTATTACATTAGTGACCTGCCGTCTGATATGCATTGGCAAGATGTAATTACGATTAGTATTGTTGCTTTTGTCCTATGTTTATTAGCGACAATCTATCCGGCACTACGTGCTTCAAAAACACAGCCTGCAGAGGCATTACGTTATGAGTGATCGTAAACTGGAATGCCGAAACTTGAGTAAGTCTTTCAATGAAGGTGAGTTACGTGTAGATGTGTTGAAGGATGTTAACTTTATGATTGAGTCTGGACAGAGTGTCGCGATCATTGGTGCGTCAGGATCTGGAAAAAGCACCTTGTTACATTTACTTGGCGGACTGGATATTCCGAGCAATGGCGCAGTTCATGTCAATGGAAATGTAATGAGTGAATTAAGTGATGAAAAGCGTGGTCAATTACGCAATAAACATCTTGGTTTTGTTTACCAATTTCATCATCTTTTACCTGAATTTACTGCACTTGAAAATGTAGCAATGCCGTTATTAGTTCGAAGAGATAATCTGGAGTCATCTTTAGATAAAGCTAAAACGTTATTAGATAAGGTTGGTTTATCCAAACGACTCGATCACAAGCCCGGTGAATTATCCGGTGGAGAGCGTCAACGTGCTGCTATTGCAAGAGCATTGGTCACTGAACCCGAATATATTCTTGCAGATGAACCGACTGGCAACCTTGATGAAAAAACAGCAGATCAGGTATTCAATTTATTTCTGGAGTTAAACAAGGGATTGGGTACGAGTTTACTTATGGTGACACATAACCTGGAGTTAACAAGAAGAGTAGATCGTGTTCTGGAATTAAAAGAGGGTGCTTTACATAATTAGAAATTAATCCGGATCAATTCCGTTATTTCGATTGCGTCTGTTTTCCCATTTATTAATTGCTGTAATACGCCAGATTAAACGAACCAAAAAATAAGTTGCCAAAGAGGCAATCGTACCAAGCAAAAAACAACCCAATAACAGTGGCTCCCAGATATGGACCAGTGTGTTGCTAAACCAGTCCCAGGAAATCGTGAATTCGATCTGTTTTTCCTCAATGTTAAGTAATTTTGAACCGACTTGATAAGAAAAATAAAAAATGGGCGGAATGGTGATCGGATTACTAAATAGAGAAAAAAGCACCGCAACTGGCAAGTTGACTCGAAAAATAATGGCCAGGATTGCAGAACCTATGGTTTGGATGGGTAGTGGAATAAATGCGCAAAATACTCCAATAGCGGCGCCACCGGCAGATGAACGCCGATGAAGATGCCAGATATTGGGATCATGCAAATGATCCGACAGTAAATGCATGCCACCTTGCTTCTGGATATGGTCTCTGTGTGGCAAGTATTTTTTTAGAAAATTTCTTAAACTCATAGTTATACAATTTACAGCCCAAAAAAAAGCGCGCTATTATAGCCCATTATTTCTAACAGGGAGTTGAAATATGCTCGCAGGGACGCTGGCATTTGTATTGGGTTGTATATGCCTGTTGCATCTTGCTGCATTACCTCCTTTAAAAATTGTCCTGGTCTTACCCGTTTTATATATAGCCGACAGATATTACACCTGGTTCAAGCCAATTCTTTTATTTTGCCTGGGGTTTAGCTGGGCACTAATCCGCGTGGATTATGCCCTAATACCCGCATCAGATAAATCATTTGATCAAAATGAAAAAATAGTCAGCGCGACAGTCGTCTCTCTACCTGAAACCTATAAAGATCAATACAGGTTTATTCTGGATAAGGCGTATGTAGAAACAGTGGATAATAAAAAAATAAAGATCAAAGGGAAAATACGGGTAAGCTGGTATCGTCCAACACAATTTCCCAGGCCCGGAGAACGGTGGCAATTAAAAATAAAGATGAAGCGTCCATACAGTTTCATGAATCCGGGCGGGTTTGATTACGAAGCCTGGATGTTGAGACAAGGTATTGCTTATATCGCATATGTTAAAAATGATGCAAATAACCAAAAAATAGGGATGCAATCCGGATATTTAATTCAGACGATAAGATATAACATTGCCAATAAATTAAAACAAAGTCTTGAACAGCCCTTACTGGGTTTTGCTATAGCCTTAAGTCTTGGCGACAGAAGTTTATTACAAATAGATACCAGACAACTTCTAACCAAAACCGGTACCAATCATTTAATAGCTATATCAGGTTTACACCTGTCTTTAATCTGTGGAATTGTCTATTTATGCAGTATTTTTGTATGTAGATTTTTTCTCTTTAAGATGCATTATTTGTCAGTTCCATTGTTTGCTTCATTGATATCATTTACGGCAATCCTGTTTTATGCGGGATTAGCCGGTTTTTCATTGCCAACTCAACGTGCGTTGATAATGATTAGTTTGTTTTTATTAAGTCAATTATCAGGTCTGAGATATAAAATTTCAGATATTATTTCACTGGCAATTTTTCTGATATTAATACTCGACCCATTAGCGGTATTGGCGATAGATTTCTGGCTTTCTTTTACGGCTGTTTTTCTAATTATATATTTAACACGTTTTCGTTATGTCGCCATATCAAAGTATAAACAGTGGATTCAGATACAACTTTATTTGAGTTTTGCCTTGCTTCCATTTTTAGTTTATTGGTTTAACCATATCCCTGTTTATAGTTTTCTCGCTAACCTGATAGCAATTCCAGTAATCGGATTTATTATTTTGCCGGTTCTGTTGCTTGCTATTATTTTGTTATTTTTTCTTCCATCTATATCAGAAAAATTATTTGATTTAATTGAAGTGCTTAATCATATTGTTTGGTACATTTTGAATATAATAGCAAACAATAATTATAGTCTTGTTAATATTTCCATACCTAATTTATTAATATTATCACTCTCGATTGCAGGCGTTTTGTTTTTACTGACACCTAAAGGTGTTGCAATACGATTTTTAGGTGTGATCTGGTTGTTGCCTCTACTATTTCAGATGCAAGCCAAACTGGAGTTTGACGAATTTAATTTCACACTGCTTGATGTCGGGCAAGGTCTTGCAGCAGTTATCCAGACAAAAAATGAGGTGCTTGTTTATGATACAGGCGCAAAATTTTCAGATCGTTTTAATGCAGGTGCGAATATCATTATTCCGTATCTAAAATCTGAAGGGGTTAATGAGATTTCTACACTCATTGTCAGCCATGGCGACAATGATCATATCGGCGGGGCAGATGCATTATTGATTGATTACGAGATTAAAAATATTTTCAGTAGCGTACCTGACAAAATAAATAACCCTGTTACAGAACACTGTTATGCCGGGCAAAAATGGAATTGGGATGGCGTCGATTTTGAAATATTACATCCGGGGAAATTGAAATTAAAAGGAAACAATGCATCGTGTGTACTCAAGGTTTCAAGTCAAAATGGTTCGATATTATTAACAGGAGATATAGAAAAACAGGCCGAATTTACGTTAACAAATAATAACCCTTCCAGATTAAAGGCAGATATTCTCATTGTGCCTCATCATGGTAGTAAGACCTCGTCAACGCCGGAGTTTATAAAAAAAGTCAATCCAAAATATGCCTTTTTCCCGGTTGGATATAGAAATCGCTTCGGTTTCCCGAAACAGGATATAATACAGCGCTATGAGGATCTTGGGGTGGATACAAGATTTAGTTACCAATCCGGTGCTTTACTGGTCAAGGTCAGAAAAGGTGGTCTGGAAATAGCTGAGTACCGCAAGCAGAATCAGAAAATCTGGCATTTTGCGACTGACTGATGTTGGCATATTATATTTATATCCTGGGGAACCAAATCAATAATAATCATTTTGGAGTAAATTAAGTGCTTGAATTAATCAAGGCCGGCGGCTTACTGATGTGGCCGATTATCTTATGTTCCATCATTGCTATGGCAATTATCGCTGAGCGATTCTGGTCTTTAAGGCAAAGTAAAATTGCCCCCAGAAATCTTGTAGCCAGGGTTTGGCAATGGGAAAAAGTAGGGCATTTGGATGCCAAGCGAATTCAGGATCTGCGCGAAAGTTCACCTTTGGGGATGATTCTGGCTGCAGGCTTGGTAAACCGCAAACATTCCCGTGAAATAATGAAAGAGGGCATTGAAGAGGTCGGGCGTCACGTTGCGCATGAACTCGAACGTTTCCTGAATACACTAGGCACAATCGCATCAATTTCTCCTTTACTGGGTCTTTTGGGTACAGTTATCGGCATGATAAAAGTCTTTACTGTAATCACCGCACATGGTGTTGGTGACCCCAGCGTTTTATCTGAGGGTATATCGGAGGCGTTGATAACTACCGCAGCAGGTTTATCGGTTGCTATTCCAAGCCTGATGTTTCATCGATATTTTCGTGGCAGAGTAGATGAATTAATTATTGCTATGGAACAGGAAGCATTAAAGATGGTAGAGGTCATGCATGGGATTCGCGAACATGAGGGGCATCACTAGGGTATTAATAAATGAATTTTAGATCCGAAAGACGAGATGAAGTAAACCTCGATATTACACCCCTGATTGACGTAGTATTTTTATTATTGATTTTTTTTATGGTATCAACAACATTTGAACACAATTCAGAAATAAATATAACGTTACCAACATCATCGAAAGAAATTACCGAAGCGAAACCGGACGCAGTCAATGTCGGTCTTGATGCCCAGGGTAATGTTTATATCAATGATAATGCATTAGTTAATGCACAAATTGAAACAATCAAGACTGCTTTATCCGATGCATTAGTCGGACTAAATGAACCCCCTATCATTATTAGTGCAGATGCTGAAGCCAGTCATCAATCAGTGGTTCGTGTTATGGATGCTGCCCGGCAATTGGGTCTGGTTAAAATTACTTTTGCTACACAGGAAATTAAGGCGGATGATGAGTAAAATTGCAAAACCTGTTTTTGCAAAGTAAATAAGTAATGAAACTGCCTGATGATTTTATTAATGATGTCTGGTACAGCAGGCACATAGTCAGTTTGTTACTACTTCCTTTTTCCTGGTTATATTCATTAATCGTTTTATTAAGGCGTATTTGTTACCAAACCGGTTTATTGGCTGTAAACCAAATCGATGCCCCTGTTATTATTGTGGGTAATATATCCGTTGGCGGAACAGGTAAAACACCCCTCGTCATCTGGTTGGCTGAATATTTTAAACAGAAAGGGTTCAAGCCTGGCATTATTAGCCGTGGCTATGGAGGTAAACCATCAAAAAAACCTCAACAGGTCAGGGCGGACAGCAACCCTGTCGTTGTCGGTGATGAACCGGTATTGATTGCTAAAAACACCGGTTGTCCTGTTGCAATCGCTACTCAACGAAGAAGAGCTGCTGAAGAATTGTTGGATCATTGTAGTTGTAATTTAATTATCTGTGATGATGGACTACAGCATTATTCACTGGACAGGGATATAGAAATTGCAGTTATCGATGGTCAACGCCGTTTTGGAAATGGACGCTGTTTACCAGCGGGACCTTTACGAGAACCGGTCAGTCGTCTGGGGTCCTTTGATCTGGTTGTCAGTAAGAATATTGCAGGCAGGCACGAATTTAAAATGGAATATATATATAGTGAACCGAGATCAGTAGCGGAACCCAGTCAGACATTATCAATAGAAGAGTGGAGTGGTAAAAATGTACATGCCATTGCCGGTATAGGTAACCCTGACAGGTTCTTCGCCTATTTACGAAACCGGAAGATAAAGATTATCATGCATGAATATCCGGACCATTATGTTTATCGTGAAGAAGATATATATTTTGATGATGAATTACCGGTAGTGATGACCGAAAAAGATGCAGTAAAATGTGTACCGTTTGCCAGTGTGCAACATTGGTATTTGCCCATAAAAGCAAATTTACCGGAAACATTTACATATCGACTTGATTCTTTAATGAAGGACATATTGAATGGATAAGAAATTACTTGAAATACTGGTTTGCCCGGTGACCAAAGGTCCCTTGATCTATGATAAGGCCAGGCAGGAACTGATCTCCAAATCTGCACGGCTTGCATATCCGATTAGAGATGGCATTCCTGTTATGCTGGAAGATGAAGCACGTAGCATAAGCGAAGAAGAAGCTGAAAAGCTGTAATTGTGACTGTCCCGTTCACAATAATTATTCCCTGTCGTTATGCATCTACCCGATTGCCGGGTAAACCCCTGTTGGAAATCAAGGGTAAATCACTTATACAAAACGTGTATGAGATTGCCAAAAGCAGTGATGCAAAACAAATCTATATAGCGACAGATGATGAAAGAATTTCTGTTGTTGCAAAGGAATTTGGTGCAGAAGTTATTATGACCTCGACAGAACATCGATCCGGCACTGACCGCCTGGCTGAAGTTATTGAAAAAGAGGATATTGACGATGATGAGATTATTGTCAATTTACAGGGAGATGAATATGCATTACCCGTCTCATTATTAAACCAGGTAGCAAAAAATTTACATCATCACCCCGAAATGCAGGTTGCAACTTTATGTGAAACGATTGACGAATACGACAACTATAAAGATAGTAATATTGTTAAAGTTGTATTTGATAAAACTAATTCAGCACTTTATTTCAGCCGTTCACCAGTTCCGGCGAGCCGAACAAACGAAATCCCGGAGAATGTCTATCGACATATAGGCTTGTATTCCTATCGGGCGGGCTATTTAAAGGAATTTACCCGGTTACCGCCTTGCCCGATTGAAATATCTGAAGCGTTAGAGCAATTACGTGTTTTATATTATGGTGGAAAAATCCACGTGGATATTGCATTGGGAAAAACAGGTATTGGAATTGATACGAATGATGATCTGGAACGCGCCAGAACTGCATGAATGTCCTATCTCTCCCTGTATGTGATACGTCCTTTACTCAGATCATAAGGCGTCATTTCAACAGTGACCTTATCACCGGTTAAAATTCGGATGTAATGTTTGCGCATTTTCCCTGAAATATGCGCTGTAATGATGTGACCATTTTCCAGTTCAACGCGGAACATGGTATTTGGTAATGTTTCTACAACAGTACCCTCCATTTCGATTTGGTCTTCTTTAGCCATATAAACCCCGTAAGTTAAAAAACTGCGAATTTTGCACTAATTTTGTGTAGCTGAAAAGCCTTAAGGCGGGGTGTTAACAAATTTTTTCCACTCATCATTAATAAAACACTCGATTGGTTGATATTCAATCTTGTAATTCATTTTGCTACATCCGGATATCCAGTAACCAAGATAAAGCCAGATACAATTTTGCTGTTTTGCTAAATTTATTAAATATAATATTACAAATTTTCCCAGGCTTCGCTTATTAAGGTCCGGATCAAAAAATGTATATACTGCCGACAGGGCATGATTCAACCGATCAATAACTGCTACAGCGACCAGCTTATCTTCTAACCTGAATTCAAATAATCGTGTGTCTGACCATGATGCCCAAAGAAAACTTTTATAGGCTTCTTTTGTTGGGTTATCCATACCACCATCCGGATGGCGTCTGGATAAATATTTTTCATAAAGTTCGAAATGCTCGACATAAAAATTTGCTTCTTTTTCAATAACAGTTAAATCCTGATTTTTATTCCAAGTTCTTTTTTGATTTCGATTAAGCGTAAATTTGTGTACAGGTATCCTTACCGGCACACATTCAGAACATGAAGAACAATATGGTCTGTATAGATGCTCACCACTACGCCTGAATCCATTAACTACCAGAGCAGAATATAATGATTTGTCTTTTGGAAAGATTGGATCAGCAAACAGGCTGGTAGCTTCACGATTTTCGATATAATTACATTTATGTGGTGGTGTAATAAAAAATCGCAGTTTTTGGGATTGACTATCCATGCTGGCTAACTAGAAAACTGTTTTCTCAACAGAACAAAAATTTTGCAGTATATGAATAAATAATTTTCTATGGACAGGTTTTGCCCCGAGTGATTGAAGATGTCTGGAATGAACCTGGCAATCAATTAATCTGAATTTTTTTTCTTCAAGTTTTTTTGCAAGGGATACAAGTGCAATTTTAGATGCATCAGTTTCACGATAAAACATGGATTCACCAAAAAAAACTTTACCTAAAGCCAAACCATACAAACCACCAACCAAATTCCCATCATACCAACATTCAACAGAATGTGCATAACCTGTATTAAATAGATTTACATAGGCAAGTTTAATCTCATTTGTAATCCACGTATCGTTAATTCCGCTACGCGCTGATGAACAGCTTTCAAGCACGTTACTAAATGCTGTATTAAAAGTAACCTTGAATTGTTTTTTACGTATTTTTTTAGCCAGACTTCGTGAGATTTTAATTTCGTCAGGAACCAGCACACACCTGGGATCCGGTGACCACCACAAGATAGGTTGACCCTCATTGTACCAGGGGAAAATGCCTGCTTGATAAGCTTCTAAAAGACGTTCCTCACTTAGATCACCACCAATTGCCAGCAACCCGTCAGGATCACGCAATGCCTTTTCTATTTCGGGAAAGCCAACAGCCAGAATATTATCCTTTACCCAATAAAGTTTATTGCTGCTTTGTTCGTAATTGCTGGTTGTCATAACTTGTTTTAAACGGTAAATGTAATTTTAAATTCTCTAAATGTTCACCCATAAGCCTGGTTTCTCTATTCAGATAATCTTCTATAGCTACTCGAAAATCTGCATCTCTAATCCAGTGCAATGACGACATTGCAACCGGATGGAATCCACGGGCAAGTTTATGCTCTCCCTGCACACCTGCGTCGAGTTTTTTCAAACCCGATTGAATCGTATATTCAATCGTTTGATAGTAGCATAGCTCAAAATGTAAAAAAGGCACGTATCGTTTGCATCCCCAATGACGGCCGTACAAAGTAGTATTGTCACTCATTGCGAAGGCACCTGCGATATATTCGCTATGTTCCTTTGCCAGTATTAATAATACCTGGTCGGATAGTTTTTCACCTATCGACATAAAAAAATCCAGGGTCAATCTGGGTTCTCCCCATTTTTTCTGGAAAGTAGAACAGTAAAATTCGTAAAAAATTTCCCATTGCGCAGGAAGAACATCATTGCCATTTAGCCGTTCTATCTCGATTCCGGCATTTTCTACTTTTCGTCTTTCAGCTAATATCGCCTTTCTTTTCTTTGACGTTAAAGAATCCGTAAAATCCTGGAAGTCCCGATAACTTTTATTAAACCAGTGGTATTGACAGGTAGTTCTTTTCAGGCCCTGGTTTTCCTTTAATATTTCTACGTCTTGTTCATTCGGAAAAAGAAAGTGTAGTGACGATAGTTTATTATCTTCCATCAATGAAATTGCTGCCAAAGTTAATTCATTCTTAATAAGTCTTGCATCGTGATTTCTGTTTATTAGCAAACGATGTCCGGAGACGGGAGTAAATGGAATAGCCGAGACCAGTTTTGGATAATAATTTCTGCCTGCCTGTTGATAGGCATCTGCCCAGGACCAATCAAAAACAAATTCCCCATAGGAATCATGTTTCAGGTATAACGGTAAGATGCCTAATAGCGTTGATCCATCTTCAATAACAAGATGCCGGGGTTGCCAATATTGACTATAGAGACACTTGTATTCTTCAAGTCCTGACAAAAAAGGGTAGGAAAGAAAAGGGTTGTTATCATATTCAAGTTCTTGCCATTGTTCAGCTTGTATTGTTTTTAGATCTGTAACAATACGACAAGTTGACATTAAATAATTACTAATAAGTCAGGGAATGATTGTTATATTCCCTATGACATTTAAGGTCGCACGCTTTGACCCTGCAAGAGAAAATGATGTCTCACGGTATTCACCATTTTCCAGCATAAAACGGAACGTGATATTGCTGCCATTCATCAGAGCATTAAGCCGTCCGGAAGTAACCTGGTTATCCACAATATAACCTAGAACAAATTCACTCCAGGTGAAATCTGTTAAACAAGGCGCATCATTTATTGAACGATTATCAAGCAATCTGGTATCGACCTGATAAGTTGGGCAGCTACGCTTTGCGAACATGTCTAATGCGGCATTGAGGCTAAAACGTGAACGGACAGCGCCAACACTGTCCTTATATATTTCCAGGCTGTATCCCTCATCATTCTTTGTATACGCGACCTGGGTTTCAGTTTGACTATTAGTATCTGTATGAGTGATAACTTTCCATTCAGCCAAAACGGTCAGCGGACAAAACAATAGTATTAAAACCAGCTTTCGCACTAAAATCATATCGAACAAAACTTTATACTTATAATTGACATAACTATCAAAAATAACAGTATTACATGAAAAAATGAACCGCAGAACCTTTATTTCAGGCGTTTTATCATCAATGTTGCTGTCTTACCAGACACGTATTTTTGCTGCAGACAAAACAAATACGAATAGCAGTAAAAACATGACCGGGTTTATCGATGATCCTGTTTTTTTACAACACCATATCGATGCAGGTCACCCGGAGAGTCCGGAAAGGTTCAGGTATATTCAAACTGCAATGGCTGATTCCGGTCTGGTAGAGAAAATTGTCTCATTACAGATAAAACAGGATACTGAAGCATGGCTTAATTCGGTCCATACTGATAATCATATTGTTTCTATTAAACGACATAATCCAATTGCCTATCGTGTCGCCACCTCTGGAGTAGGCGCTTGTCTATCTGCAGTAGATTTAATTAACGAGAATAAGATTGATAATGCTTTTTGTGCAACAAGACCACCCGGACATCATGCTTTGAATACAGGCAAGGAAGAAGGTTTCTGTTATTTCAATAATATAGCAATAGCAGCAAAATATGCGCAAAAAAGATATGGACTAAAAAAGATACTTATCATTGACTGGGATTACCATCACGGCAATGCAACCGAAGTAATGTTTTATGATGATCCCAGTGTTTTGTTTTTTTCTACGCATGATTTTTATGCTTATCCCGGCACGGGTCATCCCGACAGGAAAGGCAGTGGAGCAGGAGAAGGATATAATATTAATATTCATTTACCATGCGGAACTACCGACGAAAAAATAATTGATGTTTTTAATAAAGAGTTATTACCTGTAGCAGATAGTTTTAAACCTGACATGGTCCTTGTTTCTGCCGGGTTTGATAGTCGTAAGGATGATCTGCTGGGTTGTTTTAATATTACCGATAATGGATTTATAGAATTGACCAGGATCGTCATGCAGATTGCCAGGCAACATTGTAATGGTAAATTAGTTTCAATTCTTGAAGGGGGATATAACCTTTCCGGCAATGCCCGGGCAGTAGTAGCACATGTAAGGACATTACTTGGTGATTAGTTAACTGCTTTTTTTTGTGCCGTAATTTCAAGATTTTTGATTGTTATCTCTGCTATATCAAGAATCTTCTTCTTTAAATGATATGTCCCGATTATTGGAAGAATAAAAAAATCAGGAATAACTTCACTGTCCAGAGTAATTTCGGTTATTGTTTTTTCAGGGAAAGAGTCATTTTTTCTTATTATCCATCTATACCAGCCGTATTTAAAATCACTCATATTGGGTATTGTATTACTAAATAAAGTTTCATTATTCAGGAACCTGAATGACTGGGTATCATTAATTTTATAACAAATTATTAATACACAGGCTTCTGTTAACATATTAACAGTAGTAGATTTGCCATCCCTGTTAATTATCTGACTTTTTTTAAGATAGGGATTTATTGACGGAAGGTTACTAAAATCAGTGATTATATCTTTTACTATTTCAGCCTCTGCAAAAACCCGGGCTTGTACATGTAAAATATATTTCTCACCCTGTTTTTCTACGTTGACATTAGATAAGGTCGCAGCATAGGTAATATTAGTAACAAAACCTAATAATATTAATTCTAAACAAAACCAGAATTTCATAATTCAATTATGGAACTCCTTATTTAATTTAAATGGCAATTATTTGTTTATTTTAAAATGATTAATTTCAGGATTCAGGTGTGCTTCCTGATTTTGTATAAACAGGGAAGGGCATAATATTTTCACCTTTTTCGCTGCTTTCGGTGATTTTCGCGGTGCCTTCTTTTTGTACTTCATCTATACGAATGATGGAATGCATGGGGATATATGTTCTATCAACACCATCAAATTCAGATTTAAGATTTTCCTCTGTAGGATCAACTACAACAGATGTGCGCTCACCAAAAAGCAGTTTTTCAACCTCAATAAAGCCGAACATCGCACTATGATGGACATTTTTGGCATAGATCTCATAAATCTTGCCCTGGTTATGAAAGATAATTTTATAAATTTGTTTATCAGGCATTGTCAGTAGTTTAGATTACCTTGGAAGAGTATTGTTCCAAAAAACGGCGCATAATATCATAAATACCGCCTCTATTTATATTCCATAAACCAATTCTCCGCCCGGTCCCAAAGGCAAGCCTGTCTGAACCCAGATAATTAGTAATAATAACCAGATAATTAAAAAACCAATCGTATAAGGTAACATCATTGCAACAACTGTACCGAGTCCTGAACCATGCACATATTTTCTTACTTCCATTATGATAATAATCATGTAGGGATTCATAGGAGTGATAACATTACTTACTGAATCACCAACCCGGTATGCAGCTTGTGTTAATTCCGGGCTGATACCAATTTGCATCAACATCGGTACAAAAACAGGAGCAAAAAAAGCATATTTGGCCGAAGCAGAACCTATTATAAGGTTAATCATAACAACCATTAATATAAAACAACTTAATAATGTTGCCTCCGGCACCATAAGATCACGAAGAAATTGTCCACCTGCAATTGCCAACATTTGTCCAAGACCGGATTGGTTAAATGCTGCAATAAATTGTGCTGCGAAAAAAGCCAACACAATATAGGGTCCCAAACGACTCATAACATCACCAAGAATACCGGCAATATCACGATCGGACTTTATGTTATCAACTAGAATGCCATAGATTATTCCAGGGATAAAAAAACTAATAAACAATAATGGTACAGTGACTTCAATCCAGCGATCGAATCTCTTCCCGATTCCGAATAATGGTCCACCACTATATGTTATTGCAATTAAATAAAGAACCAGCAATAGTATGACTGATAAGACAGAATACTTTAGTGCACGTAACTCTTTATTTTCCAGTTGAGTAAAATCACTCTTAAGGTTCTGATTGGCAACACCTTGAATCGATGGTTCAACAAATCGATCCGTAATAAGCCAGCCAACGAGTGTCAATATAATTGTTGAAACTATCATAAACCACCAATTACCGGTAACAGCGACCTGATAACTGCTATCAATAATTTGTGCTCCTGATTGAGTGAAACCGGCTAATAAAGGATCAAGTGCAGTAATAAAAAAGTTTGCGCTGAATCCGGCAGAAACTCCGGCAAAAGATACAGCGATGCCTGTTAATGGTGAACGACCAGCCGCAATATAAAGAGCAGCAGCTATAGGAATTAATACGACATAGCCGGCATCAAGTGCGATTGACGAAAGTATACCTAACAGCATTGTTGCGGGTGTTAATAATTTTAGATGAACATGCGTAATAGCGTATTGTAGTAAAGCAGGAATGAAACCTGTTTTTTCAGCTAAGCCAATCCCCAACATTCCTACCAAAACAATTCCCAATGGCGGAAAACGAATAAAATTATCAACCATTGTTGATAATAACCACCAGATTCCATCTGAAGATACCAGATTGAATGCATTGATTGTATTGCCTTTAGGATCAATAGTTACCCAACCAAGATTGGCAACAATCATTGATAGGATAAATACGATAACTGTTCCAACCACAAACAAGCTGGCAGGATCAGGTAATTTATTACCTGCCTTTTCAATATAAGATAAAAATTTCATTTACTAAAAATACTATTTAAAAAATTATTCAGACCTTGGATATATAAATTACCACTGCTTAGAAAACCTTCATTATGACCACCAGTTAAATTGAGAAATTGTTTAGGCTCATTGGCTTGTACAAATAACTTTTTTCCCAGTTGATAGGGTACAATATCATCATCAGGGCTGTGAATAACAAGTACCGGAGAATTAACCTGACTAATTCTTTTTAGAGTTGGATATTTAATTCTTGCCAAAAATTTAACAGGCAAGTAAGGATAATAATGTCTGCCCATGTCTTCAATTGATGTGAATGTAGATTCCAGTATTAATCCTGCAACGGTATGCTTTGTCGCTAACCAGCTTGCCACAGCACCACCTAAAGAACGGCCAAAAACTATTATTTCATCGCTGGCTATATTTTTTTCATTAACCAGGTATTGCCAGGCTGCCTCAGCATCCAGGTAAGTTCCTTTTTCTGAAGGTTTTCCTTCACTATTTCCATAACCGCGGTAGTCAATAATAAATACTGATAAGCCGAGATCATGAAATATTTTTATACTATCAAGACGATGAGAGATATTACCTGCATTACCATGTAAAAAGAGCAGGGTGGCTCTGGAATTCAGCCTGGGGATCCACCATCCATTAAGCTTAATATTATCGCTTGTAGTCAAAAATACATCTTCATACTTTAACTGTATTGCTGCCGGTGTAACTTCAACTTTTTTATATGGGTAATATATAAAACCAGGTTGGAACAAATAAAGTAATATTGATAGTAGTATCCAGACACTGATGAGAATGAACAGGGCTGATTGAAACATACTTTTTAATATTGGGTTCACCGTTGTTCCGGATTTCAGGGATTTTAAATCATATTTTCATCAAACAATCGTTAAAACAATCTTGCCCGTAGTATGTCCTTCTTCAATTAAGCGGTGTGCTTCGGCAGCATACTCTAAATCAAATTGTTTGCTCACATTAACCTGTAATTTTCCATCGTCAATTAATCTGGCGCAGTTCCCTAATATTTCTGTTTGATGCTTTTGTTTTTCACTTAAATCAAATAAAAGTGGTGAAAGCATAACTTCAAAATGAAACTGAACATTTTTGAACCTTGCCAAACTCCAATCTATATCTTTATCAGGTTGTAACAGCGTTACTATCTTTCCATAGTGCTTGATAAAAGAAAATGCCGATTGAATTTCACTACTACCAATATTATCAATGACGATATCAACACCGTCACCATTGGTCCATTCCAAAACAGCTTCTGCAACGTCCTGCTCTTTATAGTTAATAATATAGTCTGCACCAAGTCGTTTAACGTACGCTGCTTTTTCATCATTACTGATGGTAGTACAAACGCTTGCACCTGCATATTTAGCCAGTTGGATAGCAATATGACCGACACCACCCGCACCCGCATTAATAAATACAGTCTGTCCCTGTTTTATTTGTGCATGGTCAAATAATGATTCCCAGGCGGTTAATAAAACAAGAGGTGCAGCAGCCGCTGCATTGAAGTCAATTGATTCGGGCTTATGTGCTATGAAGTGCTCATCAAGAACCTTAAATTGAGCATAATTACCCTGAATGCCGCCCACGCCACCGTGAAAAAAGAAAACCTCATCACCTTGTTTGAAATGCGTTACTTCAGAACCGAGTTCTTCAATAATGCCTGAACCATCACAACCTAAAATAACAGGAAAATTTTCAACTGGATAAAGCCCGGCCCTGAGTTTGGTATCAATCGGGTTAATTCCTGCCGCTTTTAATCTAACCTTTATTTCAGTTGGTTTTTGTATAACCGGATCATCAATTTCGCCGCTTGTTAAAAGGTCAGGTCCTCCATGTTCATGTAATTGAACTACTTTCATATCAAGAGTAAGTACAGCCTGGTTCCGCTGAATAGACTTTCATTTCCGGTACAGCCTTTTGTGCCGCTTCAACGAAATCTGACCATGGTAATGAGGTGACACCCATCATCTCATGAAATTTTTCGTGCGGAGGGTACAAAATAACTTTTTTTGGTGACAGTGCTGATACCCCTCGCGCTACATCATTAACAAAATTTAGTTGCATGCCGACAAGTAAAATGTCCACATTAAATTGTTTACCCAGGTATTGGATCTCCTGATCGGTCATCTTGGTGTTAAAACCCTCATTATAATTCATGATTGTTGTGCCATTTTTAAGTTCTATGACATAACCAACATAGGGCGCATAAAATGGTGCATTTATAGCACCATTCCACGCCCATTTGATTTGAGCCGTATTACCTGTAAATACAGCGCGAGTGATTGCACGCGGTAGATTAATATCTCTATGTTTCCACTTAAATGCAGTGATTTTAAAACTACCAACTTCGAGCGGTTCAAAATAATTAATTGAAATAAGCTGATCATTTGAAATTTTATTTCTTTTTCGTAAAAACCGGCAAATATGTGGTGATGAAATAACTTTTGCACCGGAACGTCTGATAATTTCAGGCGTATCGACGAAGTGCTCTTCATGTCCGTGTGTTATGCAAACAACATCAGCATCAAGATAATCATTGATGTTGGACCATTTAACGCCGCAATATTGTCGATGGAATGGATCAAAAAAAAGCGAATGAGAATCGGAATAAATACCTATGCTTGACCAACCAAAATACTTGATTTTTAAATCCATGTATTTATTTTAAAGGTTAGAATTATCTAACCAGGCCTCTGCATCTAATGCTGCCATGCAACCACTACCGGCTGAAGTAATAGCTTGACGATAAACATGATCAGCAACATCGCCGGCCGCAAATACACCCGGGATACTGGTTGAAGTTGCTTGTCCATCAAGCCCGCTTTTTACCTTGATATATCCATCATTCATATCAAGTTGGCCTGCAAAGATCTGGGTATTGGGTTGATGACCAATAGCAATAAAGACGCCTTTAAGATCAATATCTTTAGTACTATCATTCAATGTACTTTTTATACGCATGCCTGTTACACCACTATCATCACCAAGCACTTCCTGTAAGGTATGATTCCATTCTATGACAACATTAGCATTCTTCTCTTTTTCAAATAGCCTGTTTGCAAGAATTTTTTCTGAACGTAGCTTATCTCGTCGATGAACAACAGTCACTTTACTGGCGATATTGGATAAATATAACGCTTCTTCAACTGCGGTATTACCTCCACCAATAACTGCGACGTCAGCACCTCGGTAGAAAAAACCATCACAAGTCGCACAAGCAGATACCCCTTTCCCCTGAAATGCTTCCTCGGAAGGCAGACCCAAATATTTTGCTGAAGCACCAGTAGCGATGATTAATGCATCACAGGTATATGTGCCATTATCCCCCATTAAACGAAACGGACGTTTTTTTAATTCTGCAGTATGTATATGGTCAAAAATAACCTCTGTTTCAAATCGTTCAACATGTTTCAGCATACGGTTCATCAAATCAGGGCCTTGTAATCCTTCAACGTCACCCGGCCAATTATCAACATCCGTTGTGGTTGTTAATTGACCACCTTGTTCGAGACCAGTAATCAATACGGGGGAAAGATTAGCTCGTGCAGCGTATAATGCAGCGGTATATCCAGCTGGACCAGATCCAAGAATTAACAGTTTTGAATGCCGTGAATCACTCATCAAGTAACAACTCCAATTGAGATGATATGTCGAATTAAAAGTGCGCTATGGTACGTTAAAGCAGTATGATCAGCAAAATTGACAAAACCTCTCCGAGATAAATTTATTTTAAAAATATTGTTTAATTATTTCTTTAATAAACATATAATTACAGATGTTTTCTTTTAAATAGGTTTAATGTGAGTCAAGCGTCCAGAAAGCAAAAAGCAGCCAAACCGCTCTCTGATCAGGTTATCAGCAATGTTCGAGAGGTTATTGTCTTTGGATTATTGATAGTTGCAGTATATTTACTAATCGCGTTATTTAGCTATCATCCTGATGATCCGGGTTGGTCGCACTCAGTCACGACAAATATAATTCACAACAGTGCAGGTTCTGTTGGCGCGTGGATAGCAGATATCCTACTCTACATCTTTGGCTATTTTGGTTATCTATTCCCGGTTTTGTTCATTGTTAGTGGTTGGCGGCTATTTCAATCCAGAAAAAATAAGGAAAGATTTAATCAATTACTCTTTTCTATTCGTGGGATAGGCATTCTTTTAGGCCTTATCGGAGGTTGTGGAATTGCCTGGATGCATTTTTATCCTGGAGCAGCATTACCCCATGAAGTAAGAGGTGCAGGGGGAATCCTGGGTAATGTTGCAGGTAGTCTGTTATTAAATACTACTGGTGATACAGGTAGTACCTTGTTAATGCTAGCCATGTTTCTAATTGGTATAACACTTTATACCGGCCTTTCCTGGTTATGGCTGATTGATTCTACTGGTAAATTAACTCTGGATTCATTCGCAACTTTTCGTCAAAAGTTTGTTGAGCTTAAAGATGCAGCACAAGGCCGTCGCGCCAGGAAAGACAGGGAAATCGTCCTGAAACAGGAACAAGAAATTGAAGTACAACGTATACCGCCAAAGATACAAACCGTCACTCCTGAAGTTAAACCAAGTATACGCGCAGTAAAAGAAAAACAGGAAAGCCTGTTTGAACCGCCTGCAGATACAGTTTTACCAACATTAGGTTTACTTGATGCACCACCGCCTGCCAAAGGGCAGTATTCAAAAGAAGCCCTGGAAGCGATGTCCCGACAAGTAGAACTGAAGCTAAAAGATTTCGGTGTAACCGTTGAAGTTGTTGCTGTACACCCGGGTCCCGTTATTACCCGATTTGAACTGGAACCTGCTCCCGGAGTAAAGAGCAGCACGATCATGAACCTGTCAAAAGATCTTGCACGATCTTTATCAGTTGTGAGCGTGCGTATTGTCGATGTTATACCCGGCAAGCCTTATATCGGACTGGAAATACCAAATGAAAGTCGTGAACTGGTTACGCTGGGAGAAATTTTAAATACCGGTGAATACGAATCTTTAAAATCTCCAATGGTACTTGCATTGGGAAAAGACATAGGTGGTAAACCAATTGTTACTGATCTGGCAAAGATGCCCCACCTTTTAGTTGCAGGAACAACGGGTTCAGGTAAATCAGTTGCTTTAAATGCCATGATTTTAAGTTTGTTATACAAATCAACTGCTGCAGATGTTCGATTGATTATGATCGATCCAAAGATGCTTGAATTATCTGTTTATGAAGGGATACCAAATTTATTAACACCAGTTGTAACTGATATGAAAGAAGCAGCCAATGCCTTACGTTGGTGTGTTGCTGAAATGGAAAGACGTTATAAATTAATGGCTGCTTTAGGTGTAAGAAATATTGGTGGGTATAATAAAAAGATAATTGAGGCAACTGAAAGAGGTACCGGTATTCCTGATCCTTTCTATACACCGCTTGGTGAAGATGATGAAATACCCACATTAGAAAAATTACCTTTTGTTATCGTCATCATTGATGAGTTAGCAGATATGATGATGACTGTTGGTAAAAAGGTTGAAGAGCTGATTGCGAGACTCGCACAAAAAGCGAGAGCAGCAGGCGTTCATCTTATTTTAGCTACCCAGAGACCATCTGTTGACGTAATAACAGGTTTAATTAAAGCAAATATCCCAAGTCGTATTGCATTTCAGGTTTCATCCAAGGTTGATTCAAGAACTATATTGGATCAAATGGGCGCTGAACATCTTCTGGGGCATGGTGATATGTTGTTTTTACCTGGTGGTAAAAGCATTCCGGAACGTGTACATGGTGCGTTTGTCTCGGATAACGAGGTTCATAATGTTGTAAATGATTTAAAATCACGTGGCATGCCCGAATATATTGATGATATTTTACGTGGGCCGTCAGAGGGCGGAGCAGAAGCAATACCGGGATTAGATACGCCAAGGGATGACATGGATCCTTTGTATGATGAAGCAGTTCGAATTGTAACGGAAACGCGTAAGGCATCGATATCATATATCCAGCGACGTTTAAAGGTAGGTTACAATCGAGCTGCAAGAATTGTTGAAGAAATGGAAAATAGTGGATTAGTTGGACCACTTGAATCCAATGGAAGCCGGGAAGTTCTTGCGGCACCACCTCCACCAATTGATTAAATTATTATGCACATCTATAGATATACATTACCCGTTATATTTTTATTATTCTTTAAATCAGCTTTAGCTGTCGATTCTGGCGATCCTTTAAAAGCTTTTTTAAAAGACTTTAAAAGTATGCAGGCAAATTTTGTTCAAACATTGATTAATGAAGATGGCGAACAACTTGAAAAAACATCAGGCACTTTATATTTACAGCAACCGGGAAAATTTCATTGGTCCTATCAGGAACCGTACTCACAAAAAATAATTTCTGATGGGGATAATTTGTGGATCTATGATGAAGACCTGGAACAGGTCACCATTAAACCAATGGGTGATACAATTGATCAAACTCCGGCGGGTATTATTCTTGGTAACTCCGATATAAATATACACTTTGTTACAATTGATATGGGAAAAATTGAGGGGTACGACTGGATTGAATTAACACCACGCGATCTGGAAGCACAGTATAAAAATATCCGTTTTGGCTTTGATAAAAACAGGCTTGGCATGATGATTATTGCAGATAACCTTGGACAAGTGACACGAATAGATTTTGAAGGAATAAATAAAAACTCCAAATTGCCAACTGAATTATTTAAACTGGAAATACCTGAAAATGTCGATGTAATTGATGAAAGAGAACAACAATAATCTTTTATAATAATCAGGAAAATTACATAATAAATTAAATGAAAGTCATTTATTCAGTTAACAATGATTGCTAAAAAGACAATAACAAATGCTTAATCAGGAATCTCTTGCAGAACTGGAAAATCGTATCTATATTGAACAAGTTAGCCTGCTTTATAAAGGTTCAATATCCCGTCCAGCTTTACATATAATTTCTTTAACAGTTTTTATTCTGGTAATAATTGATTATGTAAATTATGTCTATGCATTTACATGGGCATTACTATTAATAGGTTTAAATGTTTATCGTTTTATAGATACTTATAAAACTCAAAAGAATTTGAATGATATAAATGATTTTAAAATTTTACATATCCGTTATGCAGTATGCGCAGGTTTATTAGGTTCGATATATGGATGGGGACTCGTTTTCTTTTTTAATGACTTACCACTTATCAACCAAGTATATCTATTGTCATTATTAGCATTGATGACACCAGCAGGGCTTGTTTCATTTTCTTCAGACAAATATTCATTTTATCTTTATCAATATTGCCTAACATTACCAGTAATCATTAAGCTGCTGTCTATAGGACAGGCTCAATATTTTAACCTGGGTATAGTCGGGATCATATATATCTTGATAGTTAGAAAACTGTTTATCTGGAATCATAATGCCTTGATTGATGCGGTCAGGTTAAAGTTTCTTAATGAACAATTATTAACATATTTAAAGGGTGTGAATGATCGTTTAAAAGAGTTAACTGTAATAGATGAATTAACCAAAGTTGCAAATCGCAGAAGTCTGGATGAAAACCTGGAGCGAGAATGGTCACGTGCAAAGCGTACAAATACACCAATATCGTTACTTATGATTGATTTAGATTATTTTAAACAATATAACGATGAGTACGGCCATGTAAAAGGGGATGAGTGTTTAATATTTATCGCACAATATCTAAAAGACAACCTGAACCGTCCTGGAGATTTTATTGCACGTTATGGGGGTGAGGAATTTTCTATCATCATGCCTGACACAAACTTAAGTGGCGCTATTAATTTTGCAGAAAAAATTCACTCCGGTGTCAGAGAACTGAATATTCCTAATCCTCGTTCAGAAATAAGTAAATACCTGACTATTAGTATAGGTATTGCATCCGTTGTGCCTAATAATACAGATAGTTATATGGATTTGATATATACCAGTGACAAGGCGCTTTATAATGCTAAAAACGATGGCAGAAATATCATCAGAACCAAAGAGTTGCTCGAGAAAAATCCAACCCCACGACTCGTTGTATAAATGATATACTTCTTTCATTAATCGTTAAGATTAGTTTCTTTCTGAAATCTATATTCTTTACTATATGGCGAGTAATATTGATTATCATCCACTTGCTGATCGCATGCGTCCTGCCACGATTGATTCTTTTACGGGACAGGAACATATTCTTGGAAAGGACAAGCCACTCAGAATAGCAATAGAGCAGGGGCGTCTGCACTCCATGGTATTTTGGGGTCCACCGGGAACAGGTAAGACAACACTGGCAAAATTAATAAGTTCATCTTGTGAAGCTCAATTTCTAACTGTCTCTGCTGTATTAAGTGGCGTTAAAGATATCAGAGCAGCGATTGAACAGGCAAAACAATATCGTGAAGTCTATGAGAAAGATACCGTATTATTTGTCGACGAAGTTCATCGTTTCAACAAGGCTCAACAAGATGCATTTCTACCATACGTTGAAGACGGGACCATAACATTTATTGGAGCAACTACAGAAAATCCATCATTCGAATTAAATAATGCCTTATTATCCCGTGTGCGTGTATATGTACTTAAAGCTTTAGATAGTGAACATATAAAGTCCATTTTACAAAAAGCGTTAAGTAATAAGGAAAAGGGCCTGGGTCAACAATCCCTATCACTCAATGAAGATGTATTAATAAAATTAGCCAATGTTTCTGATGGCGATGCACGTCGTGCACTTAACCTGTTGGAAATTGCATCAGATCTGGCAGAAGAAGGAGAAATAACAGAAAAACTGATTGATGAAGTATTGGTGGATGGTTCTTTAAGACGATTTGATAAAGGTGGTGAAGCTTTTTACGATCAAATTTCTGCCTTGCATAAATCAGTAAGAGGCTCCAATCCGGACGCGTCGCTTTACTGGTTTACAAGAATGATTGATGGGGGCTGTGATCCCTTATATATTGCACGCCGTGTTGTCAGAATGGCATCAGAAGATATAGGAAATGCTGATCCACGAGCTATACGGCTTGCTCTGGATGCCTGGGAAACACAGGAACGTCTGGGTTCACCTGAAGGTGAATTGGCAATTGCACAAGCAATTGTATATCTTGCATGCGCCGCGAAAAGTAATGCAGTATATACTGCATACAAAGCTGCTATGCAGGATGCGAAACAATCAGGTTCCAGGGAAGTTCCACTTCATTTACGTAATGCACCAACCAAATTAATGAAGTCACTTGATTATGGAAAAGATTATCGCTATGCGCATAATGAACCAGATGCCTATGCAGCAGGGGAACATTATTTCCCGGACGATATGGATGCGAGAGAGTATTATCTGCCTGTTAATCGCGGTTTAGAAATAAAAATCGCAGAAAAACTGGCAATGTTAAGAGAACAGGATAAAAAAGCAAAAGAAACCAAAAATTAGACTTATGTTTCAATTAATTGCTATCGCTATAGGAGGTGCTGTTGGAGCGCTTTGCCGTTATGGAATGTCTAATGGTGTCTATATGCTGCTCGGTCGTGGATTTCCCTACGGTACCTTGGCAGTAAATATTGTCGGTTCAATTATTATGGGTACTGTTTATGTCATGATGGTTGAAAGAATGAACATCAGTACCGAATGGCGAGCAGGTATAACCATAGGTTTATTAGGTGCATTTACTACCTTTTCAACGTTCTCAATTGAAACATTAAATTTACTTGAAGCAGGTGAAACATTTAAAGCCGGTATGAATATTCTGCTTAGCGTAACATTATGTGTGTCAGGTTGCTGGCTGGGAATGATCCTTGGGAGGCAAGTATGAACGAAAACGACGTAACGGTAGTTCGTATCTATTTGCACGAAGCAAAATCACAAATGGAAGAGTTATTAGAGTATCTGCATGACGAAAGTAAAGTACGTGGCGTTACTGTATTTAGAGGTATAACAGGTTTTGGGACTTCCGGTGAATATCATTCATCTAACCTGGTTGATATGTCGCTTGATTTACCATTGATTATAGAGTTTTTTGATAACCCGGAAAAAACCAAATCTATTATTAAGGAATTAAACAAAAGAATTAAACCTGGCCATATTGTTTATTGGCCAGCAAAAATAAATTTATAAAAAAGAACAGGTTGATAATGTTAGATCCGCAATTATTACGGAACAATCTTGATGAAGTCGCATCTGCGTTAAAAAAACGCAATATGGAACTGGATATTACATCTATAGAAGAACTGGAAGAAAAACGTAAAGCCATTCAGGTCAAAACAGAAGAATTACAGGCGCAACGTAATGCAAAATCAAAAGAGATTGGTCAACTAAAGTCAAAAGGGAAGGATGCACAAAGTACTATGGATGAAGTTGCTAAAATTAAACAGCAACTCGATGAAAGCGCGACTGAACTTGATGATGTTCAGGCAAAATTAAATGAAATTGTTTCAGGAATACCCAACATTCCCCATACATCCGTGCCCGAAGGTAATACTGAAGACGACAATGAAGTAGTGCGTAAATGGAGTGAACCTGAAGCATTTGACTTTGAACCTAAAGACCACGTCGATCTTGGTGAAACGTTAGGGCTGATCGATTTTGAAACTGCAGCCAAGATTACCAGTTCACGCTTTGTTGTGATGAAAGGTGAAATTGCAAGATTACATCGTGCATTAATACAATTTATGCTGGATATACATATAAAAGAACATGGTTATCAGGAAGTGAACGTCCCTTACCTGGTCAATGCCGATAGTTGTAGAGGTACAGGTCAATTACCTAAATTTGAAGAAGACTTGTTTCATATTAGAGAACATGGGTTTTATCTTGTTCCTACTGCAGAAGTACCGGTAACCAATATTGTTCGTGATGAGATATTAAACGCTGATGATTTGCCGATGAAATTTGTTTGTCACACACCTTGTTTTCGTAGTGAAGCCGGATCTTATGGGCAAGATACCAGGGGTATGATACGTCAACACCAATTTGAAAAAGTTGAATTGGTTCAACTTGTGAGACCAGATACATCTTATGACATACTTGAAGAATTAACCGGGCATGCTGAAGTTATACTTCAAAAACTGGAGTTGCCTTACCGTGTTGTTACATTGTGTGGCGGAGATATAGGTTTCTCATCTGCGAAAACCTATGACATAGAAGTCTGGTTGCCAGGACAAAATAAATATAGAGAGATCTCATCTTGTAGTAATTTCGAAGCCTTTCAAGCCAGGCGTATGAAAGCACGTTGGCGTAATCCTGAAACCGATAAGCCGGAATTGTTACACACACTTAATGGTTCAGGACTCGCGGTAGGTCGAACCCTGATCGCCGTAATGGAGAACTATCAGGATAAGGATGGAAGTATTGCTATTCCTGGAGTTTTACAGCCTTATATGTCTAATCAAACGATTATTAAAGCTGATTAAGTCGAAAAATTTTATCTGGAAATTAAATATTGCCTTTGAGGTATTGTTGATGTCTCGACTCAGGTAGTTTTTTCAATCACATAACGTAACATTAAAAATACCTATAAAGAAGTACAACTAGCAGAGGTAATAGTGGGCCAGATAGTTTATTTTCGTCTAATTGATAAAAATATATAATTTATTCTATAACCTCTAAAGCCCTGAGCGCATCTTTTTCTGTCTCGTAAAACTTTATAATATTAGAAAGCTTATGCACAGCCACCAAACCCTTTAGTTCTTCGGAAGCATTGATAAAGAAGAGCTGACGTCCATGTTCCATAAGTTCTTTTACCCGTAATAATATGGCCGCCACAGTAGAACTATCGATTTTTGTGACATTTGAAAAATCTGCAATGATATGTCTATTAAGAAGGTCCAGTTCTTTTTTTACGGCATCAATTTCTCGATCGTGCTGAGAAACCACTGTGGAGTCGTCAATCCCTGTTAATCGAACAATAACATAACCGCCATAGTCTTCTACGCATTCAAATAAAGCCGGTAATTCAATATCGTCTTTTGTGATAATTTTTTTTACCATCTTTCTTCTATCAACGATTGGTTATCTTGTATTAAATTAATACTCTAAATAAATTTTAGATGACCAGCCTATAACAAATATTTTCGTAAAATTGCTCATACCAGCTAACACATTTTTTTCTATGTATTCTTTCAATTGTTCAATATCTTCTGGCTTCCTGAAAGCAATATAATCATCACAAATAATTATAAGGCCTGTGCCTTCCGGATATTCCTTTCTTTTTTTTCTATCTGCTGCCTCATATATTCTTTTTAATTCCTTTCTTACCAGTTCACCGTGTTCAATGGCCTCGTTATTGATTTCTATAGTTAGTCCAGTATGCTTAGTTCCACTTTTCTTAACTTTGCCAAATGCATTTGCATGTCCTTCTTCATTTAATTTTACCATACGAAGATGGGCATCTTCTCCATCATGTGCCTGTGTTATTTCTAGATACTTTAAAGGTGATTTTCGCAAACGTTTGTCTGTAATTACTACATCATGATTTTGATTGCCAATTATGTGATTTAAAGTTACACATTTACTACTCTTAAAATAATGTTCACAAAATATGCCAAGCGGTAACGCTTCTTCCGTTAATTCTTTCAAATATCCTTCTCGAGTTCTTACTGCATGCCTTCCTTCTTCAGTCTTGCTAATTTCCTCAAGTTTTGTATCTACCCAAGCCTTTACTTCCGCCGCACTGCGTGGAACTTCTAGTTCTTTTTTAGTGATATATGGCACTTTAATTATGCAATGTAACGATCAGGCTCATCGGCGCACCTTTAGCGCGTCGCTTTGGAGTGACTTGTGATGTGCATTCATTATCACTTTAGCCGAGGAGACATGTCGTAGAGTTTATCGCCAATCAACGCCTTAATTTGGTAAAACTCCATATCTTTATGTTTTGCAGGTTTTGCGAAAATCACAGCATTCGGCATAAATGAGTATGTGTAACTGAAAGTTGAACACTCTAGTGCCATGCCATTCAAAAATTTGATGACTTTATCGAAATCACAACCTTCAAACTCATCCTCGACTTGAGTGGTTGCTATAATCGTCCATCCTTCCATGCCACGAAAGTCGCCTGCCGTATCTGCAAACACGGTACCCGACCAAAACACTATTAATGATAAGGCTACTGGGATTAATCTTCTTATCAACACTTGCGAATACTCCTTTTGCGCATAACAGTATGTTAGAGCGTATTTAAGCGTCTTTATAATCATATCTGCCAATTTCCTTAGTGCTTACTTCTCTAAAAGGGTTGTCATTTTTTAACCGTTCATCAAGCTCTTGATCATATTCCCATTGGCTTTCAATAAAGCACCACTCGACTGAAAACCATGCATCTGACTCTGGCGCAAATGACACACCAAGACATTTGTTTAATTTTAAATCGTACTTACATACATGGGTCAAATTTTGTAACCCTTGTCTGCGGTGAGGTACGAGTTCAGCTTCTAAAGGTATAAATACAAAACCGCAGCCTGTACGTGGAATAGCCATTCTATACGGCATAGCAAATTCATTTTTCCGGGACTTTTCCATCGATAATTCGAATCGCTTTTTAAGCTCCCGAAGTTCGTTGCGTTTCAATTTAGCGATTTCACGAACGATATGATAGTAATCAGTAGGTTCATTATCTGTTGTTACTCTATCTGGAAATTTATTTATGATGCCTGACATATCCCACTCATGTGCTCTATGTTCAAGCGTCTTCAATATTTCAATGTATTCAATTGAAGGTTCAGATTGTTCATTCCCTTCTAAATACTGTCCCATGATTGCTGGTTCTGGAACAGAGTTAACTTTCTCGCCCCATATGTTTATTAACTCTTCTCTAAAGGACAAATATTCTGATAGTTCTGACGGTGTAAGTAGTGTTTGTACACAACCAAGATAGTCAATAGCAGTGATGATATGTATCACACCAGCAGTGCTACTTGTATGATACTTTTTCATCCTGCTCTCTTCGGAGAGCACTGAATTTGGTAAGTAACATACAACTTTATGCACAGTATCTATTTTATTACTTTCAAGATGGAAGGAGTGTCCACGGTGGTTTTCTAGTTCTATTTTTTCGTTTTCTTGTAGGTAATTAAGTGTATCACGTATCTGTTTAGTACCCTTTGTAATAACCTTGCGAGAAAACCAACGCTCTTCTTCCTCCGATGTTGTTTCGCCGGTAATATTTCGCTCTTTGAGCTGAAAGGCAATTAAAAAACTATCAACCCAAATAATATTATCAGCTAACTCTACTTCATCTTTTGGTGTTGGTTGAAATGTGGTTTTCGAGAACGTAAATTCCTTGAAGAAGTAATCTTCATTTAAATTTGCTAACTCTACTTCAAAGCTCATAACATTCCATTTCGATTTGATTTGCGCTTTAACAGTATGTTATCTGGAATCAGCATAGCATGTTAAACATGGATTCCATATGTTTTGTTAAAGTGAAAAGTTGATGGGGTATATTCAATCCCTTTATCTCCATTCCGTATTCCGTTTGCTTCATAAAGACTAGCATATGCTTTTAATATCAGCGACGTTTGATTTTATTCCCCCTTATGGCTTGCCGAGGCGTTGTTTTATTTCAAGGCGAGCAACATGGACGTTGCGAAAGCGCATTGATGACAGGACGTCATCTATGCGCGTGCCGTTATGAAATAAAACAAGGAGGAGGGTATCGCGCAGCGACAAGGCATCGGGGGTGGCCTTTCTTTTGGTTACTTTTCTTTGGCCACGCAAAGAAAAGTGACTCGCCATCAGGCGAAACCTTATGTTAAAAAAATTAATAATCAATCGCTGCTCCTGTGCGTCCTGCGCCCGCAGCATACATCACGTCCATGTAAATAAAAAAGCGCCCAAGTAGGGCGCTTCTATTTTTAAAAAGTTTTTATAAGAAATGCTTTTATAAAATCTCCTTGAGTACAGCATCCAAACTTTCCTTAGCATCACCAAAATACATACGTGTATTCTCTTTAAAGAACAGCGGGTTTTGTACCCCAGCATAACCGGTTGCCATGCTACGTTTCAGGACAATTGTGGTTGTCCCTTTCCAACATTCCAGTACAGGCATACCCGCAATTGGACTATTGGGATCTTCCTGTGCAGAAGGGTTAACGATATCGTTTGCGCCGATCACAACGGAGACATCCACATCCGGGAAGTCTTCATTGATTTCATCCATTTCAAACACGATGTCATACGGGACTTTTGCTTCTGCTAATAGCACATTCATGTGGCCGGGCATACGACCTGCAACCGGGTGAATACCGAAACGCACATTCACACCTTTTTCACGTAAGGCCTGGGTAATTTCATTCACAGTATGTTGGGCTTGTGCAACCGCCATACCGTAACCCGGGATAATCATGACTTCTTTCGCATTAACCAGGAGTCCGGCAACATCATCCGTTTCAATTGGAACAACTTCACCTTGTTCTTCATCACCACCTGCAGCAACAGCACCTGTGTCGGTACCAAAACCACCGGCAATGACCGAGATAAAGTTTCGGTTCATAGCGCGACACATGATGTAACTCAGGATAGCACCACTACTACCGACCAAGGCACCGACAACGATTAATAAGTCATTGCCTAACATAAAGCCGGTTGCCGATGCAGCCCAACCGGAATAACTGTTTAACATCGAAACCACGACAGGCATATCGGCACCACCGATCGCCATGACCATGTGAATACCAAACAACAGGGCAATGACGGTCATAATGATTAACGGTGTCATACCACCACCGGTTTCGGCTTGATGCACAAAGTCGTAACAAAAATAGATCGATGCGATAAGCAAGCCCAGGTTTAACCAATGGCGTGCGGGTAACAGCATTGGTGAACCACCAATCTTGCCGCTTAATTTACCAAAGGCGATCACCGAACCTGAAAATGTCACGGCACCAATTAAGACACCGACATAGATCTCAACTTCATGAATGACTTTTTCGACACCGGTAAGAGTGCTTTCGCCCATGAAGTTAACAAAGCCGACTAATACTGCCGCCAATCCAACCAGACTGTGCAGTATCGCAACCAGCTCGGGCATCTGCGTCATCTCGACTTTTTTCGCGAGGATGATACCGATCGAGCCACCGATTAACATCGTAATAATGATGTATTCAAAATTACCGGTGACTTCAGGACCGAATACCGTTGCCAATATCGCAACCGTCATACCGATCATGCCGTAGACATTACCTTTACGGGCTGATTCCTGATGACTTAATCCACCCAGTGTCAGGATGAATAAGATCGTCGCACCAATATAAGAAACTGTAACTAAACCTGCTGACATGATGCGCCCCCTTATTTCCTGAACATTTCCAACATACGTCGGGTAACGGCAAAGCCGCCCGCAATGTTGATACTGGTTATAAGGACGCCGAAGGCTGCAATGCCCATAAGCAATGTATTGTCAGAGGATATCTGTATTAATGCACCAATGATGATGATACTACTCACCGCATTGGTCACACTCATCAACGGTGTATGTAATGAGGGTGTGACATTCCAGATAACCATGTAACCGACAAAGCAGGCCAGAACGAACACAATAAAGTGTTGCATGAATGAGGCGGGTGCGACTGAACCCAGACCAAGTAAAAGAAGCGCACCAATAATTAATGGTATTGCTTGCTTAAACGCACTCGGTTTTTTCGGTTCTTCAACTACAGCCGGTGCTGTTTCTGCTGCTTTAGGTGCAGGGGCCGCCGCTGATAATTTTGGTGGCGGTGGTGGCCAGGTTATTTCGCCTGCTTTAATGACTGTTGCACCACGTACTGCTTCGTCTTCGAAATCTATCGTCATCTGACCGTCCTTTTCAGGTGTCATGTCAGTTAACAAATGACGCAAGTTAGTTGCATACAATTGACTGGATTGTGTTGGCAAGCGACTTGGTAGGTCACTGTAACCAATAATTGTCACACCGTTATCGGTAACGGTAATGTCATGCGGTAGGGTTAATTCACAGTTACCGCCTTGTTCTGCTGCCAAATCGACAATCACGCTGCCGTTCTTCATTGATTTAACCATGTCGGCACTGATTAATTTCGGTGCCGGTTTACCTGGTATCAGGGCAGTGGTAATAATAATGTCGACTTCTTTGGCTTGTTCTGCAAAGAGTGCCATTTCTGCTGCGATGAATTCATCACTCATCGTCTTGGCATAGCCGCCTTCGCCGCTGCCGTCTTCTTCAAAATCCAGCATTAAAAATTCAGCGCCCATTGATTCAACCTGCTCTTTAACTTCAGGTCGGGTATCAAATGAACGGACAATCGCGCCCATACTATTGGCAGCACCTATCGCGGCCAGACCAGCGACGCCTGCACCAATAATCAACACTTTTGCAGGGTTGACCTTACCGGCCGCAGTAATTTGCCCGGTAAAGAATCGACCAAAGACATGCGATGCTTCTACAACAGCCCGGTAACCCGCAATATTTGCCATCGAGCTTAGTGCATCCATCTTTTGTGCTCGTGAAATACGAGGTACGCTATCCATCGCCAGGATATTTACGTTTTTCGAAGAAAGCTTTTGCATCAGCGCTTCATTTTGCGCTGGCCAGATAAAACTGATTAAAGTTTGTCCATCATGAAGTAATTCAACTTCGTTATCGTCCGGAGCACGGACTTTAAATATAATGTCTGCTGCATCCCATAAGGCCCTGGTGTCGCCAATAACTTCAGCCCCGGCCTCACGATAAGCATTATCAGAAAAGTTGGCTTCCATCCCTGCGCCGGATTCAACTGCTACTTCGTACCCGAGCTTTTGTAGCCATTTAATAACTTCAGGTGTCGTTGCTACACGTTTTTCACCTGCGTATGTCTCCTTAGGCACCCCGATCTTCATCGTGTTACCTCCCACTTGTGTTGGATTTATTTAGGTGTAGTTATATTTGTTCTAATAAAAAAACGGGGGATGCTAGCATGATTAGGGGTTTAAGTCATAGGTAAGGTTTTTGGGCTCGTTACAAAAGAAGGTTATATTGCGATTTTTAGGTATCGCGCCGCTTCGGGCTTCCTCGACTCTGTCTCGAAAATGTGTACCTACAGGTAGGCTAGAAACGCACCCCCCGGCATTTTCTACCACCTACATCCGTGTAGGTGTCCTGATTCGTTCTACCTCCTGCATCCATGCAGTCGTGCCCTCACGCGAAATACATTACGTCCGTGTAAATAAAAACCCGGTAAAAACCGGGTTTTATATGCTATTTATAATCTAATACATTAATCTTCGCCAGCAAATGCACCTAGAAGATGCAACAGGCTAGTGAATAAATTATAAATTGTGACATAAAGTGCAATAGTCGCCATGATGTAATTGGTTTCCCCTCCATGAATCATTTGACTCGTCTCATAAAGGATTAAACCTGACATTAGTAAAACAAACATCGCTGAAACGGCTAATGAAAGGGCAGGAATACTAAATATCATCGCTCCTAATCCAGCAAGAAATGCCACTAATATACCCACCATCAGGAAACCGCCCATAAAACTAAAGTCTTTACGTGTCGTTAAAGCGTAGCCTGATAAACCAAGGAAAATTGCACCTGTACCACCCAAAGCCGTCATTACCAACTGGGTGCCATTGGAAAACATTGTCAGATAGGCACTAATGATTGGTCCAAGAGTAAGGCCCATGAATCCTGTTAGTGCAAAGACTGCTGCTAGCCCCCACGCACTATTACGAAGTGCAGAAGTGAGAAACAACAAACCAAAATACCCAACTAATGTAAGAAAAACTCCCGGGTGAGGAAGATTAAAAACCATTGACAGTCCAGCCGTAAACGCGCTGAAAAGTAATGTCATTGATAACAACATGTAGGTATTACGGATTAGCTTATTCGTTGCTAATACCGATTCTGATCTACGAACTACAACTGTTGACGTTTCGTTCATTTAATTACACCTCGTTAATAAACATATCCTAATATGTAATGCTTTGAGTTGAAAATTTCAAGTTAGTTTTATGAAATTTTCTTTAAATTCAATTATATCATCATACTTTTCCCTGTGCCTGTGATCATGTATCCTCACGCCTCTTGATCACGACACACTGACGTAGCTTGTAGTGCACCGGAAACCGGTGCATATAAAGTGAAATAATATAGAGTGACTATTTAAAAATATCGTTCTGGAGAGGTGGCAGAGTGGTTGAATGCACC
>JANQJZ010000053.1 GCA_028281365.1 Gammaproteobacteria bacterium | reverse complement strand
AACTGATCCATACATCTGCACCTATGGATAGGTTCATATCAGAGAGTGATTGATGACTTACGATCACTTCGAAGTTTTCCCCGGCATCGACACCTACCCGTACTTGCCCATTTTCTTCGACCAGCCTGGTAATTTTACCGGAAAAAGAATTTTTCATACTTGAATCAAGTTGTGTTTTTGACAGTACAATCTGTTTCGGATCGATCGAGATATGGTCAACCTGCTTGTCTACGACAGGAATAGTAATAATTTTTTTACCAATGTTGAAATGGCATTTATCCGACTCCAGCTTTCCATTAAACAAATTAGCCAGCTGGGATTTAAACACCTTTCCATTAATAACACTATAAACCTGATCCGCCAGCCATTGAGCCTGAAACTTGTCATGTGTAGTAAAGATAATCGTTTTATCAAGTTCATTTTTTAATTTCATAATTAACTGTTCCAGATCCTGAATAGCCTGTTTATCTAAATGTGTAAAAGGTTCATCCAGGATTAATACTTCAGGGTCAAGTATCAGCATTTGTGCAATAGCAACTTTCTGTGCTTCTCCCCCGGAAAGGGTTTGTGCAACTCTTTCTTTAAGAGCTGCAATATTCAATACATCCATAACCTTATTTACTTTACTTACCCGAGTATGTTTATCTACATGCTTTAAGCGCAAACCTAATTCGATATTACTAAATACAGTGCCCCGTAACAGATAAGGATTTTGTTGGACATAACCCACTTTTCGCCTGAATTGCCTTAGCCTGTCAGATGATAATTCGATAACATCGTAATTTAATGAACCCCTGTCAGGAACATTTAGTAATGAAAAGATGTTTAACAGACTGGTTTTTCCGGAACCATTAGGACCTACAAATGCCGTAATTGTCGATTTTTCGATTTCAAGATTGATTCCATCTAGTCCAAACCCGGACGGATAGTTAAAGCCGATATCTTTCAGTTGGTATAAGTTATTCATTTTACCCTCAACTGAAATCGCTGTAGTAAAACATTAACGATAAATGCAACCAGTAACAATATCAGACCCAGTGCCAGGGCAAATTCAAAATCTCCCTTGCTCGTCTCCAATGCAATGGCTGTTGTCATTGTGCGTGTATAGCCATTGATATTGCCGCCCAACATCATTGCAATTCCAACTTCGCCTATAGCGCGACCAAATCCGGTTACAACTGCAGCAATCAAGGCAAAGCGAACTTCACTCATATAGATCAGACAGCGTTGTATATGGTTCGCACCCAGGGAAGTACAGGTTTTCGCCAGCCGGGGATCGGCACTGTTTACTGCGGCTATACTCAGGTTCCAGATTACCGGTGTAATTAATACACATTGGCCAATAATCATCGCAATCGGGGTATACAATAACCCAAACTCACCCAACAACCCTTGTCTGTTTAACAGGCCATACAATAATAAACCGACTACAACTGTAGGCAGGGCCATCAAGGTATTCAGACATGCCAGTAAAAACTGCTTTCCTGTAAAGTTGTTAAGGGCAACAACAACGCCTAATGGCAAACTGATAATTGTAGCCAATAGTACAGCAATTAAAGAAACCTTAAGTGACGTCCAGACAACATAGAATAATGTATGATCAAAATTTAGTATCAGTTTTAATGAAGCAATCGAGGCATCAATAAAAAAACTGCCACTTCCTTCGTCTTCTTGTTGGATATCCTTTTTTGAATTTGATTTTAATTGAGAAAAAAATAATTGATGTCCATATAATTTGTATTCGTCTATTCTTTTTTGCGTGTCCTGGCTAACAAGATATGCAATAAATTTTTCTGCTAAATCATAATTAACATGTTGATGCCTTTCCGGATTGACTGCTATAACATGATAAGGATTAAACAAAACATCATCACCCTGGAAATGTATGTCCAGACTAATCTTGTCTTTAAAAGCCAGATAGGTGCCTCGATCAATTAATGTATACCCTTGTAATTCATTAGAAAGGAGTAGCGTCGTACTCATACCCTGACCGGATTCAACATACCATTCTCCTTCCGGAGATATTCCGTTTTGTTGCCATAACATCAATTCCTTTTTATGCGTGCCGGAATCATCACCACGCGAGACAAATATATGCGCCGCTGCAAAAATATTTTCAAAAGCATGTGAAATATTTTCTGCGAGTTTGACTTTTGCCGGATCGTCAGCAGGACCAACCAGAATAAAATCATTATTCATGACAGGAGTTCGCAAAACACCATACCCTGAATTGGTGAACTGCAATTCATCATCGGGCGAGTGTGTCAATAACACATCAACATCACCCTGTTTGCCAAGACGCAAGGCCTGACCAGAGCCACTGACTACCATATCCACAGTAATATTTTGTTGTTGCTCGAACGCCGGGATAAGGATCGACATTAATCCGGAGTTCTCTGTTGTCGTAGTTACTGCGAGAAGCAGTTTCTCAGGTTCGGCCTGGACCGAAGTATCGAACAGGACTAAAAAAAGTATCAGGATAGTTTTTTTTATCATCTGTATGTCTTTATTTAGACAAACGTCTTTATGCCATTTGCTTGACTTAAGTATTATTGTAATTATGCTTTGAACGAGTATTTAAAGAAACCAATGCATCAGAATGAAAATAGAATTTGAAACAGATATTAACGGCTATCAGGAAGCTCGTAAATTTAAATTATTGATTGAGTATATTCTTAAGCACGAAGAATTAGATCCATCACTAAATTCACTTGCGTCATCATTACAGTCCCAGTTACAGGAATTCCTGTCCAACCCCGAATTCGCCAATTTCAGTGACGCAGATAGCAATGTTACTTTTACCGCCGATCATGATGAATCTGTCGGAGAAGGCTTTGCAAAAATCTGGCGCAGTGTATTTGGCCCCGGTAAGCGTGAATTGCTATTAAGCAAACAACGCCAGGAATTGATCATGCGTGCCGAACGGGCAGAAGCTTCAGCGTTCGAGGCATTGGCTGAAACTGCAGAAATTGGCCGGGAGCGGGACCAGCTTAAGGAAAAATTAAAAGTGCTGAAAAGCAACAAGGAACCGGGCTGAAAACCGCATAAACCCAGTAAATATGGACATTTTAGACTGGAAATAAGCCAGTAGAACGTGTAATTTAGCCAGCCCTTTTTCGTTAATATCGTGATAAATGAGCAGTAAGGTCTATATAAAAACATTTGGTTGTCAGATGAATGAATATGATTCAGCGAGGATGCTGGATACATTAGAGGCAGCACATCAAATGACAAGCACTGACGATCCTGCTAAGGCAGATTTAATCCTGCTAAACACCTGTTCAATTCGCGAAAAGGCGCAGGAGAAAGTTTTTTCTCAACTGGGCCGCTGGCGTACATTTAAACAAGACAACCCAAATCTTATTATTGGCGTTGGTGGCTGTGTTGCAAGTCAGGAAGGCACTGCTATCCTCGATCGCGCTCCTTATGTTGATATCGTGTTCGGCCCGCAGACATTGCACCGTTTACCGGAAATGTATACAAATGTAATTCAACAGCGCAAATCCGTTGTTGATATCTCTTTTCCTGAAATTGAGAAATTCGACAATTTGCCTTCTCCGAAAGCAGAAGGACCTGCTGCGTTTGTCTCTATCATGGAGGGTTGCAGCAAATATTGCAGTTTCTGTGTTGTACCCTACACCCGGGGCGAGGAAATCAGCCGTGAATTCGATGATGTTATTGCCGAGATTGTTGAACTTGCAGAACAGGGTGTTCGGGAAGTTAACCTGTTAGGTCAAAATGTAAACGCCTATCGTGGCAAAATGCATAATGGAAATATCGCTGATCTTGCGTTGCTAATTGAATATGTTGCTGCAGTTGAAGGTATAGATCGGATACGTTTCACAACATCACATCCGGTCGAATTCTCGGATAATCTGATAAACGTATACGCTAAAGTTCCTGAATTGGTCAGTCATTTACACTTACCGGTTCAAAGTGGATCCGATCGTGTGTTGTCACTAATGAAACGTGGTCATACAAGACTGGAATATAAAAACAAAATAAAACGTTTACGAGCAATCAGACCTGATATCAGTCTGTCTTCGGATTTTATCGTTGGTTTCCCGGGGGAAACAGACAAGGATTTTGAAGATACGATGAACCTGATTGCAGAAATCGGATTCGATCATTCTTTTAGTTTTATCTATAGCCCCAGACCAGGCACCCCGGCAGCTAACCTGGCTGATGACACCCCGGCAGAAGTCAAGAAAGAGCGATTGGCATTGTTGCAAGCCCGGATAAATCAAAAGTCTGCTGAAATAAGTCAGGGCATGGTTGGCTCAATTCAGACTATACTTGTAGAAGGACAATCGAAAAAAAATATCAACCAATTACGTGGCAGAACCGAAAATAACAGAGTGGTAAATTTTGCAGGCCATATTAATTTAATCGGTAATTTTGTTAATGTTGAAATAACCGAAGCTTTACCTAATTCACTACGTGGTGTATTGGCGGATTCTGACATCATGGATAAAGCAGCAAACCTCTAACCAAAACATTTATTAACGGCCATTAACACTACCACTTCCAACGATTTACTACTCGAACCCGCAGATAATCAACGCTTATCAAATCTCTGTGGGCCCCTGGATCAACACCTGCGCCAAATTGAACGCTATATGGGTGTGGAGATAAATAATCGTGGCAATAATTTTCATGTCAGCGGGACAGCAAAATCGATTGAATTAACTGAACAGGTTCTTAAAGAGATGTATGCAGTCACAGCTGGTGAACCACTATCATCGGAACGTGTGCATCTATTATTGCAAAGTATCCAGGTTGAAGATGAACTCGAAACCGAATTAGCTGATGATATCTCAATTAAAACAAAACGCGGCTTGATCCGTGGTCGAACACCGAATCAAAAAAGATATGTACAAAGTATACAAACACATGATGTCAACTTTGGTATAGGCCCGGCTGGTACAGGGAAAACATATTTAGCAGTTGCCTGTGCTGTGGCTGCAATGGAGCAGGACCGGGCCAGAAGACTGGTGCTGGTAAGACCTGCCGTAGAGGCAGGTGAAAAGCTTGGGTTTTTGCCCGGTGACCTGGTACAAAAAGTCGATCCATACCTTAGACCTCTTTATGATGCATTATATGAAATGCTGGGTTTTGAAAAAGTTGCGAAGTTAATTGATCGCAATGTTATCGAAGTTGCACCGCTTGCTTTTATGCGAGGCAGAACCCTGAATGAGTCTTTTATCATTCTGGACGAGGCACAAAATACAACTACCGAACAAATGAAAATGTTCTTGACACGTATTGGTTTTAATTCAACTGCTGTTATTACCGGTGATATTACCCAGATTGATTTACCAACAGGTAAACAATCCGGACTAAGACATGTTATCGATATTCTTAAAGATGAAGCTGGCATTAGTTTTACATTTTTTAAATCAAAAGATGTTGTACGGCACCCACTTGTTGCACGTATTTTAAATGCCTACGAAAAACATGAAAAAGATGATCCTGAAAATAAATAGATCACGTTTTTGAGATGGGTCTAAAACTTGATATTCAAAAAGTGTCACAATCATCCACCTTACCTGATGAAACTTTATTAAATCAGTGGGCACTACAGGCACTGGATGACAAGAATAAAAAAACAGAGATATTGCTAAGAATAGTAGATGAACAGGAAAGCCGGGAACTCAATAAAGCCTGGCGAAATAAAGATGCGGCGACAAATGTATTGTCTTTTCCAGTAGGTGAGATTATTGAACAGGTACCTGAATTGCTTGGTGATGTTGTCATATGCGCACCTATCGCTGAGAGGGAAGCAAGAGAACAGGGTAAAACCAGCGAATCACATTGGGCGCATTTGATAATTCACGGCATATTACACTTACAAGGTTATGATCATGAACAGGAACGTGATGCAAAAATTATGGAAGCTAAAGAAATTTCTATATTAAAAAATATCGGCTACTCCAACCCGTATGAAATGGAGAAAACCGATGGGTAACAAAAAAAATATAGACTATAAAAAGTGGTTAAAAAGATTTTCTTCTCTTTTTTCCAGGGAACCTGCCGATCGTGATGCATTAATAGAAATATTAAGAAAATCTGAAAACCGGAATCTGCTCGATCCCGATGCCCTACTAATGATAGAAGGGGCCTTGCATGTCTCTGAACTCCAGGTTCGCGACATAATGGTACCCCGAGTTCAAATGATCGTTATTGAAAACGATGCAGAACCGGAAGATATCATATCCGTTGTTGTTGAATCAGGGCATTCCCGTTTTCCTGTTGTAAATGAAACTAATGACGAAATTACAGGTATCTTGTTAGCCAAAGACCTGTTGAACTTTTATGCTAATCCGGACAAGGAATTTGATATAAAAGACATGATGCGCCCGGCTGTCTTTATTCCGGAAAGTAAACGATTAAATGTATTGTTACGGGAATTCAGAACCAGCCGTAACCATATGGCAATTGTTATTGATGAGTATACGGGTGTCGCAGGCCTGGTTACAATTGAAGATGTAATTGAGGAAATTATTGGTGAAATAGAGGACGAACACGACCTTGAAGAAGAAGAGGTTAATATTACTTCTCATGAAAATGATCGTTTTACTGTGAAAGCATTAACCCCAATCGATGAATTTAATCAATATTTTAATAAGGATATCTCTGATGAAGAATATGACACGATTGGCGGTTTTATAATTAATACCTTTGGACATCTGCCAAAAAGAGGGGAAAAAATAGATTTTGATGAATTCAATATTAAAGTATTACGTGCTGATAAACGCCGGGTTCATTTATTACTATTTTCAAAGCTTGAATCAGAAGAAATCCTCGATCAAATACCAGACTAGGAATTACTAATTCCTGTTCAAATAATATAATCTGTATTAATGGATTTTAAATTTAGTAAATTTCATTTGTACAGATTATCTGCGTTTATTATCGGTGCATTAATGCCATTATCGTATGCACCTTATCATTACTATATCCTTGCCATATTAATAATAACGATTTTATTTCACCTGTGGACATTAACATCTACAGCCAGGGAATCATTTATTATTGGTTATCTATTTGGTTTGGGCTTTTTTGGCGTGGGCGTAAACTGGTTACATATCAGTATTAATCTATTCGGGGGTGTGAACTTATATGGAGCAATATTTTTCACTTATTGCCTGGTTGCTTTTATATCTATTTATCCTGCACTTTGTGGTTATCTCGCCCGCCGATTTTTCAATAAGTATCATATGCTATCCCTTGCACCGCTTTGGCTTATTACCGAATGGTGCCGGGGTTGGTTCCTGACAGGGTTTCCCTGGTTGAATCTGGGTACCAGTCAGACAGACAGCCCTCTTTCAGTATACGCACCTTTATTAGGCGATTACGGGATCAGCTTTATCATCTGTTTAATCGCTGTATCGATTTTACAATTCATTAATGGAACTAAAAAAAGCCGAATAGTCAGTACGTCCATTTTGGTTATATTATGTTTAACATCATTATTCATCGATAATATTTCCTGGACACGTGAAAAAACTGAAAGATTAAATGTAGCATTGATTCAGGGAGCCATACCACAGGAACTAAAATGGAAAACAGAATCACGAGAAAAAACCTATGACATTTATTCAAGCCTGAGCGAACCCTACTGGTCCGGAGACTTGGTCATCTGGCCTGAAACAGCAATTCCTTCTCTATATCACCTTGCAGATGATTTTATCGATAATATAAAAAATCGTATGCAGAATGAGAATGCAATGTTTATGAGTGGCATTGCATATAAAAATATAGACTCAAATAAATACTTTAATAGTGTTTTATTAATTGATGATAAAGATCGCTTTTATCACAAGCACCATCTTGTTCCATTTGGTGAATACCTGCCACTCGAACCCATACTGGGCGCTTTTTTACATTTTCTAAGAATACCAATGTCCGATTTTTCCTCCGGGAAATTTGATGAAAAACTATTTTCTACTAATAAAGGAATATTTGGCATGAGTATTTGTTATGAAGATGCTTATGCAACGGAGATTAGACAATCATTACCGGCGGCAAATATTTTAATTAATGTCAGTAATGATGCATGGTTTGGAGATTCTCTGGCACCGCATCAACATTTACAAATTGCACGTATGCGTGCACTTGAAAGTGGCCGTTATATGTTACGTGCTACCAATACAGGGATATCTGCAATCATCGATGAAACAGGACAAATAGTTGCACAATCGCCACAGTTTGAACCACATGCCCTGTCCGGGGAAGTCAAATTATTTGAAGGCAACACACCCTTTTCATTTTACGGTAACTATGTTGTCCTTCTCATAAGTCTTATAATTCTATTAATCGCTTATTATTTACAAAGAAGAAGAATAAAAAACTAGGATTCTGTCGCCTTACGCGCCTGACTAATCTGTTCAAGACGCGCTTTCAATTCCGGTTCGTTATCCGCCATTGATAACACATCCTTTCTTGTGAGTCGTAATAATGTTGTCGGTTTAACAGATTTAACATTCGCCGTCCTGACCTGGGTCTCCAATAAAGCCATCTCACCAAAAAAATCACCATCTCTTAATTCGGCGATTGGATCATCCTCATGTTCATTTCTATAAATGGAGACAAGTCCATGAGTGATAATATAAAGTGAATCACCCTTTTCACCTTCTCCTATAACCAGATCGCCAGGCAAAAATGTCATTGCCTTGGCATGTTTTGAAAGTCTTTCGAGAATAGAATTCGATAGGCCATTTAACAAGGGCACCATACCGATCAGGTCTTCAGGCTTTAATTTCGGGGCGGGATCAGAAATTGGTTGTAGTGCATCTATTGCTGAATTAATGCGTCGCTCAATATTGGTAAATACTTTTGAACCTATCTCACCGTTGTGATGGGCTTCTTCAACAAAAAAGTCAGCGGCTACCAAAGCTACCTTGGCAAATAATCTCGTCTCAAAGCGTAAATAAAATTCAGGGAAATCTTCTGCAACTTTTTCCAGACGTTTTTTACGTCTAAGGGATCGTTGCTTATAAACATCAGTGACCTCTTTCTTCAGGTTTTCATCAAAGTCATCAATTTTATTTATGTGCTCTGTTACTTTTTCACAGATCAATACACCTGCAATATCACGTTGCAGGCTTTGTGAAAATCTTAGATATTGATAGCGCGCCAATATACCTGCTGCAAAGTCATGCTCACGTAATTGTTTAATTAATGCATTTTCCATTCTAACAAACAGATTGGGCTTCTCTTCTGAATCGTCTGATAAAGTATCTCTATTTTCGATTGACCATGACTCCCTGTCCCTTTGCAACATATTCTTGATGTTCAGATAGGTATAGTATTGCAGGAAGCCAATATCATACAGACGTTTTAACTCCCGCATCTCTATGCGTAATGCCGTTATATAAGCATGGCGTGTCTCTATATAACTGTCAGATTCACCATGACTAATATTAAATATTTGTGAAGTTTTTTTCTGTATTAGTTGTTGAGTACTGCGAGATATTAATTTTGCCTTATGAAATGATTCGAGAATATCCTCTGCATGTTGTTGTGATTGTATTAACCCATGTTTTAATTCTGCTTCTTCCTCTCCGGTAAATTGATCGAATCCAAGTTTTTTCATCAAGGGACGTATAGTTGATGCATTAACCAGTAAAGAAAATAAAACAACACCGAGAGTAATGTATAAAATCGTATCGCGTCCCGGCATATCAACCGGTATAGATAAAACTATGGCAATAGCCAAACCACCCTTTAAGCCTCCCCACCACATGATGTGACGCTCACCCATTGAAACATTGGGCAACTTAAATAGCTTTATTGTCGCCGGTACCATGCTATAAACACCTGCTGCACGTGAGCCCAGAACAAGAATGATCGCAATAATAATGCTATCAATATGGGAATAGAGATGTGATATATCGACAGAAATACCGACAAGTAAAAACAATAATGAATTACAAATTAATGTAATAACATCCCAGGTCTCATCTATCGTTTCCCGCTCACTTTGTGGAATACGGCTTACACCGAAGATACCCAAAGCAATTGCCGATGCAACAACGGCCATAACACCTGATACATGCATAATATGTTCTGCAATAGCAAAGCTACTGTAAGCTAACACGATTGACATGATTAAATATGAACTCATACCAGCACGTATACGATATAAAAGTTCACTCAATACAATACCGATTACGGCACCGACTAATAGACCGCCGATAAAAACACGGAAAAATTCAATGACAGCTAAACCTGCATCCGAAAAACCAAAATGAGCTGTGGCGACCAAACCGAGAATAATATTAAAAATAACGATTGCTGTTGCATCATTTAGTAGTGATTCACCTTCAACAAGTATTGTTAAACGCTGCGGGGCACCGAGCTCTTTAAACAATGCAATAACAGCGACCGGGTCTGTTGCCGAGATTAAAGCGCCAAATAACAAGGCATGAATAATATTAAAATCCTGTATTAGCCATAATCCCAAGCCGATTAAAGCGGCTGAGATCAACATTGCAGGGATGGCTAAAACCAGAACCGGTGCAAGATCTTTCATCAATAACCTTGCATCGAGGTTGATTGCAGACTCAAAGATTAAGGCCGGCAAAAAAAGAAATAACACCAGATCCGGTGTTAATTGAAATTCAAGTAGTATTCCCAACTCGGGATAATTACGGGCAATAGAACCCAATACCATTCCCAATATCACCAGAAAAACAGTATAAGGTACGGGTATGTTCCGGCAGATTGCCGCAGCAATCATTGCCACGGTTAACAAACCCATAATAACCAGAATGACTTCAGATAATGGCATCGCTATCCCCTGTATTACAATTTATATCAAGATATAACGATGCGCAAAGACTAGTTGATTATCGTGCCACCTTCACCGGACATTCTGTCCAGAATTATCACCAGTGCAAACCCGAATACCATCATCAGAACAGAATAAACAATTTGATCAGACATTGACCCAGGGAAAAACGGTGTGGATGAAAGAAGTCTTTCTTTATTGCGCACAGTCTCATATACACGATCCTGGAATGGCCAGACCACATATAAAGAAGCAATTAACAAGCCGGTAATGAATAGAATTGTATGCTGATAAAAGCGGGATAACAGATAAGAAAGAATACGACTAAATAAAATTACCCCGGTTATTACACCAAGAATAAAAGGCAAAATTATTGAAAAATCAAAATGTCCTATTGCATTAAAAATAGTCGCATACTTTTTCATCATTAACAAAATAAACGATCCTGATATGCCAGGTAAAATCATGGCCGATATCGCTATCGCGCCACAAAGAAAAATAAACCAACTGTCATCCGGCGTCGATGCTGGTACCATTGTGACAATAAAACCACCAAACAAAATACCGATTAATAAAAAAAGAACACGTTTTAATAGCAATTGCACCCCAAGGTGTCTGAATAATAATATGATTGAACCGAGTATTAATCCAAAAAACAGACCATAAATAATTTCCGGATGGGTACGGATCAATGTCGGTAAAGAAATAATCCGGGTAAAAAACAGTAATGCCATTCCCATTCCTATTCCTAATGGAATAAGAAAACCAAAATGTGGGCGATAGAGAATGCCCTTAATATTCAATGATAAAATCATACGCGCCCATTCACTATCAAATGATTTTATAGCATTGATTAATTGCGGATATATCCCCAGTATAAAAGCCATAGTACCGCCACTTACACCCGGGACCACGTCTGCTGAGCCTACACAGAACCCTTTAAGTATTAACCTGATTCTTTCCATCAAATAAAAATCATTGATTATTTTTATGATACGGCTTACTTAATTCATGCACAGCATCAATAAAAATACCGGCATGTTCAGGATCAATATCAGGAGTAATACCGTGTCCTAAATTAAAGATGTGACCCGGACCATCACCATAATTTTCCAGGATTGATTTGACTTCATTGCGTATTGCATCAGGGCCTGCTTTTAAAACTGCGGGGTCCATATTGCCTTGAAGTGCGACTTTGTTACCTATTTTATTTCTTACCTTACCAATATTCTGACACCAATCCAGACCAACTACATCACAACCCGTTTCGGCAATATCTTCAAGCCAAAGTCCAGCTCCTTTAGTAAATAATATAACCGGGATACGGTTTCCTTCATGCTCTCTTTCAAGATTATCCAGAATTTGTTTCATATAGCTCAAAGAAAAATCATGATAGGCCGGGGTACTTAATACACCCCCCCATGTATCAAATATCATAACAAGCTGTACACCCGCATGGATTTGTGCATTTAAATAAAGACCTACGGCATTAGCAACATGATCCAATAACAAATGTAAGCTTTCAGGTTCCTGGTAAAGCATCTTTTTAACCTTGCCAAAGTCCTTACTGCTGCCACCCTCAATCATGTATGTGGCAAGCGTCCATGGACTACCGGCAAATCCAATCAAGGGAACCTCACCATTTAGTTCCCTGTGAATTAAACGAACTGCATCCATAACATAGGCAAGTTCATCTTCCGGATCCGGCATGGGCAGGGCCTTAATATCAGATACTGATGTAATTGGCTTGTCGAACTTTGGCCCAACAGATTCGATAAGTTTTAATCCAAGTCCCATTGCATCCGGAATCGTTAAAATATCGGAAAACAGGATTGCGGCATCCAGTGGATAACGTTCTAAAGGTTGTAATGTCACTTCACAGGCCAGCTCTGGAGTCTGGCACAAAGTGACAAAATCTCCGGCTTTCTCTCGAGTAGCACGATATTCCGGCAGATAGCGTCCCGCCTGTCGCATCATCCAGACTGGTGTCATATCTACCGGTTGTCGTTGAATAGTCTTTAACAGACGGTCATTTTTTAGGTTTGAAGGCATTATTAAGATTCTTTAATGTTTTATAAATAATACTGGATTCGGTATTTTATTACATCGACAACATTAAAAGCTGCGCTAGAATACATGTTAAATTTAAAATAACAAATTGAGGACAACATGATTATCCCGGTAAGTGAATTAATTGCTTCGGCCAAGTCACATTGTAATTGTATGGATCCGGTTACGGCAAAGATGTTTTTTGACCGGCATGATGACGCGGTAATCATTGATGTTCGTGAACCCAAAGAAGTGAATGAATCAAAACTTAAAGACTCTGTTCATATTCCTCGTGGTTTACTTGAAATGAAAATTACTGATACCTGCCCTGATCCTGATACGCCGATTTTATTACATTGTGGCGGTGGTGGGCGTGCATCATTGTCAGCCTATACCTTACAAATGATGGGCTATTCCAACGTGCATGTCATAGATGCTAAATTTGAAGAGATTGAATTTACATTTAGTTAAACAATGTAATTCAAATTTATATTCCCCAATTTTTATAAATCATATTCTGTGATTGTAGGCGATTCGATCCTGTATAAATGAAATAAGTGATTTAATAACCGGAATTTGATTAGTTTTAGCCAACAAACACATTTCAGCGTCTTTAAGTTTTGGCCATCCACGTGCCTGTTCTAACGAAACCAATTCATTTGGAACCATATTTCCAGGAAAAACTGTAAAACCTAAACCTGCCTTAACAGCCGCAGTCGCACCTGCGTAACTCGGGCTGGTATATACCACTTTCCATTTAACCCCGGCTTTATCCAGTGCATCCAGTGCTCCCTGGCGATAAACACAGGGAGATGGAGACAGTACCAATGGTAATGCTGAACCATCGGGACAATATTTTTTTATTAATTTTTTAAAAGTGATATTCCTGTCTTCAGGATCACTACCCACCCAAACAATATGTTCACGCCATAACGGTATTGCTCCGGTATAGAGTTTTCCTGGCTCTTGCTTAATTACGATCAGATCATATTTTTTTCTTTCAAAATCTTTTATTAACGTCAACGTTAAATCACAATTAACATCCAGCGTTACACGTGGATGCACCTTTACAAAATCTGCCAAAATATCAGGCAAATAATTTGTTGCAAAATCTTCAGGAGAACCAAAAATTATATTACCTTCAACATCAGGTTCATCAAAACTATGCAGCAAACTGTCTGATAATGTCACTATCTGCGACGCATAACTTCTTAATTTTTCTCCTTCAATAGTTAGCCGAACATTTCTTTTGTTTCTTTCAAACAAATCACAGCTCAGTTGCTCTTCAAGTTTAGCTATTTGCATACTTACTGCTGATTGAGACCGGTGCACACGCTCCGCAGTGCGCGTGAAGCTCTGCGTTTCGGCAAGAGTAATAAAGGTCCTTAATAAATTAATATCAATGTTTTGCATAATGATTTACTTATCAGTAAAACTGATAATATACATAAGAATAATTCATTATACAAATATAAACTTTCGTTTATTATCCATTTCTAGGATTACGATGATGATTTGATCAACTTTTTGGCGCCATAAAGTGATTAAAAAATTAAATTTAAACAAAACTAATTTGGAGGATTGATAAAGCCCGAATAAATGTCCCATAT
>JANQJZ010000044.1 GCA_028281365.1 Gammaproteobacteria bacterium | reverse complement strand
TGCAATAATTGTTGGTCCCTGTGTTGCACCACCACTTGCCGGTGCATTGCTTTATATTAGCCAGACCGGTAACGCGGTATTGGGTGGTCTTGCATTATTTGCAATGGGTCTGGGTTTTGGTGTGCCGTTATTGGTGGTTGGTGCTACTTCCGGAGAGCTATTACCCCGTGCAGGCGCATGGATGGAATCCATTAAACGTGTCTTTGGCGTCATTATGTTGGGCGTTGCCATCTGGTTTCTTGAGCGGGTTTTACCTCAGCCGGTAATTTTAATTTTGTGGGCAGCTTTATTTATCAGCTCGGCCGTATTTATGGGTGCACTGGATCGTATAGAATCGACAACGACAAATTGGCAAAAACTATGCAAAGGTCTTGGTCTTGTTGTTTTGGTATATGGAGTCGTTTTAATCATAGCCGCTGCAAAAGGGAACGGAACGGTATTAAAACCGTTTACCTCATCATCGTTTTCCGGATCAGTGACTAGGCACGAACAACTGCCCTTTAGTTATATTGCGAATCTTGATGAGCTGACGCAACGGTTGGATCAGGCAAGACAAGAGAATAAAAATGTCATGTTGGATTTTTATGCAGACTGGTGTGTTGTTTGTAAAGAGATGGAGGCATATACATTTACTGATCCAACTGTTCGACAGTCCTTATCGCAACTGGTACTGTTAAAAGCTGATGTCACCAGGAATAATCAAAGTGATAAGGCATTGTTAAAGCATTTTGATCTGTTCGGCCCACCTGCCATCCTGTTTTTTAATACAGATGCTGTTGAAGTTAAATCGCACCGCCTGGTTGGTTTTATAGAAGCAGATGATTTTGTTACACATATATCCCAAGCCATCTCGCTATGAAGCGGTGGCAAATAATGCTAACAGGGATTGTTATGGCAGTAGTTTCTGCAATCGGCGGGTATCTGTTACAGCAGAAACTTACAGCAAAATCCGAACCCGGGGTTGTCAATAAGCAGATAACACAGGAAGAACTGATTGGTACTGTTGTCTATGAATTTACACTGGCTGATGTGAATGACGATCTGCGCAGTTTATCGGAATGGAAAGGAAATGTTATTGCGATTAATTTTTGGGCGACATGGTGCCCACCCTGCCGGGAAGAAATCCCGTATTTTGTTGAGCTACAACAGAACTATCAAAAAGATGGTCTCCAGTTTATTGGCGTTGCCTTACAACATGCCGATGAAATTCGAGATTTCCTGGATGAATTTAACGTTAATTATCCATCATTAGTGGGTGGAGACGATGTGATTGAACTGGCGACGCGATTAGGTAATGGAATCGGGGCATTACCCTATACTGTCATTATCGATCGTGACGGTAAAATCGCCTTTACCAGGCGAGGTCCTATCACCAAGCAGGAGGCGGAATCAGTCATTAAGACGCTATTGTAGGCAGCAAAAGCCGCCGAAATTTCGCATTCGTGTTTTTCAATAATTACTGGTAAAATCTCCGAAAAAGGCATAAAAATCGCTGAAAATGCGAGTAAATGCATTAAATGGGAGATTATCTTGAAGTTTCTTATCTTACATGGTGCAAACCTCAACCTGCTCGGGGAACGTGAACCCGAGGTCTATGGTACGACGACACTTGCAGAAATTGATGATCGATTAGTAGCGGTCGCCAGGGAGCGAGGCCACGAACTAAGCAGTTTTCAGAGTAACGCCGAACATGAACTGATTGACCAGATTCATGCTGCAAAAAAATCCGGTACGGATTTCATCCTGATTAATCCGGGTGCCTTTACCCACACAAGTATTGCATTACGTGATGCCATGTTAGGAACCGAATTACCTTTTATTGAGGTACATCTCTCAAATGTGTTTGCACGCGAAGAATTTCGACAACATTCATATCTTTCTGATATAGCTGTTGCCGTTGTCAGTGGTTTAGGCGCATATGGTTACGAATTAGCCCTGTTAGGGGCAGAGAGACATTTAAATAAATAAAACGATGACATTGAACGTATGGATATCAGAAAAGTAAAAAAATTAATCGAATTGCTTGAAGAATCAGGTGTGGCCGAGATCGAGATTCATGAAGGTGAAGAGTCTGTTCGTATTAGTAGAGGTTCGACAGTTGCAGCACCCACAACAATGGTCCATGTGCCACAATCAACAATTGCAACATCAAATGAAAATGAAGTTGCGAAACCTTCTCAGGCGCCAAAAAGTGAGCCATCATCGATAGATAACTTAACAGAAGGACATGTCATAACTTCGCCTATGGTGGGTGTTTTTTATACTTCCCCATCACCGGATGATCCTGAGTTTATAAGCAAGGGACAAAATGTAAAAGTAGGTGATGTGTTATGTATTATTGAAGCGATGAAGATAATGAATCAAATTGAATCAGATGTTAGTGGTAAATTAGAAAGGATATTAGTTGAAAATGGTGAGGCTGTTGAATATGGACAACCTCTATTTATTATTGATCCTTCGTAAGTAAACAACACCTCAATTAATAATTATATTTTCCATAAATAAATTTTTGGGCTTCTTATTTTATGTTAGATAAAGTTGTTATTGCTAACCGCGGAGAGATAGCGCTTCGTATTTTGCGTGCTTGTAAAGAACTGGGTATTAAAACAGTCGCCGTTTATTCAGAGGCAGATCGTGATCAAAAACATGTATTTTTATCAGATGAATCTGTATGTATAGGACCTGCTGCATCGCTTGATAGTTATTTAAATATTCCTGCTGTTATTAGTGCTGCGGAAGTAACAGATGCCGTTGCGATACATCCAGGCTATGGCTTTTTATCCGAGAATGCAGATTTTGCTGAACGCGTTGAGCAAAGTGGATTTACGTTTATTGGTCCAAAAGCAGAGACGATACGTCTGATGGGGGACAAAGTTTCAGCCATTAATGCGATGAAGAAGGCAGGAATTCCCTGTGTCCCTGGATCAGATGGTCATTTAGGAGAAGACCCGGATACATTATTGAAAATGGCGAAGGATATTGGCTATCCGGTAATGATAAAAGCTGCCGGTGGTGGTGGTGGTCGTGGTATGCGAGTCGTTCATAGCGAAGCCAGTCTACTTAAATCGATTTCATTGACCCGTTCCGAAGCAGCATCGGCGTTTGGTAATGACATGCTCTACATGGAGAAATATCTGGAACAACCACGCCATGTTGAGATACAGGTGCTTGCCGATGAACATAACAACGTGATTTATTTGGGTGAGCGTGATTGTTCGATGCAGAGGCGACACCAGAAAGTGATAGAAGAAGCGCCTGCGCCCGGACTTGATGAATCAACAAGAAAAAAAATTGGCGAACGTTGTGCAAATGCCTGCAAAGCTATTTCTTACCGAGGCGCAGGGACATTCGAGTTTCTATATGAAAATGGAGAATTTTATTTTATCGAAATGAATACTCGTGTTCAGGTTGAGCATCCAGTTACCGAAATGATTACAGGTATTGATATCGTTAAAGAACAACTACGAATTGCCAATGGCGAACCTTTAAGTTACAAACAAAAAGATATAAAGATCAAGGGGCATGCTGTTGAATGTCGAATTAATGCCGAGGACCCGGAATCTTTTTTACCTTCTCCGGGTACTATCGAACATTATCATCCACCTGGCGGACCGGGAATACGCGTTGATACACATGTTTATCAGGGGTATAAGGTTCCACCCTATTATGATTCCATGATTGGTAAATTGATTGCGCATGCCGAGACTCGTGAATTAGCCTTGTCACGGTTATCCATGGCCTTATCAGAGATTGTTATCGATGGTATCAGTACCAATATACCTCTACACCAGAAACTGGTTCAGGACCCGGCATTTGCTTCGGGTGGTATCGACATACACTATCTGGAGAATAAGTTAGGCCTGAAGTAATGACATGGCTTCAACTTGAACTTGAAACGCATCAGGATCAAGCTGAAGAGCTTTCCGAGTTATTTGAACAGTTTGGTGCAATTTCTGTTAGTTTATCTGCGACAAGCGATGAACCCGTTTTTGATACCCAGGATGATAATGATAGTCATAATCAGCAACTCTGGAAAAGAACCCGAATAACAGCATTACTTCATCCGGATTCTGATCTGGATATTATTTTAGTTTGTGTGCGGGATCGTATAGGCGCAGAAAATATTTATAACCACAAAATTGAGTTAATTAAAAACAGGGACTGGGTTAGCGAATATCAGTCAGAGCACCAGGCAATAATATATTCGGATCGACTTTGCGTATCACCAAGCTGGTGTGAGTCTCCAACAAATAATATACCAACAGTTATACTTGATCCCGGTCTTGCATTTGGTACAGGTTCACATCCGACAACATCATTATGTATAGAATGGATGCTGGATAACGATCTGACAGACAGCACGGTTATCGATTATGGGTGTGGTTCCGGCATACTGGCGATGGTGGCGGCAAAGCTCGGAGCGAAGCAGGTTTATGCAGTAGATATCGATCCCCAGGCAATCGTCGCTGCGAAAGATAACATTAAAAACAATAAACTAAATAAAAAAATTATTGTTAATCATGTGCATGATGCAGATCTTCCGGTAGCTGATGTATTATTGGCTAATATTCTCATGAATCCTCTTAAAGAATTATCAGGTAAATTCCCGGCGTTAGTCACGAATGGTGGACATATTGTGTTGTCTGGTCTATTACATATCCAGGCAGAAGAGTGTTTGGATGCTTATGCTGATAGTTTTATCATGGATGAACCGGTCTTTAATTCAGAGTGGGCCCGATTACACGGGATAAAGAAATAATGTTTACAGTTTGTCCAGGATGTACGAGACAATTTCGAATCTCTGCAGAGCATTTAGCAGCGGCTTCAGGTCAGGTACGTTGCGGGTTTTGTCACGAACAGTTCAATGCATTGAATCGTTTACTTGATGAGCCATTATCAAACGAAAAAAATTTAAACGAAATACAATCAGAAGAACCACAGTTTGATATTCCTGCAGCAGCAGAAAAGCAAACTGATGTACCGGAAAGTGACGTAGTAATATCAAATACAAATACTGATATTCATCAAGAGCTTGAGACAGCAATTAATGAAATCGGCATACAACCGACAGGGAAAATAGATCAAAAAAGTACGATTAATTCAGATGAAGTATTGGAAATTCCCAGGAATAAACCACAGTATGAATTTAAGGATAATGAGGAATTATTAATTGAAACCGGCAATAAAAAAAGTTTGATAGTTTCAGTTTTTTGGACGATAGCCATGTTTTTTTCCTTATTATTCTTACTGTTACAGTTAGCCTGGTTTAACCGTGATCATGTTTTACTTAAATATCCGCAACTTACTCCTTATGTAAAACAGCTTTGTCACAAGCTGGATTGCAGTCTAATCCGGCAACGTGATGCAAGTTTGATTACATTGGTAAATCGTGATGTACGTTTGCATCCAAGGTTTAAGGATACCCTGTTGGTTAATGCAACAATGAAAAATGAAATGTCAATTAGACAACCTTATCCAAAAGTACAACTCACCTTATATGATACGGCGGGTTCATTGATTGGGTATCGAAATTTCTCTCCGGCAGAATATCTGGATAATAGTATTGATATTGATAATGGCATGCCGGTAGGCTCGCCGGTACATTTTGTGCTTGAAGTAAGTGGACCAACTACAGATGCTGTTAGTTTTGAGTTTCGTTTTCTTTAAAAGTCCCTGATTTTATTCAGCAAAAATATCCCGCTTTACATGTAAGTTGATCTCGTTATCATAAGACGTAAATAATAAATTCCGCCAAGTTTTTGTGTTGCGGTTTCATGTTAATAGGGTCCCATTTATTAAATAATAATCTGGTGCTTGCACCAATGGCGGGCGTTACTGATCAACCATTTCGGTTGTTATGTCGCGATTTGGGTGCCGGCCTGGTAATTTCGGAAATGGTAACGTCAAATAAGGCGTTATTTCATACTCGAAAGACCCGGTTACGTATAAATCATAATGGTGAACCTGAACCAAGGGCGGTACAAATTGCAGGAGCAGATCCGGAACAAATGGCAACCGCTGCCAGGTTTAATGTTAACAATGGCGCACAGATTATTGATATCAATATGGGATGCCCGGCTAGAAAAGTATGTAATGTATTAGCAGGTTCAGCGTTATTAAAAGATGAAAGGTTAGTCGCACGGATACTTAATGCTGTTGTAAATGCGGTTTCTGTGCCGGTGACATTAAAAATCAGAACGGGTTGGGATAAAGAAAGCCGTAATGCATTGAATATAGCCAGGATTGCCGAGGAAAGTGGCATTCAGGCGTTGACAATTCATGGCAGAACAAGGGCTTGTGGTTTTAATGGAATTGCAGAACATGAAACTGCAGGGGAAGTTAAAGCAAAGGTTAAAATACCTGTTATTGCCAATGGAGATATATGCTCACCGGAGCAGGCAGTTGAGATATTAAAAACTTATCAGGTAGACGGAATAATGATCGGCAGGGCTGCTCAAGGCAATCCCTGGATATTTAGAGAAATAATACATTATATGGAAACGGGCCAAAAACTTGCGCAACCGGGAATAACGGAAGTTAAATCAGTTTTAATTAAGCATGTAAAACAGTTACATCAGTTCTACGGCGATTATCAGGGCGTACGTATCGCACGTAAACATATAGGCTGGTATTGCAAACGAAATACGGAAATGAATCAACATAGAAAAACAATCAATCAAATCGAATCGGCAGAAGAGCAGATAAACACCTTGAATATCTTGTTTGATAAGCAACAGGTCCTTGCAGCATGATCAAAGCAAAGGCAAGAAAACAAACAGCCAGTGATCGTGGTGAAGCCCCTGAAAAATGCCTGGCTGAAAATGTCAGACATGCAATGGAAAATTATTTTGAAGATCTTGATGGCCATCAGGCGAGTAATATTTACTCATTATTTCTGGAAGAAGTTGAAAAGCCTTTCTTTGAAGTCATCATGCAATATACGCAAGGTAATATTACCCGTGCATCACAAATGCTTGGCCTGAATCGGGTCACTTTACGTAATCGTCTAAGAAAATACGGAATCGAATAATCCATAAACATTAATCATTCTGATGAATAATATTCATGAGGTTTAAATTTATATGCCAACAATAAAACGCGCGCTGGTCAGTGTGTCGGATAAAACAGATGTAGTCGATCTGTGCAAGGGCTTATCCGACCTGGGGATTGACATTCTCTCCACGGGTGGGACAGCCAGGTTATTAGCAGATAATAATATTAATGTTATTGAAGTTTCCGACTATACCGGTTTTCCGGAGATGATGGATGGACGGGTTAAAACCTTGCATCCAAAAATTCATGGGGGTTTATTAGGTCGTCGTGGTCAGGATGATGCAGTCATGCAGGAATATGGTATTGATGGGATCGATCTGGTGGTCGTTAATTTATATCCCTTCGAAGAAACTGTAAGCAGGCCCGACTGTACATTTTCAGATGCAATTGAAAATATTGATATTGGTGGTCCGGCAATGTTGCGCTCAGCTGCCAAGAATCATGCAGCGGTAACCGTTGTTGTCAATGTGGAAGATTATGATCTTGTCTTAAAAGAAATGCAGGAAAATAATGCAAGTGTAAGTGATGAAACCCGTTTTCGTTTGGCGCAAAAAGTATTTGCACATACTGCCAACTATGATGCAAATGTTTCGAATTTCCTTGGGGCTTTGGATGAATCAAAGCAACCTGTTACATATCCGTTAACATATTCATCACAGTTCAAAAAACGACAGGAACTTCGTTATGGTGAAAACCCTCATCAGACAGCAGCATTTTATACAGAGCCATTGCCTCCCGTTGGCACATTAGCAGCTGCCAGGCAAATTCAGGGGAAGGAACTTTCTTATAATAATATTGCAGATACAGATGCAGCACTGGAATGTGTTCTATCTTTTAATGACACTGCGTGTGTCATTGTTAAACATGCTAACCCTTGTGGGGTTGCTGTTGGTAACACTGTATTGGAAGCCTATGAACGGGCTTATAAAACCGATCCTACTTCAGCATTTGGCGGCATTATCGCTTTTAATAAAACACTCACTGCCGAAACAGCTAAAGCAATTATCGATCGGCAATTTGTTGAAGTTATTATTGCCCCGGAAATTGAACCGGACTGTATAGACATCATCGCCAACAAAGCTGGCGTTCGCTTGCTGGAATGCGGTCATCGAGAGCACAAAATTCAGCAACTTAATATGAAACGTGTCAGTGGTGGTTTACTTGTACAGGATAGTGATCAAGGATTTATTGAAAAGGATAAGTTAAAAGTTGTCACAAAAAGGGAACCCACAGAGCAGGAATTAAACGATCTCGTTTTTGCATGGCATGTTGTGAAGTATGTTAAATCAAATGCCATAATTTATGCGAAAAATAACCAGACGATAGGGATCGGCGCGGGTCAGATGAGCCGTGTCTATAGTGCACGTATTGCCGCCATAAAAGCAGAAGATGAAAATTTAGATGTCGCCGGATCGGTAATGGCATCAGACGCATTTTTTCCGTTTCGTGATGGGCTTGATTCCGCTGCGAAGGTTGGTGTTACTGCAGTAATACAACCTGGTGGTTCAATGCGAGATGATGAAGTGATAGAAGCGGCAGATGAACACAATATTGCCATGGTTTTCACATCGATGAGACACTTCTTGCATTAATGAAAGTATTAATAGTTGGTGGTGGTGGTCGTGAACATGCGTTGGCATGGAAAGCGGCACAATCAGATCAGGTCGATATTGTCTATGTTGCACCCGGCAATGCGGGTACCGCAACAGAAGATAAAATGGAAAATATTGCGCTCAGCACAGAAGACATTGATGCATTAAAGGCCTTTGCAAAAAAAGAAAATATCGATCTCACGATCATAGGCCCGGAAGCGCCATTGGTAGCAGGTATTGTTGATGAGTTTGTTCAAGCCAGCTTGGTTTGTTTCGGACCAAGTAAAGCGGCCGCTATCCTTGAAGGGTCCAAATCATTTACCAAAGACTTCCTTAAAAAATATCAAATCCCAACTGCAGAATATGAAGTCTTTACCGAAGTTGATTCTGCAATTGAATATGTAAAATCAAAATCAATACCTATTGTGATAAAAGCCGATGGTTTAGCAGCAGGAAAAGGTGTTGTCATTGCCAATACTGAACAGGAAGCGATAAATACTATCAATAATATGTTGTCCGGGAATAAATTTGGTGAAGCCGGACACCGTGTTGTGATTGAAGAATTTCTCGAAGGCGAAGAAGCGAGTTTTATCGTAATGACAGACGGTGAACATATCTTGCCACTGGCCAGTTCACAGGATCACAAGGCACGTGATGAAGGCGATAAAGGTCCTAACACGGGAGGCATGGGTGCTTATTCGCCGGCACCAATTGTTGATAGTGTTATGCATGATCGCATAATAAATGAAGTCATTATCCCAACAGTAGAAGGAATGAAAGCAGAAGGCAGAACTTACAAGGGTTTTCTTTATGCGGGGATAATGGTTGCAAAAGATAGCACACCAAAAGTACTGGAATTTAATTGCCGTTTTGGTGATCCGGAAACACAGCCAATCATGATGCGATTAAAAACGGATCTGGTATCGCTTTGTCTGGCAGCAACTAACAATACACTAAATGAATATAAAGCTGAATGGGATAAACGTGCAGCCTTAGGTGTAGTCGCTGCATCTGCAGGATATCCAGCCAGCGTCAGCAAAGGCGATATCATTTCAGGCCTTGAAACTGAATTCGCAAATAACGTAAAAGTCTTTCATGCAGGCACAACAAATAATAATAATTCAATTGTAACAGCAGGTGGTCGGGTCTTGTGTGTCGCTGCATTAGGTCATAACGTCACAGAAGCAAAACAGCAAGCCTATGATGCAATAAACGATATTAGTTATGATGGTATGTTTTATCGTAAGGATATCGGTTATCGTGCAGTAGAAAGGGAAAACTAATAAACTAAAGGATATCCATCGGTGATTTAATCCCTTTCCTTAATATACTAATAAGCGCTAACTATTCAATGGCACACTCAAGCAATACAGAGGAGAACCAAGAATGAAAGCCCTTGCAATTGTTGCACTCGTCTTCGCGGCACTTTCTCTATTCATTCCGGTGTTGGGTGTTTTCTTAGCTATGCTTTGCAGCCTTTTTGCATTGATTTCCTTCAGATCGCAGCCAACGCTTTCAGGAATAACATTCGGAATCAACATCATCAACACGGCATTTCTTAGTCCTAGCATCATGTTAAGTGATGTGGCTTCGTCCGGGGCGTTTGAACTCGGTATTGTCGATGAAGCATCGAAGACCGAAGCCGGAGAAATCTATTTCTTTTACGTTGGTTTTCACATCGTTCTTTTTGTAGCAGCAGTGATGTGGCGTCTAATTAGAGGCGCTCCAAAAACAGTATCCGAAAAGGCAACAGACGGTGTTTAACCAATCACTCTACACGGACGTTCGCAAGGCTCGCGTCCATGAGCTCAACCGCTATGTACTTGAAAATCAGATATATAAAGCCAACTTGATTGTAAATACAATGTAGTTATACTTAGTGCATGGATAGTTTGAAGTTCAGCTGGGATGCTCGAAAAAATAAATCTAATCAAAAGAAGCACGGTGTTTCTTTTGAAGAGGCGAAAACTGTTTTTCTGGATGATTTTGCACGGTTAATCTCTGATCCAGATCATTCAGAAAATGAAGATAGATTTATTTTGCTAGGATTTAGCCACAAGCCTAGACTTCTGGTCGTTTGTCATTGCTATCTTGATCTAGATGACACTATCCACATTATTTCGGCCCGAAGGGCCGAAAAATCTGAACGTAAAATTTATGAGAGTTTTAGATATGAGAGATAAATATAATTTTTCTAAATCAGTCAAAAACCCCTATGCAAAAAGACTCAAGAAACAGATAACTATTCGCCTTGATGAAGATACTATTAGTTACTTCAAATTATTAGCAGAAGAAAAAGGTATCCCCTACCAAAGCCTTATTAATTTGTATTTACGCGATTGTGCTAAAACTAATAGAAAGCCGAAAGTTAAATGGGCATAGAGCATATAACCAATCACTCCACATGGACGGCGCAAAGCGCCGCCCGTGAGTTTAACCGTTAACGCTTTATATATACATGAACGATTTTAATACTGGTGACAATATAAATAACGATATTAAAACATGGTCAAATTTTTTCTCGGGTTTAATTTGGTTCGTTGTTGGTTTCATAATTATTGTAATTACACAGATTGCAGCAGTAATTGGTTTGGGTGTTATAGAAGCCCTGGAAAGTGGTGTAAAGCCCAATGAACAGGAGGTTCAACGACTCTTTGAAGATGGCGATATAATTGGTATCGCCTTTTTTTTCGCAACAATACTAATCTTATTATTGGTTGTATTAGTTATAAAGTTTCGTCGTAAGCGTGAGGTTAAGGAATATCTGGCCCTAAATTCAAAACCGATAAATGTGTTTATGAAATGGTTGGGCGTCGCATTAATAATCCTCCTGGCTAACTATGTTTGCGATATTTTATTTGATCGCCCGGCTATGCCGGAGTGGGTTATAAATACATTCAAAACTGTTGATTACAAATTTTTATATTTCCTGGGAATAGTTGTATTTGCGCCAATTCTCGAAGAAGTTTTATATCGAGGATACATTCTTCGAACCTGGTTAGAATCCAGATTGCATCCGAACCTGGCAATATTTTTACTCTCCGCGTTGTGGGCACTTACCCATTTACAATATGACTTATATGATATGTTTTGGATATTTGTTCTGGGTATATTACTTGCCTATTCACGGATACGAAGCGGTTCCTTATATCCAGCAATATGTATTCATTGTTCCTGGAATCTTTTTTCTTATTTTTTAGTGTCCTATTATCTTGGTTAAGATATGGATCACATAATTACGGTATCTGTCTTATAAATTGCCCAAGCAGGGGCAGCAAAAAGCTCCTGTAAGCTCAATCGTAATATAAAATTAATTGATCTAGCTCAAAGAATTTCATTAATTCCCGGGTTATAGTTGTCAGATGAAATTCGATGAACTATTAATGGATACCTTTAATGAAAGCCTGGAGCGTTGCCAGACCGATCCACATTTTCTTACCCTGTTTTATAAAAAATTTGTCATCTCAAATCCAGAAGTGCAAGAAAAATTTTCCAATACTGACATGGAGTATCAAAAAATGATGCTTCATGCATCGCTATATATGATTATGCTTGCAACCAGAAATAATGATGCAGCAGAAGCTTATTTGGATCGTGTTGCAAAACGGCATTCTAAGTCGGCATTGGATATTCGACCGGAATTATATGATTTATGGCTTGAAACTCTAATTGAAACAGTAAAAGAAATTGATTCTATTTTTAATGATGATGTTGAGAACGCATGGCGTACGGTTATGACTTTTGGTATAGACTATATGAAATCAAAATATGATGATTAATTATTTGCCAGTAATTTTTCTACTTTTTTTTCCCAACGTTTAAGCGCTCTTTCATAATAAACATAAACACAATTTTCACAGCCACGGTTACAACACTCTGATGGATCAGGTTCAATCGGTTTGGGCGGCAACTCTATTTCGTTTTTTTTATTCATGTTTAAACAATTGTGCTTTATTCCTGAATGATTTAAATTCAAGTGCATTTCCACCGGGGTCAACTATAAAGAACGTGGCTTGTTCTCCAACTTGTCCTTTAAACTTTATCATTGGTTCAATCAGGTATTCTACAGATTTACCGTTTAATTCTTCAACGAATCGATGCCATATGTCCCATTCCAGCACAATGCCGAAATGTCTGACAGGTACATTATTACCATCAACAGAATTTGTTTGTGTTTTTTCTGTTGCTTCCGGCTTTAAGTGTGCAGAGACTTGATGACCAAAAAAATTAAAATCAATCCAGGTTTTGGATCTACGACCAATGGTACACCCAATAATCTCTGTATAAAACTTTTGTGTTATTTCAATATCGTTAACGGGTATTGCGAGATGAAATGGATAAAGTTCGGCCATTATTTCTTTATAAATTGTTTTCCGTAGTCTTTAATTTTTTTATTGATGGTTTTCATTTCTTCTTCATCAAGCAATACAGGTCCCCCAGCATTCAGGCTGATGCAGTACCATTTCGCTAATGCTTCTACCTCATGTGCCAGTTTATAGGCAGAAGCGATGTCTTTCCCGATAGCTATCTGACCATGATTGGCCATTAAACATGCCGTTCTGTTCTGTAATGATTGAACAATATTTTTAGATAATTCATCACTACCAAAAGTCGCATATGCTGAACAGGGAATATCATCACCACCGGCAAGTGCAATCATATAATGAAAAGCAGGAATTGATTTTTGCGCACACGCCAGACCCGTCGCATAAGGTGAATGAACATGAGCAACTGCATTAATCTCTTTTTTACTTGAATAGATTGCAGAATGAATACGCCACTCGCTGGATGGTTGTAAACTCCCATCAGAAGTGTTTCCGTTTGTTTCACAATAAACAATATCTTCAGTTTCTAATTCGTTATAACTTACACCTGTAGGTGTTATTAAAAACCCATCTTCATATCGTGCACTTAGATTCCCGGTAGTGGTGATACTTAAACCTGAAGAATTGAAATCCTTTACCGTTTTAACGATCTCATTTTTAAGTGATTCGATGTTGTTTTGCATAGAGAAATTATAAGACAGACACAGGTATTTGAACCAGCAAACATGCTAAAGTATGACGAAGTAGACGTTATATCCTTATAACAAGAATAAATTTATTTTTTGTTTGCAACCGGTGTGCTTATAAAGTTAAAAAAATTAAACATTAAATCTAAACAGGATGACATCTCCATCATCCACCACATAGTCTTTTCCTTCCGAGCGCCATTTGCCTGCATCTTTTGTCCCTTGCTCTCCTTTATACTGAATGTAATCTTCAAATGAACTAACCTCGGCGCGAATAAAACCACGTTCAAAGTCAGTATGGATCACACCGGCAGCTTTCGGTGCGGTAGCACCAATTGAAATTGTCCAGGCACGAACTTCTTTAGGTCCTGCTGTAAAGTAATTTTGTAAATCTAATAGTTGATAGCCTGCACGGATAATGCGGTTTAATCCGGCTTCTTTCATACCGAGCGCCTCAAGAAATTCAGTTTTCTCATTGTCTTCCAGTTGTGCAATTTCTGATTCGATCGCAGCACATATCGGTATGAGTTGTGAATTTTCTTTATTTGCAATGTCCTGCAGCTTGCTTAACCAGGGATTTGATTCCAGTCCCTCTTCTTCAACATTGGCAATGTAAAGCGTCGGCTTTTCTGTGAGTAAATGTAAATTTTTAATAAGCGCCTTTTCATCATCTGTAAGACTCAGGGAACGAACCGGTAATCCTTGATCAAGATGAGCAAACACTCTTGTAAACGTTTCCTCTTCCTGTAATGCAGTTTTATTACCGCTACGCGCCAGCTTTTTGGCTTTTTCAAGTGCTTTGTTGACTGTTTCCTGATCCGCAAGACAGAGTTCTGTATTAATCACTTCGATATCCGATACCGGATCTACTTTTCCGGCAACATGAACTATATTGTCATCATCAAAGCAACGGACAACCTGGGCAATGGCATGGGTTTCCCGAATATTAGCCAGGAATTTATTTCCCAGTCCTTCTCCCTTTGATGCACCTTCAACCAGGCCGGCGATATCAACAAATTCCATATGTGCCGGTATTACTTTTTCGGGATTCACCAAATCGGCAAGTTGTTGCAATCGTTCGTCAGGTACAGCAACAATGCCGACGTGAGGGTCTATTGTGCAAAAAGGGTAATTTTCTGCATCAATAGCTGATTTAGTCAGTGCATTAAAGAGTGTTGACTTGCCTACATTAGGCAAACCAACAATACCGCATTTAAAACCCATATTTATTAAGAATGATCTAACTAATGTTTATGGAGCAGAAGGTGTCAGTTTTGAGAGACAGCAATCAAAATTATTCTTTTAATTATTATAAGCGTAATTTGATGTTATCTCTAATAGGATTAGAATTATCGTTATTGATGTAAATATATTGTAATGTAGGGTAAATAATAACAGATTCCATTTTTATAGACTGGTTCACTAAATCTCATATTAATACTGGAACAAGATGGATTTATTTATTGTCATACTTACATGAAGAAAGAAGGCGCTGTTGCTAATCAATTAATTTCGAATGAATCAATCAGATCCCCTGATATTCGCAGGGTTGGTCTGGATCCCGATTTTTGGTATCCAGTGTGTTTAGCCAAAACGCTTGAAAAGAATAAACCTGTCTCAGTGAGTTATGCCGGTGAGCCGATAGTTCTTGTACGCACGAAGTCTAATACTGTTTTTGCATTGGAAGATCGTTGTGCACATCGCCAGATACCTTTATCGGTAGGTGAAGTTAAAGGGGAAACGATCCAGTGCAGTTATCATTGCTGGACTTATGACAAAACCGGGCGTTGTGTCAATGTCCCCTACCTTGATAAGGACAAACAATTACCAACGGGAGTAAAAAGTTATCCTTGCCGGGAGGCATATGGTTTTATCTTTATATTTCCAGGTGAACCTAAAAAAGCAGAACTAACTTCATTTCCTGATATCCCTGCATGGGAGAGAAAAGATTACAAGACACGCTATCTGAACCGGCAAGTTAACTGTCATTACAGCTTTATGCACGAAAATCTGATGGACATGAATCACCAATTTTTACATCGAAAATTAATGGGCAGTATTCGTACGGTTTTTTTGGAAAAGCGCAAGGGTAATAACTGGGTCGAATGTGATTATACATTTGCTCGAAAATCAGGACGACAGCATATCGGTGAAAAATTGATATTACGTCGTATAAAACGAACTTCTCACGTTAATATGGAAGATAAAGAGCGGGATTTAATGACCATAACTACCGACTACCCTTATCAAAGGTTAACATTTACGCCACGTGGTGCAACAGAACCCGCATTGGATCTGTGGAATGTTTATATACCGGTTGATAAGGCGCAAAGGGTCAACCACACTTTTGGTTTAATGATGTTTAAACGCCCTTCTTCATTGCCCTGGTTAATGGATTTATTTTGGCCTTTTATTATCTGGTTTACGGAAGGAATTTTTGCGGAGGATCGCTGGATCGTTGAATTAGAACAAGCCGCACATGATGCACAAGGGGAAGACTGGAATCAGGAAATTTTTCCAATTATTCAGGATTTGAGAAAAATATTGATTGAGAATGGCGTTAAGCTCTAAAAACCCGCTCTATTCAGATTCGGCAGCAGGCTTTCTCTTGTTAAATTGATTCATTAGTTTTTGAATTTGCCCGGAAAATAATAAATCAGTGTTATCAATAACGCTGACGATTGAATGGATAATTTTATCTTCATCATCGCGATTTGGTCTTCCAAGTACATATGACGAAACCTGATTCGGATCTCCAGGGTGTCCGATACCTATTCGTAGTCTATTAAAATTATTATTACCTGTTTTCGTGATGATATCCCTGATGCCATTATTTCCGCCATGACCGCCGCCACTTTTGAAACGTATAGTGCCAACATCAAGATCAATTTCATCATGAATGACAAGCATTTGTTCTATCGGGATCTTGTAATAGGCAAGTAGAGATTGCACAGAAGTACCACTTTCGTTCATATAAGTTTGTGGTTTACATATCCAGCAATCAATATTATCAGATTGATAACGACAAATTTCCGACTGGAATTTTTTATCTACGGATAAATTTAAAGATAATTTATTTACAAGGGCATCAACGAACCAGAATCCGGCATTATGTCGAGTTAATAGATGTTCCGGGCCTGGATTACCCAGGCCCACTATTAATTTTATGGAAGCTGACAACAGCCTGGCCTGCTAACAGGCTCAGCTTTCGCTGTCCTCTGAAGGTGCCTCTTCAGGTGCGGGTTCTACTGCAGCAACGGCACCTTCTTCCGCCTCAACGCCTTCAACGCCTTCAATGCCTTCGATCTCTTCTTCTATTTCAACAGCCTTAGGCAGATGCACAGTTGCAATAGCCTGTGTGTCGTCCCCGCCGTGCAACAAGCTATAAAGCTCAACACCTTCTGGAAGTTTCAGGTCTGAAAGTTGAACCGTCTCATTAAGTTCAACATTATGCATATCGACTTCAATAAATTCAGGCAGGTCTTTAGGCAAGCAAACAATATCAATTTCTGTGATAAGGTGACTAACGACACCTCCATCCTGTTTTACGCCAATACATTTATCTTCGTTGATGTAATGTAGCGGAATACGCATGGTCAATGATTCATTCTCATTGATGCGTTGCAGATCGACATGCATTACAGCACGTTTATATGGGTGGCGTTGCAGATCTTTCAATACAACCTTTTCTGCAGCCTTTTTACCTATCTTCAGACTTAAAATGTGAGAATAGAAAGCTTCATGATCAAGCTGATGCATAAGTTCATTGTGATCCAGTGTAATCATGGTGGCATCTTTATCAGTCCCATAGACGATGCCGGGTATTTTGCCAGCGCGGCGTAGGCGGCGGCTCGCACCTTTCCCTACATCCTCGCGCGTTTCGGCGACGAGCTCAAATTGATTCATTTTAGAATGACTCCTTAATAGTTACGTTTTTATGCCTCTCCGGATCGCGACCAATTCGGAGAACCTTTGCCAATGGATTAATCCAGAAACATCGAGCTTAAGGATTCTCCCTCGGCGATTCGTCTCATACTCTCAGCAAGCATCGCTGCAACGCTGAGTTGACGAATCCGCTCACAGGTTGCTGCCTCTGAGCGGAGTGGAATTGTATCTGTTACAACCAATTCATCAAGTCTTGAATTGTCTATATTCTTCACAGCATTGCCTGAAAGGACCGCATGCGTACAATAAGCGACGACCTTTTTTGCGCCAAAATCCTTCAATGCCCCTGCTGCATTACATAGTGTCCCGGCGGTATCGACCAAATCGTCAATAATCACGCAGGTTCGGCCATCGACATCACCGATAATATTCATCACTTCAGATTCATTTGGGTTCGGACGACGTTTATCAATAATCGCCAGTTCGGTATCATCCAGGCGCTTTGCCAGGGCCCTCGCGCGAACTACACCACCGACATCGGGAGAAACAACCATTAAATCAGGGTATTTGTGCTTCCATAAGTCGCCCAAAAGCACAGGTGAGCCGTAAACATTATCGAGCGGAATATCAAAAAACCCCTGGATCTGGTCAGCATGCAGGTCAACGGTTAATACCCTGTCTATCCCTGTAGATGTAATCATATTGGCGACAACCTTGGCCGTAATCGGGACCCGGGATGAACGTGAACGTCGATCCTGGCGCGCATAGCCAAGATAAGGAATGACAGCAGTGATACGGGTTGCTGAGGCACGCCTGATTGCATCAGACATGACCAGTAATTCCATCAGATTGTCATTGGTCGGTGCACATATTGGCTGCATGATATAGACATCCCGGCCCCTGACATTTTCATTGATTTCGACCATAACCTCGCCATCACTGAACCTTCCAACCGAGATCTTGCCCAGCGGCATATTCAGATACTCGGCAGATTCCAGTGCAAGCTTCGGGTTAGCATTACCGCTGAAAATCATCATATTGGAAATAGACATTAGTTTAATTTTCTCCAGACAATTAAAAAAATTGGCTGGGGTACCAGGACTCGAACCTGGGAATGCAGGGATCAAAACCCTGTGCCTTACCAACTTGGCTATACCCCATCATGATCTTGTTTTTAATATGCGAATAAACTTGTTTATGAACTCGAGGATTCTTTCACCAATCGTTCTAATAATGGAGAACGATTCATACCATTAACAACATAACCCTTCCAATTTTCTGGTAGTTGCTTGTTAACTTCTAACGCCTCTTGTCGACTGGAAAACGCAGCGAATAAACAACTACCTGTCCCGGTCAATCTTGCTGGTGCAAAGTTATTTAACCAGTCTAATGCCTTGGTAACTTCTTTGTATTGGTCTCGAACAACGCTTTCGCAATCGTTCTTCCCTCCAGCTTCGAGGAAGGCGCGTATTGTGATTGCAGGCGTATTCCGTGTCAAATCAGGTGATCTAAAAATACTGACTGTATTTACACTACAACCCGGATAGATAAGCAGATAAGTATCTTCTTGCGGTTCTATCGGGGTTAGTTTTTCACCAACCCCTTCGGCCCATGCAGCATGGGCATGAATAAAGACGGGCACATCTGCTCCCAATTTCAATCCAAGACTTGCCAATTCCTCGACACCAAGTTTTGTATCCCATAATTGATTGAGAGCATGCAGGGTTGTGGCTGCATTGGAACTACCGCCACCCAGGCCTCCTCCCACAGGAATATTTTTTTTTACATTGATTTCGACTCCGAATTTGCAATTTGTATATTCTTTAAGACTATGTGCAGCCTGAATTACTAAATCATTTTCAGGCTTTACGTCCGGGAGACTAGAGCGGCGTACAATTTTATCTGAATTCAAAATATTGAAATCAATGTAGTCAACAAGATCAATAAATTGAAAAACGGTTTGTAGTAAATGATAACCGTCAGGCCGTTGACCAATGATATGCAAAAAAAGATTAAGTTTGGCCGGAGCAGGCCACGCAGTACTTAGCACGTATTTAAATATTCCAGTTCTGTATGATTAGTTTGAGCTGAATACTATCATTCCTGATAGATAATTTTTCAGGTAATGATATACCGTTATGATTAGTGTAACGTGTTATGCTGACATTAAACCCGGCCTGGTTCATGTTGGCCAGGCGTCCTTGTTGATCGAGCAGTATTTGCCCATGATTTACATCGGGTTCCGGGATCCCCCTTACCCAATATTTAAGTCCATTAAGGTGCACAGACCAGCCAAGCACGTCCTGCATTAATTGTTCAGCTGTCGTGGCGGTCAACACATTGTTATCGGTTCCTTGCATAATCACGCCATCGGGGGAACCCGTTAAGATATAAGTCCCCTGGCCGAAAGGTGCAATGAAGCGCAGTTCATAATTATTTTTTTCCTGGTTCCAATGCAGTGTTAAGGTGCCGCTTTCATTATCATTTTTAATGGCAACGCGCCCCCTGATGTGCCATGACTCAATAGCGTTTATATCAAGTTGGTGTTCGAGCCAGCGTGAAGAATTTGTCTGGTTTAATTTTTCAGGTGCCTGCGCACAACCACCTATAAGAAAGAATAAAAGAAAAAAACCAGTTAACCGGTTCACGGTTTAAATCGTTGGATGACTTCCAGTAACCTGTTGTCAGTGGGTGTGTCTTTAAGTGCTGTTTCCCAGATTTCTTTGGCAGCCTCTTTATTTCCCATAACCCAAAGTACTTCTCCCAGATGAGCAGCTATCTCCGGATCGTTCCTTAAGGCAAGTGCCTTTCTTAAAAATTCGACAGCTTCATCAAGTTTACCAAGCCGGTATAACACCCAACCCATGCTATCAAGAATATAAAAGTCCTCGGGGCTCAATTCATATGCACGTTTTATATATTCATATGCTTCATCGTATCGATCAGTTCGATCAGCCAATGTATATCCCAATGCATTTAATGCTGTAGCATTATCTGCGTCATCAGCAAGTATTGTTTTTAGATCGGCTTCGAGAATGTCGAGCTTACCCATTTTCTCAGCCAACATGGCGCGGGAATACAATAGATCCGGATGGCTTTGTTCAGCAATAGCCTTATCATAGACACTCATGGCTTCGGTATAACGTTTTACTCCGGTTAATATTTCACCTTCAGCCTGTATCAGGATAAGCCTGTTTGTCGGGTTCTTATTTTCTATAGATCTAATATTACCGAGGGCTTTATCTACGTCACCTTGTTTTGCCAGGATTAAACTAAGCCGGATTTGCGCATCAAAATGGTTTTCTCCTCCATGAACACCCTGATATAAATTACTTGCCTTATCCAAATCTTTCTTCTCTTCAGCAATTCGACCCAGATAATAATTAGCATCGAATACACGCTTCTTTAATTTACTTAAACGTGTGAAGTATTGTTCAGCGTCGTCAAGGCGATTAACCTGTAAATACAATAGACCTAGCGCATAAAGTACATCAATATTATTTGGTGCCTGTACGGATAAAATTTCAAACTGTCGTCTTGCTTCGTCAAAGCGTTTGGCATCGGTTAACAATCTTGCATAAGCCATACGAAGATTAAAATCATCTTCTTTATCCTTTAACGCATTTTCTAGCCATTCGATCGCCTTATTTGTATCTCCCTTTTTTTGAAGTAAAGAGATGTAGGTAATTGCGGCAGTCTCATTACCAGGTTTTAACTCAAGGACACGTTCCAGTAATGCTTGAGAACGTTCGGTATCACCCATACGGGCAGATACATGTGCAAAGGCATACATAGCTTCGGCATCATCCATTCGGTTTTCCATGAGCCGTTCCATCAACTGTAATACGGCTGACTGGTTTTCTTCCCGTCCAAGAAAGTTAGCAATCATCCACAGTTTCTGATCAAATTTTCCCTGTGAGTTTTTCAGTATGACTTCCAAATGGTTTAATGCCTGATCGATATCGCCCTTTCTCAGGGTCATGACAGTTAATATCTGGTGTGCATCAGAATTATAAGGATCAACATCTGTCCAGAGTTTTGCTGTCTCATGGGCTGCAACATCATCACGTGCATAAACAGCAATACGGGCAGCACGTTCTATGACAGCAGGATCCCGGGTAGTTCTTGCAAGGTCGAGGTAATTTTCTACGGCAATATCAATTTTACCGCGCTGACCAGCAACCTCCGCGACCAATACTTTAAACAGTATGTCTTCAGTCAGTTCTATCTTCGGTCGTTCCGGCTTTTTCCTGACAACAGCTTCTTCTTCAGCAGTTGTCTTTTGTTCAGGCGTCGCTCCTGTTGTTTCTTGTGCGGCTTCCTGCTCTGATGCAGGTTCTGTTGGAACGGTAGTACAGGCACTAATACCCAGAGTCAGTGTCAATATGAGTAGACACTGCACTATTTGGGAGTTTGAAAAGCTTGTCATATTAAATCCTGTTTACCGTTTTATCTGGTCATTTTGTCATGTTAGGGCTAAAAATCATATACTTATTGATGCTGTACAGCTTATCGTACAGGGTATTTATTACTTGATTCAAATCAATGAAATTTGTTCATTTTAGTATAAGTTTATCCAGGTTTTTGTTGTATTCTTGCGCTTCGTGGCACAGAATTTTCATAACAATTTCATTTAATTAATAAAATTATGGCACTCATTGCATATGGTATAAATCACGCAACGGCACCAATCGATGTGCGGGAAAAGGTGAGTTTTGGCAACGAAACGGTCTCCGATGCGTTAAGTGAGTTAAAGCACCAGGTAGGTGTGCATGAAGCCGCAATTTTGTCGACCTGCAACAGGACGGAGATTTATTGCAGTCTTGATCAAGAAAAACATAACAGTCCAATAGATTGGTTACATAATTTTCACGGTATGCAACCCGGATTGTTAAAGCCCTTCTTATACAGCCACCCTAATGAAAATGCTGTACGTCACGTATTACGCGTTGCCAGCGGGCTGGATTCAATGGTTCTGGGAGAACCACAAGTTCTTGGACAACTAAAAGAAGCTTATCAAAAGGCAATTCACGCGGGCAGTATTGGTCATCAACTAAATCGACTGTTTCAACATTCATTCCATGTCGCAAAAGAGATCAGAAGTAATACAGCAATCGGTAGTCATCCAGTATCAGTTGCATTCGCTGCAGTAAGATTGGCACAACAAATATTTGGTGAATTGAAAGATCAAACGGCGCTATTAATTGGTGCAGGCGAGACCATTGAGCTGGCTACCAAGCATCTTTATGAAAATGGTCTACGTAGAATGATTATTGCCAATCGAACATTGGAACGATCACAACGATTAGCAAGTGAATATTCGGTATATGCTATTCAGATTGGGGATATACCAAAACATCTGGCCGAAGCGGATATTGTCATTTCATCAACCGCAAGCCAGTTACCCATTCTTGGTAAAGGTGCGGTAGAGAGTGCTATTAAAGCAAGAAAGCATAAACCCATGTTTATGGTTGATATTGCAGTACCAAGAGATATCGAAGTTGAGGTAGGTGAAATGGATGATATTTACCTCTATAGCGTCGATGATTTAAAGGATATGGTTCAGGAAAACCTGCGCAATCGTCAACAAGCTGCAAAACAAGCTGAGAAGATAATCGATACACAAGCCCGGGAATATATGGATTGGTTAAACTCATTGGATGCTGTGTCAACCATACGTGCATTGCGTGGTCAGGCCGAATTGATTCAGGAAGAAGTTATTCAGGCAGGATTAACCAAACTCAGAAAAGGTGGCGATCCCGAATCGATTCTGCAGGAAACAACAAGGGCCTTGACCAATAAACTTATACACTCTCCCAGTTCGCAACTCAGAAATGCCAGTGCAAATAACAGAAATGACCTGTTACAGGCTGCAGAAGAACTATATAACTTAAATAGACAAGTTAATAAAAAAGAAAAAAAACATTAGCTGCATTAGCTAATAGATATATTCTTTGCTCATTCATTCGAGCTATTTCATCAATAAAAATTTAACTATGAAAGAATCACTACAAATAAAACTCGAGAAACTAATGGAACGTCAGGAAGAACTGGATGGTTTACTTTCTGATCCAGGTATTATTAATGATCAAAATAAATTCCGTGAACTTTCACAGGAATATGCCGAGGTACGTCCTATCGTTAATTGTTTCAATGAATATCGTAAAGCAAGTGATGACATTGAGAATGCACGCGAAATGTTAAAAGACAATGATAAAGAGTTACAGGAATTGGCTGCAGAAGAATTAAAACAGGCAGAACTGGAACATGAACGATTAGATGATGAGTTACAGGTTTTACTACTACCAAAGGATCCTGCAGATAATAGCAATATCTTCCTTGAAATTAGAGCAGGGACAGGCGGTGAAGAAGCTGCACTGTTTGCCGGTGACTTAATGCGCATGTATTCGCGTTATGCAGAATCCCGTGGTTGGAGGATAGAGCATATCAGTGCAGCTGAAAGTGATCTGGAAGGTTATAAGGAAGTCATTATGCGGGTAATAGGTGACGGTGCCTATTCCAGGTTAAAATTTGAATCAGGGGCTCACCGGGTACAACGAGTACCTGAAACCGAATCACAAGGCCGCATACATACTTCAGCATGTACGGTTGCAGTTTTACCGGAAGTCGATGAAGTTAGTGAGATTGAAATAAATACAGCCGATCTCCGTATAGATACTTTTCGTGCATCGGGTGCCGGCGGTCAACATGTGAATAAAACGGATTCTGCGATACGTATTACCCATATTCCTACAAATACCGTTGTTGAATGTCAGGACGAACGTTCACAACATAAAAACAAGGCACGGGCGATGTCATTGTTACAGGCGAAGTTACTTAGTAGTGAACGTGAAAAACAACAAACCGAGCAAGCTGAAAATCGAAGGAACCTTGTGGGTAGCGGCGATCGATCAGAACGTATTCGTACCTATAATTTTCCACAGGGACGCGTAACGGATCATCGTATTAACCTGACATTGTATCGACTTGATGAATTTCTTGAGGGTAATCTTGATATGGTCATTGATTCATTGATTAATGAGCATCAGGCAGATCTTTTGGCTTCACTTGGTGATTAAAAATGCAAATCAACGAAACACTTAAAAATGCCAGAGAAAAACTGGTTGCATCTGCCAGCGCGAATCTGGATACAGAATTATTATTATGTTCAGTTTTGAATTGTGACCGCAGTAAACTTTATTCTTCCCCCGAGCTAAATCTTTCTGAAAGTGATGCACAATCCCTGGATGAATTAATCAATTTACGCAAACAGGGCCATCCGATTGCATATTTGATTAATAACAAGGAATTCTGGTCAATGAAGTTGAAAATAACAGCGGATACTTTAATACCTCGACCCGAGACCGAATTATTGGTTGAAACTGCATTGGAAAAAATTAATAAAGATGGTTCTTGTTCAATTATAGATTTAGGTACTGGCTCAGGAGCGATTGCAATCGCTATTGCATCTGAAAGACCGTTAGCAACGGTAACAGCTACCGATATAAATAATAATGCACTACAGGTTGCAATGGAAAATGCAAAGACACATAAAATAGAAAATATTACATTTAAAAATTCAAATTGGTTTGAAATGGAAAAAGATCATTTTTACGACCTAATTTTAAGCAATCCACCTTATATAAGTGCTAATGATTCACATCTTGCACAAGGTGACGTCAGGTTTGAACCGGTATCTGCCCTGGCATCAGGTGAGGATGGGCTGAATGATATTAAAGCAATAATATCAGATGCAATATATCATTTAAAAAGTGAAGGTTGGTTAATACTTGAACATGGTTTTGAACAAGGGAATGCTGTTAGAAGTTTAATGGGTGAAAATAATATAAGAAATGTATCTACCATAAGAGATTATAGTGGACATGAACGCATTACTCTTGGTCAATGGCTGACATGAATATTCAGGACAATGATAAAAACAACATAAGAGAAAAAAGTTTTTTCTCTTTATTAAACAGCTATTGTGAAAGAAACAGACAGGACCATCTCAGGCATAAGGGTGGTTGGACTTTTTATATACAAAATATGTATCTAGGTTTGCAAAAAGGTAGAATTGATTCAGCATGAATGACGAACAACTATTACGCTATAGCCGACAGATGATGTTGCCGGAGATCGATGCAGCAGGCCAGCAAAAACTTAATGAGGCACGCGTATTAATTATTGGTCTTGGTGGCCTTGGTTCTCCTGTTTCAATGTATCTCGCAAGTGCGGGCGTGGGTCATTTAGTACTGGTTGATTTTGATAAAGTTGATCTCAGTAATCTTCAACGCCAAATAGTTCATACTACGCCAAATATAGATCGGCCAAAGATTGATTCTGCCAGAGAACATTTACAAGCGCTTAATCCGGAAATAAAAATCGAGTGTATCGATCATGTATTAGATGAGAATGAGTTGTATGATCAAGCTGATAAAGCAACGGTTATCGTTGATGCATCGGACAATTTTAAAACGCGATTTGCTTTAAATGAAGCATCAGTAAAAACCGGAACGCCTCTGGTTTCCGGTGCAGCAATTCGGTTTGAAGGACAGGTATCAGTATTCAATCCACTTGATAAAGGCTCTCCATGTTACCGTTGTTTGTACAATGAAGATGTGGCTACCCAGGAGACGTGTACAGCAAATGGTGTGGTTGCACCGCTGTTAGGTATTATAGGTAGCATACAGGCGAATGAGACAATGAAGTTGATTATGGGTATCGGGGAAACGCTACAAGGTAAATTATTATTAATGGATGCCTTACATATGGAGTGGAATCAGGCAATTTTGAAAAAAGATCCTAACTGCCCGGTTTGTAATTAATAGGTATAAGAAATTGAAATCGATCCAAAACTTTGTCCACTCCGTTGTAACTCAAACTCTTTAGAACGAAATACCTGCGCATAAGATAATTTTATATTCTTGAATACCATGCTTGAACCAATAATAAATTCACCAACCAGTGATTCTTTATCGACACTGTGACTATCACTAAAGGTATTTCCATCGAGAAAAATATCTCTCAACACCCACCGACCATTTACGGCTCCAAAGAAATAAAAGCTTAATGCGTCTTTACCTGATAAATAACGCGGGTCATGTGCATCGGCAGGTGCGTTGGTATTGCCCGCAGGTCTTATCAGGGCTGAGCCAAAATCGGTGGGAATATTCCAACCAATACGAAATTCGGCACCAGTATTTAAATGTGTAAAAACGTTTCCTGCTGCCCCGCCGATATGGATGATGGAGTCGAAACCAAATAGTCCCTTGACATCCGTTCGCCGTATTAACCGTTGTTTCCGATCATAAATTAATGCCAGACCAATTTCGTTATCAAGCTGGTTATCCCAACCATTGGCCTTGGCAATCCCTCGAATGGAATGAACCAGATCCTGGGCTTCTTCACCCAGTGCAAAATCACCAATCAAACCCAGTTGTACTCCAAAAGTATCCAGTTGCCTTTCATTTTTACTATGAAATGCAATATCGCCATACAACCAGGCAGCATAGGGTCGATCAGTAGTAACCAGATTGAAATTATTTATGTCTTCCGGTGTAAAAATCTTTTGGCCGATTGAAAACGAAAAATGCCGTTGCCGGTTTGGGTCTTCATTATAGGGAAGTAACTTAATGAACTGTTTTAAAGTATCACTTAGAAAGGCGTCGCGTTTTATCCATTCCAGATCTTCAAACCATTTTAGCTCGGGAGATATCCAGTTAAGTTTTATCCCGTTTGTATAGAATCGATCGGTATCAGCAAAGAGATCATTTTCAAAACCAAAGCTGAATGTCCAGGATTCATGAGGAGGTTTATCTGCAAGAACTGACCGGGATAATGTAACCAGTATTATTAATAATATGAATTTATACACACTAGTTTATTAGTACTAATGCCCAAACCAGTATCGCATTAATAATGCTCAGGCAAACTGCAGATGAGCCAATATCTTTTGCTCTTCCGGATAATTCGTGGTGATCTGTCCCAACCCGATCTGTGATTACTTCTATTCCTGTATTGAGTAATTCGGTAATAAGTATCAAGAGAATTACGCTGATTAATAGAGCTTTCTCTATTCCGTTATTACCAAGATAGAATCCAAGCGGAATAGTAATAATTGCAAGTAATATCTCCTGTCGAAAAGCTTCTTCATAGGCGTAGGCAGCCTTCAAGCCCTGCCAGGAATATCCCGCTGCTTTAATAATTCGAACAATACCGGTTGGACCCTGCGACGCCATTAATCACCTACCCTGGGTAAATTGTTATTAGTTTTTATAATGCCGCAAGTGCAGCATCGTAATCCGGTTCCTGTGCTATTTCCGGTACCAGCTCGGAATGAATAACCTTGTCATTTTCATCGATAACAACGACAGCCCGTGCGGTAATACCAGCCAGAGGCCCATCTTCGATTAGTACCCCGTAGTCTTTTGCAAATTTCCGGGATCGCATTAATGATAAGGTAATAACATTATCAGTACCCTCTGCACTACAAAAACGGGACATCGCAAATGGTAAGTCAGTTGCAATCATTAAAAAGACGGCATCTGATTTGTCTTTTGCGGCGTCATTAAATTTTTTTGTTGATGTTGCACAGACAGGAGTATCCAGGCTGGGTACGATACTTAATAGTTTTTTCTTCCCTTTATAGGTTTCTAGAGTAACATCACCTAATTCTGAATCTACCAGTGTAAAATCCGGCGCAGTATCCCCTTTTTTTGGTAAATCCCCGTTAGTATGTATTTCATTGCCTTGTAATGTGATAGTTGCCATGTTGTTTAGCCCTCTTCCGTTAACTCTGAATAAGTTTCAGCATTTATTAATTCTTCGAGTTCTGAATTATCCACTGCATGAATAATAAAAACCCACCCTTCATTATATGGTTCACTATTTATTGTTTCCGGTGAATCTTCAAGTAATTCGTTAATTTCCAGGATAGTACCACTAAGTGGGCAATATATATCTGAAGTCGATTTAACAGATTCAACAACCGCACATTCATCTGATTGTGAGTACTCCCGGTTAAGTTCGGGTGGTTCTACGAATACGATATCACCAAGCTCATCCTGGGCAAAATCCGTGATTCCAACACGGTATTTATTTTCTCCAAGTTCTTCGACCCAGGTGTGTGTTGCTGTATATTTTAATTCGCCGGGGACATTATGCATTTTTATTTCCACTCATTTTTTATAGTTAAATACAAAAGCATATTTATAATTTAATTAGTTTAAGACAGCAAACAGCACTTCGCCACCACAACAATTGTTTGAATATTTTATTTAAATCTATGCAGGAAAAATAACCAGGTGATCAATTTCCAGCTTTATGCCAATGGGTTCATTTACCGGGTGATTATGATGACTGGGTACCAGACTCAATAAGCGTAAGCCACTTTCAAGTTCCAGCGTATATAAAAATTCTGCACCTCTAAAAGCCTTATCTCTGACACATGCAGTCATAGAACTATCGTCATCATGTAAAATGTCATCGGGTCGAATTAACACATTTACTTTACTTCCAGGCTGGAAACCGTGAGGAGATTGCCCGGTAATATTTCCAATCTCGGTTTGGACCTTTTTTTCATTAATAACTTTACCCGGGATGAACACACCTTCTCCAATAAAGTCAGCGACTTCGGATGATTCCGGTTCATGGTATAAATTGAATGCATTGTCCCACTGTAATAGCTTTCCTTCGTTCATTACACCAATAACATCCGCTATTGCAAATGCTTCAAGTTGATTATGACTAACCATTATTGTTGTAATGCCATCCTGTTTTAATATTTGATGTACTTCCCTGGCAATCTGCTCCCGTAGTTCTATGTCAAGGCTGGCAAATGGTTCATCCATTAATAAAACTCCCGGTCGCGAAGCCATGGCCCTGGCTAGTGCAACCCGTTGTTGTTGTCCGCCGGATAAACGATGTGGATATTTGTTTACATGTTCTGCAAGAGAGAATAATTCGATCAATTCATCCAAACGCTGTTTGGTTCTTTGTTTATCAAGTTTTTTCAGGCCAAAAATAATATTGTCAGCCACATTTAAATGTGGAAACAATGCGTAATCCTGAAACACCATACCTATCTGTCTTTGTTCAACAGGGAGATAATGAACCGGGTTACTCGCCCTGACACCCTTTATCCATACTTCACCCTGTTGTTGATACTGAAATCCAGCTATGCAACGTAATAAAGTTGTCTTACCACAACCACTGGGTCCGAGTAGACAAGCAATTCCTCCTTCATTCAGTCCAAATGAAATATTATCGAGTATTACCCGGTCTTCTATAGAGACGCTAATATTTTTTAACTCAATCGCATTACTCATGGCCGGGACGTGATTTGGAGATAGAATTACTGATCATAATAACCGGTATAATACCAGCAATAACAATAGCCAATGCCGGAACAGCAGCATCAGCCAGACGTTCTTCATTGGCCAGCTCATAGGCACGGACTGCAAGCGTATTAAAATTAAAGGGTCTTAAAATAAGTGTTGCAGGAAGTTCTTTCATTACGTCAACGAATACTAATAAAAGTGCTGTTAACAGGCTTCCCCGCATCATAGGGATATGAATGCGGCCGATAATTTTACCTGATGTCATTCCTGTAGTTTTAGCAACTTCATCCATGACAGGTTTTATCTTTATTAAACCTGCTTCTACCGTATTTATAGAAACGGCCAGAAAACGAACCAGATAGGCAAATACTAATGTAAATACAGTACCACTGATTAACAGACCGCTACTTATATTAAATTGCCTGGTTAAAAATGTATCTAATGTATTATCAAACCAGGCAAACGGGATTAACACACCTACTGCAATAACAGTTCCGGGGATAGCGTAACCTAGGCTAACTAATCGAACCATAAAATGGTTTAGTGGTGAATTTGAATTTCTGTTCGAATACGCCATAAATAATGCAATCAATAGAGCAAGTAACGAGGCAATCGAAGCGAGTAACAGGCTGTTTATTAATAATTGATAGAAATTTTTATCTATAACATGCGAATAGGTTTCAAAGGCCCAGTTTGTTAAGAAGTAGACTGGCACCAGAAATCCAAAAATTAACGGCGATGAACAGAATGTGAAGGCTAATAGTCCTTTTTTTCTACTCAACCTATGTTGCAGTAATGAACTGTAACGACTGCTAGTGTGATGAAAACGTGCCTGTTTTCGGGATCGTTTTTCCATATATAAAAATATCGCAACAAACACCAATAACAAGGCAGATAATTGTGCAGCGGCCAGGCTGTTACCAAGTCCAAACCAGGTTCTAAAGATACCGGTCGTGAATGTAGAGACACCGAAATATTGCACAGTGCCATAGTCCGCCAGTGTTTCCATAATGACTAACGATAAACCAACGATAATGGCGGGTCGTGCCAGAGGTAATGCAACACGCCTGAATGCTGTAATCGTATTACATCCCAGAGTCCTTGAAACTTCCAACACACAAATAGATTGTTCAATAAATGCGGCGCGAGCCAACAAATAAACATATGGATATAGAACAAGGGATAGCATAATTATTGCTCCGCCCAATGAGCGGATCTCCGGGAACCAGTAGTCATGATATTGCCAACCGGTTATTTCTCTTAAGAATGTTTGCAGTGGTCCGGCAAATTCAAGTAAACCAGTATAGCTATAGGCAATGATATATGCAGGCATCGCCATCGGTAATAGCAATGCCCATTCAAGGAATCGACTCATTGGAAATCGATACATGGTGACTAACCAGGCAGGGATGATTCCTAACACAAGACTTAAACAACCAACACCAATTGATAATGCGAAAGAGTTACTTATATAATCAATAAGTACGGTATCAATTAAATGTAACCAGATTTCCTTTGCCGGAAAAAATAGTGATCCAAAAATGATTAATAAAGGAATACAAAACAAGAATGAAATGAATATCAGAGTAATATTCCATTTTGAGGACAGAAAAGAAAAAGCTTTGTGATTCAGGTTGAGTGGAATTGCTTGTGTTGATCGTGTAACAAGCATGGTGTCATCATTTCCAACCAACCTGGTCCATTAATATGACAGCATCCGTATTATGTTTGCCTAACAGGCTTAAATTTAATGTATCAGCTTTAAAGTCACCCCAATTTTTTAATATTGAATTACTTTTTATTTTCTGGTTAATGGAATATTCGTGATTGGTGTCTGCATACCATTGTTGTGCAGCATCACTAACAAGAAATTCAAGTAATTTCACCGCTTCATTTTTATGTTTCGCCGATTTTAAAAGTGCAGCACCACTAATATTCATATGTGCACCACGACCATCTTGATTTGGCCAGAATAATTTTACTTTTTTAGCTGCAGTGACTTCATCATCTCGTGATGATTCCAACATGCCCGCCAGGTAATAGTTATTAACTAAAGCAACATCGCATATCCCGGCTGCAACAGCCTTAATTTGATCGCGATCACCACCTTTAGGAGGTCTTGCAAAATTACCAACTAATCTATCCGCCCAGTGTTTCGTTTTTTCAATACCATAATTTGAAATCATGGCAGCAACTAATGACTGATTATAGACGTTAGAAGATGAACGGACACATAATCGATTCTTCCAGGTTTCATCAGCAAGATCGATATAGCTGTCAAGCTCATCATCAGTAACACGATCAGGCGCATAAACCATGACACGTGATCGCAATGACAAACCAAACCATTCTTTATTACTATCGCGGTAATGAACAGGAATAGTTTCTTCTAAAATAGTTGAATTCACGGATTGAAATAGTCCTTTTTCTTTTCCTCTGATTAAGCGGGCAACATCAACAGTTATTAAAATATCCGCGGGACTATTTTTGTCTTCAACTTCCAGACGTTTTATTAATGTGTCTGCCTTACCGGTTACAAGATTTACATCGATGCCTGTTTGTTCAGTAAACTGATCGAATAACGGTTTAATCAAGGCCTCTTTACGCGCGGAATAGACATTCACTTCCGCAGCAAATAGTTGTTGTTGAAAAAGCAGTAATACAATAATTAATAAGTTCTTCATTTTTATAGCTTATTTCCGTATTTTGAAAGTATAAATGATAATGATTCCGAATTACATAATATGTAAAAATTTTTTTAGCGTTTTGTCCACCACATCCAGGAGCCGCTTAAAGCCAGCAATAAAAACAATATCGCGGCAATATCAACCAGATACACCCCCCATGGACCTAAAATTCTGCCACTGTGTAAATCCAGTAAGACTCTTTCCATGCTGAGTCCTGTGCCTCGATATTTTTTAAGTAGTGATTGTTCAAGCTCATTCGGTAATGGTTTGGCCTTTGACCATACAGCATCAAGATGATCAAATTCCTCCCACTCAAGTTCATCGAGATTTACCTGATAAAATCCATGTGCGGCTTTAATAATTATATTTTTTTCATCTGAAATACCAATCTCACGCATCCCTGCAGGAACACCGTCGGCACCAGTCATATGCTCTATGATTTCCCCTTGTTTAGATACCAGTGTTAACTGGCCATCCATAGCAATAACAAAATTGTCGTTAATTAAAATCAGGCCAAATAGTTGATCGATATCATTTGCTACTTCTATATCATTAAAATAAATTCTATTTTCTATTTGAGTCACCCAATTATTCGCTTCATTAAACCCTATCGGTTTTTTTGTCGGGTTAATTTGATATAAATCAAGCAACCAATCATTCTTTATATAATGAATGTTTAGTTTTAGTGTATGACTATGATTCAGTGCTATGCCACTAATCACCAGGAAAATGACGAAAAGTGCAACAATAATGCCTATCTTCCTGTGCCACTTTTGAAAAAATGCAAACATACTATTTATTCTTTTTTACATATGAGTCGAGATATAACGCAAGTCGGGCCAATTTATTTAACGCATTAACAGAAAGCGTTGCCCCTGATATCCCATCGATCTTTTTATCAAGTTTATATCCAGGCAATAGACTGACTTGCTTGTATTGATCTGTAAAGAAGGGATATTTTACTTCCCAGCCCCTGGATTCACGAAAGATTAATACATTGACCTTTTCAATTTTTTTGTCTTTTATGACTAAACCAACGGTTATCGGTTTATCCCTACCAATCTCTTCTAATATCCAGGCAGTCTTTACGCCATTATCCCAGTAACGTAGTCGTATAACGCCCAGATCATGTTCCATGATCTTTTTTATTTCCGGCTTCAGGTCTTTTTTAATCCATAATTTTTTTGGTTTAGGAACATTGTTTCCAAATGTATTAACTAAAAACTGCTCTGGTTCTAAATAGGTTCCTTTTGCATGTGAATCCAGGCACAAAAAAATAAAACCAGCAGTAAAAAAATAGATTAATCTTTTCTTCATTATTTAATTAAACATAAAAAGAGGGCGCTTAAAAAGCGCCCTTAATATCATCACCAGAGGATATTATCGTTAAACGATAATTCTTTAAATAACAGTTCTGAAATTAGAATGAGAAACCTAACCCCAGGCTGTAGATATCCTGATCAGTGTTGGCATCTTCATCTTCCCTGTTTTCATAGTCAAACTTGAAGACAACCTGATCAACCGGCCACCATTGGATACCAGCTACTACACTTTCTTCTTCTCTGTCATTGGCCAGGTCAAGTTGTTGCCAGCGGCCAAAGATACCTATATCACCCATTGCCACCAGCTCGCTAAAGCGATAAGACGGCTCGATGTAGAAACCATCTTGTTCGTCATCTTCTGTACCCGCCTCTATGACCATGTCCAGGTCCCAACGGGCGTATAAGGCACGTAGTCCAAATCCTGAACTATGTTTGTAATCACCGTGAAAGGTAAACAAGGTTGCTTCGTTTGCACCAACATCATCACCCGCGGTTATGTCTTCCTGGTATTGAAATGAAGTACCAAGCTCCAGTCCGGGAATACCGGTGAATCTCAAGCTACCGGTTGTGGCCAGATGATCAGCTGTGGCTTCTGCAACCTTTTGTCGACCGCTTCGAATTCTACCGGCACTGGAACCAGTAACCGGGACATCCAGTCCTGAGTGAAGAACGACGTGATAATTCCAACCCGGTGCAAATTCACCATTAAATCCTGCGCCTGCTTCCCACCATGTTGCCGGAATGATTTCCGATTCAACACGGTTTCTCTCTACGCCATAAAAGGTATTTGGTTCATGCGTAGGATTGATAATACCGATAGGCAGGATATCCAGACCGGCACGGAAGCGATGATTATCATTGATATCCAATTCAATCCAGGCTTGTTCGAGCTCCACTTCACCGGGCTTACCTTCGCCTGCCAGAGAATGTTCCAACTCCCACTCTGAGAAGAAGCGGACGCTATCGGTAAATTCATGTCCAACGTAGAGTACGTAACGGTGAAAATCGACCTGGTCGTCGCCATCTCGGCTATTGAAGTGAAGTTCACCATAACCACCGAGGCTGGTCCTTTCCCACCAGCCACTGCCGGTTGTCGAAGATGATGCAGTCTCGATTGCCTCAGCCGCCGCTTCAACTTCCTGGGCCGTCTCTTCGACTTTCTGCTCCGTCACCTGAACTTTCTCTTCTGTCTGTTCGAGCTTCTTTTGTAACTGCTCTATCACCTTTTGTTGCTGCTGGATGATCTTCCACATCTCTTCAGCATCAGGCGTTTCCGAATAGGCAGTGGGCGATAGTGCCACCATCAATGCTGCAACCATTAAATATATTGTTTTTTTGATATTTGTATTAACGTTCATAGTTCCTCCCAATAATAGATGTTTAAATCTAAATCAAAATAAGAATCATTATTATTTATTAAAAATATCTATCCACTAAATCACATAGCTGTGAGAGATATTCAGGGATAAATTAGTAAGTGATTACGTCGAAATCAGTGACTTGATCTTCTAATGCTGTAGTCAGGCATTGCTTTGCATCACAACTGCATGCGCCACACTGGTTACTTACTCCCAGTTTGGTTTCAAGATGCTTCAGACAATTGGCCCCATCATTTACGGCCTGTTTAATGTCTGACTCGGTAATGGCGTTACAAACACAAACGTACATAATATATTTATCGACATATCCGTATATAATTAATTAAGAATTGTAGTCTTAATGAGAATTATTATCAAATAGAATTGAATAAAAAACCTGTTTTTTTAAATAAAAGCAGGTTTTTCAATAATTTACATCTTGGATTGTAAATAATTTTCCAGACCAACCTTATTGATTAGGTCTAATTGGGTTTCCAACCAATCGACATGTTCTTCTTCACTCTCAAGGATCTCTTCAAAAATCTCACGTGATACATAGTCTTGCTCGGTTTCACAAAATTGAATGGCTTCTTTCAAGTCAGGTAAGGCCTCCATTTCAAGTTCTAGATCAGCCTCTAACATTTCCTTGGGGTTCTCGCCAATCTTTAATTTACCCAGGTCCTGTAAATTTGGTAAACCTTCCAGAAACAAAATGCGCTCAATTAATTGATCAGCATGTTTCATCTCGTCAACAGATTCTTGGTATTCATGCTCATTAAGTTCTTTTAAGCCAAAATTTTTATACATGCGCGCATGTAAAAAATATTGGTTAATTGCCGTTAACTCATTTTTTAATACTTTATTTAAATGAACGATAACCTGTTTATTACCCTGCATAATGTGTTTGTCCTGTAATGATTTATCTAAAATGAATGAATTAATAATAGGTACTAAATAACGCTTGTCAATTTATAAGTATTTGTTTCTTAATGATAATTATTACTATTTAGATTAGCTGATAGTCGCTATAATTTTTACATCATAAATTTTAAGGAGAAGTTAAATGGATGTATCCACGATCATTTTTCTGGGAATAGTTGCAGCAATAGTCATGTACGTTGTTACTATCTATAACAACCTGGTTTCCTTAAAACACAATGTTTCCAAGGCGTGGTCAAATATTGATGTATTGTTAAAACAACGTCACGATGAGTTACCAAAGCTGGTTGAAACCTGTAAACAATATATGGGATTTGAACAGGAAACATTGGAAAAAGTGATGCAGGCGCGCGCGGCTGTGTTTGCAGCAAGAGAAAAAGGCGATGTTTCTTCACTGGGTCCAGCAGAGACTCAACTTAGAATGGGATTGGGTAATCTGTTTGCTGTTGCCGAGGCCTACCCGGATTTAAAAGCCAATGAAAATTTTCAACATCTGCAGCAACGTATTTCAGGGCTGGAAGAAGCGATAGCAGATCGACGTGAATTTTATAATGAATCTGTCAACGCAAATAATGTTCGGATAGAACAATTTCCGGATGTAATCATTGCCAGGATGATGGCGTTTACTGCTAGAGACTTACTTGAATTTAGCGACGAAGAAAAGAAAGACGTAGATATAAAAGCTTTATTTAATTAAATCTTCTTTTTAGTTTAGTCCGAGATGCTTAATACTCTGAAAGAATGGGTCATAATAAGTCCGTCTGACGATTTTTGGCTTTGGTCTACAGGATTAGTTGTTGCTGCAATAACAGGCTTTTTCTTTGCTTTTCACGTCACACATAAAAAAAGAATCATAGAAGATACGCCGACATCGAAGATACGTTCCGCTGCCCAGGGTTATATTGAATTAGTTGGGCATGGCTATTTGATGGACGGTCAACCTATTGCTTCACCTTTAACCGGTAAATCATGCACATGGTATGAGTACCGGGTTGAAGAACGAAGGCAAAGTGGAAAACGCACGGAATGGAAAACCATCAGGAAAGGAATCAGTGATGAATTATTTTTAATAAAGGACGAAACGGGTGAGTGTGTCATTGACCCGGAAGGGGCTAATGTCACTGTTAGTGATAGTCGGGTTTGGTATGGTCATAGTTCATCTCCGTCTGCTAACCCTGGAAGTGTTAAAGCAAGTGCTATGGGTCGATTTACCAGAAGTCTTATTGGGAGCGTGAATAAATACAGGTACACGGAGAAACTATTGCACTCTGGTGAGAGTCTTTATGCGATTGGTTTTTATAAAACAGTAGGTGGTTCCGGAGCAAAATTGGATGTGAACGAAGATGTTCGTGAATTAATAAGAGAATGGAAGACAGATACAGAAAAATTGATGAAACAGTTTGATACCGATAAAGACGGTGAACTGGATTTACAGGAATGGCAAAAAGTCAGGGAAGCAGCATATAAAAAAGTTATGGAAAAACATGATGAACAAAAACTGTTACCGCCCGTGCATCTAATGGGCAAGACCAATGATCGGCGCAGACCTTATATATTGTCGGCACTTGCACAGGATGACCTGACGAAAAAACTACATATATATTCGCTTCTTTCCATTGGCGTTTTTTTAATTGCTGGCAGTCTTGTAACCTGGATGATAAGTATAAGATTAGCGAGTTAGTGCATTTTGACTTAATATCTTGAAATAAAAAAATATAACTTTATATCTTTAAATATGAACAATCCGCTTTTGAATATGGCAGGTTTGCCGAATTTTGATTCTATTAAGGCTAATCACATAGAGCCCGCGATAGATCATTTGATATCAAATAACCGTTCTGAAGTTAAATCCATATTGGAGGATATTACAGATTTGAATTGGGACAGTTTTGTTCAAGTCCTGGAAGATATGGATGATCAATTAAATCGTGCATGGTCACCAGCAAGCCATCTGCATTCAGTTGCGGATAATGATGAATTACGAAAAGCATATAATGCTTGTTTGCCAAAGCTTTCAGACTATTCAACTGAAATGGGCCAGAATGTCGAATTATTCAAAGCTTTTGAAAATTTAGCAAACAGCGAGAAATATAATTCATTATCCAATGCGCAAAAAAAGATAATTGAAAATTCCTTGCGTGATTTTCGTCTATCTGGAATCGATCTCGATGCAGAATCTAAAGAAAAGTATAAAGCTATTCAGCAAAAATTATCCAGGCTGCAAACAAAATTTGAAGAAAACCTGCTGGATGCGACATATGCCTGGAAAAAACCAATCACAGATAAAAAAGAACTTTCCGGATTGCCCGATACAGCTTTAGCCCTGGCCGAACAAGCTGCTAAAAATGAAAACCAACAGGGCTGGTTGTTTACACTGGAGTTTCCATCCTATATGCCCGTTATGCAATATGCAGATAATTCCGAATTACGTAAGGAAATGTATCATGCTTATGTTACCCGTGCTTCCGACCTGGGACCAAATGCCGGGCAATGGGATAACAGTAATAACATGTACGAGATTCTTAAATTAAGAACAGATAAAGCCCGTATGCTTGGGTTTGAAAGTTATGCTCATTATTCCCTGGCAACAAAGATGGCTGAGAATCCGGAAGAGGTAATCAACTTCCTGACTGATTTGGCAAACAAGTCAATTACTCATGCGCAAAAGGAATTTGAGGAGTTAAAAAATTATGTAAAAGAAACCGCGAATATTGACACACTGGAAGCATGGGATGTTGCATATTATTCAGAAAAGTTAAGACAAGAAAAATTTGATATCTCACAAGAAGCATTACGACCTTATTTTCCTGTAAATCAGGTTATAGAAGGTTTATTTGCTATAACTGAAAAACTCTATGATGTAACGATACACCGGCGTGAAGATATAAGTATATGGCACGAAGATGTTTTGTATTTTGAGATTTATGGTAATAGCGGGAACGTTAAAGCAGGTTTTTATCTCGATCTATATGCGAGACAAAACAAACGAGGTGGTGCATGGATGGACGAATGCATTGTTAGAAGAAAATCTAATAAAAATATACAAAATCCTGTTGCTTATCTTACCTGTAATTTTACACCGCCAATAGGCAATGACGCTTCATTACTAACGCATGACGAGGTAACGACGTTGTTCCATGAATTTGGTCATGGTTTGCACCATATGTTAACCCAGGTCGATTATAGTGGTGTGGCGGGAATCAATGGCGTACCGTGGGATGCCGTTGAATTACCCAGCCAATTTATGGAGAACTGGTGCTGGGAGAAGGAGGCCCTGGATTTGTTTGCCAGGCATGTTAAAACCGGAGAGGTCATTAGCGAAGAGCTTTACACTAAAATGAATAATGCGAGGACTTTCCAGTCCGGCATGCAAATGGTCAGACAATTAGAATTTGCAATTTTTGATTTTCGTCTGCATCTGGAGTTTGCGAATAATCCCTGCTTGAATATACAGGATTTATTAAATGAGGTGCGCAGGGAGGTTGCGGTCATTATTCCGCCCGATTTCAATAGATTTCAACATAGTTTTTCGCATATTTTTGCCGGCGGCTATGCTGCCGGTTACTATAGCTATAAATGGGCAGAGGTATTATCAGCTGATGCCTTTTCCAAATTTGAGGAAAAGGGTATCTTTGATAAAACAACGGGCCGAGAATTTTTACAAACCATACTTGAACAAGGTGGAAGTCGAGAGCCGATGGAGTTATTTATCGAATTTCGTGGACGTAAACCGAGTATTGAGCCTTTATTAAGACATTCCGGAATAGCAGCATAAATTATGGATTTACGAATCAACTCATCAACAAGATATCTGCTGTTTGTCTTTTTAATTAGCTTCATATTACCGGCATCGGCAGAAACACTTTATGTGATTGACAGCTTAAATATTGGTTTACATCAAGAGCGTAGTGTTGATAGTCCGATTACTAAACTTGTACCAAGTGGGACAGAATTAACAGTCATTGAACGCGCTGATGATTTGATTCTTGTAAAAGAACCCGAAGGAATTCAAGGCTGGATCAACGTTAAATATGTTGTTGCCCAAAAACCTGGCCGGGCCCAGTTGGCTGTTTTGGAAAACGAAAATAATAAGCTATTGAAGGAAATTGAAATCCTGAAGACTAAAAGTCAAACCTCGATTAACACTGGATCCACTGCAGCAACAGGCTCACAAAAACAGTTAGAGCAACAACTCAATTCAGAACGACTTAAAGCCGGAGAATTACAGGCGGAATTGACGGACTTGAAAGCAAGGATTGCTGATCTTGATGATTCAGATAAATTTTTATCCGAAATTGAAAAATTGAAACAGGAAAATAAACAGCTTATTGCTCAAATGCAATCATCTGGTATCGATGTCAAGGATACTGATTTATCTGTTAATAATGGAACATTTGGTTTTGCCAATTGGAAGCAATTGATTACCACCTGTATTATTGTTTTAATTATTGGCGTGGCTGCTGGTGCATATCTACTCGACTTTCTAAACCGGCGCAGGCATGGTGGTTTCAGAGTTTGATCATAGTTCATACCCCCTGTTGTATATAAACAAACAATAAAATTACGCAGCATAATATTGTGTTTAAGATCGCGACCTGGAATGTTAATTCACTAAAAGTACGTTTGCCGCATGTTTTGCAATGGCTCGAATCCGAAAAACCGGATGTTTTGGCATTACAGGAAACCAAATCAATCGATGAAAACTTTCCGCTTGAAGCCATCACTAAAGCTGGCTATCAGGTAAGTTACACAGGACAAAAAACGTATAATGGAGTAGCAACAATTAGTAAAACTCCTATAGATACACTTGCCGGTTCGCTACCGGATTATGATGATGAACAACGGCGTGTCCTGGCTATTAGAACTTCTGATATAGCAATACTTAATTTATATGTTCCAAATGGTTCAGAGGTTGGTTCAGAAAAATATCAATATAAGCTTGAATGGTTTTCCAAATTACATCCGTTCATAAAAAGACTATTAAAAGGTAATGATAATCTGGTTATATTGGGTGATTTTAATATTGCGCCGGAAGATCAGGATGTACATGATCCGATAGAATGGGAAGGTAATGTACTTGTTAGTGAAGCTGAAAGAGAAGAATTTAAAAAAATGCTGTCACATGGGTTAACGGATTGTTTTCGTTTATTTGATCAGGAAGACAAAATATTTTCATGGTGGGACTATCGGGCTGCCTCTTTCCGCCGCAATCGAGGACTAAGAATAGATCATATTTTAGCATCCAATGTTTTATCTAAATCATGCAATGCCTGTTATATCGATAAAGAACCTCGTAAACTTGAGCGACCTTCAGACCATACACCTGTTGTTGCCGAATTTAAGCTTTAGAACTAAACATTCGACCTGAAAAATGATGAAAATAGCTGAATAATAGTGCTGCAGCATTGCGAATCTCATAAGTTTGACATAAACTCCCCGCCCCTGATTCAAGAATACGATTAACCAGAGCAAGGCAAATGAAGTCAGATATACATCCAAACTACGATGAAGTTACAGTTCAATGTAGTTGTGGGAACACATTTAAAACGCGCTCCACCCATACTGGAGAACTGCATCTGGACGTTTGTTCCGAATGCCACCCTTTTTACACGGGTAAACAAAAGATGCTCGATACAGCCGGTCGTGTGGATAAATTCCGCCGTAAGTATGGCATGTCGTAATTAATAAACATGTCAGTCTGTATCCGGAAAAGCGCCCTTAACGGGCGTTTTTTTATGGGCATAATTTTATTGTTTTTTACTCCCTATGGGGTTTCAGAGCCGCAATCACCAGATTCTTGTGTAAGTACATACTTCGATGAAAAGGTCCGAATAAAGCATGTAATTGATGGCGATACTGTCATACTCGAGGACAACAGGCATGTTCGTTTAATCGGTATCAATACCCCTGAATTAGGGCGCGATAATCGCCCTGATGAAGCCGGTGCCGAGCGGGCAAAGCTCGAGCTCGAACGTCTACTTAATACATCTAAAATTGTTGGTTTAAACTACGATATCGAACAGTCTGACAGACACGGTCGGACTTTGGCGCATCTATATCTTGAGGTTGGGACGAATATTCAGGCTCTGATGTTAGAAGACGGCCTGGCAATACCGTTGACAATTCCACCAAATTTTAAGCATCTTGATTGTTATACGGAAAAAGCGAAAACAGCGAGGACGGCACAACGAGGTCTTTGGGCGCTTGATAAATATAAAGCAAGACATGTTCATTCACTTGCAGGAAAAGAGAGAGGATTTAATTTTATTTTTGGTAAAGTCGAACGGGTTACGGAAAGCCGTTCTGCCATATGGATTAACCTGGAAAATAATGTCTCGCTCAGGATTATTAAAGATGATTTAAAGTATTTTAATCATGATGCGTTAAAATCTTTTGCAGGAAAGATCATAGAAGCCAAGGGCTGGTTATATAAAAAAAAGGGTCAGTTACGTATGCAAATTCGTCATCCACTGGACATTAATATCATTAATTTATCAGAGAACTGATATTAAAAGAGGTTGTCACAAAATATGAAAATGAGAATTTTTATTCCAATTTATCTAATCTGTTTTTTATATATCAGTGGCTGTGCTGTTAACCCTGTTACTGGTCAACAGGACCTGGTTCTGCTTTCCGAGAGTGATGAAATTTCATTAGGTCGTAAAACGCACCAGGAAGTTTTAAAGCAGTATGCTGTTTATGAAGATCCGGCATTACAAAAATATGTACAGGATATAGGCACTAAATTAGCTGCTAAAAGTCATCGTAATAACCTGGTATACCGTTTTACTGTACTGGACAGTAAAGAAGTAAACGCATTTGCCTTGCCGGGTGGATATATCTACATTACACGTGGCTTGATGGCCTATCTGAAATCTGAAGCAGAATTAGCTGCAGTACTTGGACATGAAATCGGGCATGTCACCGCACGTCATTCAGTTAGACAATACAGTGCAAATCAACTTACAAATATCGGATTAGTATTGGGTTCAATATTTGTTCCCGGAATGAATCAGGCATCAAATCAGTTGGCCCAGCTTTTCGGGGCTGCTTTGTTAAGAGGTTATGGCAGGGAACATGAATTGGAGGCTGATCGTTTAGGTGCAGAATATCTGGCACGCACCAATTACAATCCGCAAGCGATGCTTGATGTAATAAGTGTGTTAAAAGATCAGGAAATATTCGAAACCGAATTAGCCAGGGCAGAAGGCCGTCAACCTCGTATTTACCATGGCGTATTTTCAACCCATCCTGACAATGATAAACGTTTGCAAGAAGTTGTTGGTACAGCTAAACAACTGAGTGATACCAGTAAAGCACAATATGTTGGGCATGAGGAATATTTATCCTTTATCGATAATATGGTCTACGGTGACAGTCCTCGCGAGGGTATTTTACGCGGTGGTCGTTTTTTCCATAGTGATCTGAATTTTGCCATGAGCTTTCCCAGGAAATGGACGGTAACAAATAGACCTGATGTCATTATATTAACGGCTCCCGAAGGGTCTGCCCTGATACAAATCAGTGTGGAAGATATCAATAAAAAAATTTCACCAAGGGATTTTATGTTTCAGAGGCTTGGCCTAGGTAATCTGGACAGTGAGTCATCCCTGAGCATTAATGGTTTGCCTGCGCATACAGGTATATCCGTGGTTAGAACCACAGAGGGTAATCGTCCGACGCGTTTTGTTGTGCTCTATTATGAGCAGCGTGCCTATATCATTGCCGGTACCAGTAGAGAACCGGGCCAAATAGCAAAATTTGATCAGCTTATATTGAATACGGCAAAGTCATTTCATCAATTGACGGAAAATGAGAGGGTTTTAGCCAAGCCACTTCGTTTAACTGTGGTACAGGCCGGAGAATCTACCCGATTTATAGACCTGGCCAGGCAATCACCATTGGAAAATCATGCGGAATCGAAATTGCGTCTGTTAAATGCCAAATATCCACATGGAGAAGCCAGAAAAGGCGAATTGTTAAAGATAGTTAAATAACGCTATTGTTAAGTATTAAGCCCTTTTTCTATTACAGCTCTTCAAGCGGATTCTAGTTTTCATTTCCTAACTAATTGCTCTATTTGAAGCTTAGTTCTTTATCCACATTTTCTGTGGATATCTTTGTGGATGCAGTGCGCACAGTCGGCTGGAAAGAGCATAGTTGTCTCATATATTACAAAATTGTTAAAAATTAACCACCTGCTTATTAATACTTTATTATCAATAATTTATACCGTACTCATTTGGCTTCAGGGCGTTGTTTTGCAGGACAGTAAACAGCGTAAGTGATAGTAAATTCAATCTGTGTATAAAGATTCAAGTTCTGTTGACAAATTCGAAAATCAGGGAACTCATATATAGGTTCGGGTTCTAAGTTATAAAGCTCGATTTTTCTGCCAACCTCCCAAGGCAGAAAAAAACCCGGTTCTCCCCAGCCGGGAAACCCTGGCCCCGGATGCCCTACATTCCCCTAAAGAAACACCCGGGGCACTTTTTATCTTTATATTTCTGAATTACTGATAAAAAAGCCATTCTGCCAGTTTTGTTCTGGCAATATCGACACCAGTAGATTTAAGTGCAGAAAATAGCTGAAAGCTGGTGTTGGGAAATGGCAGTTGATTCTTGATTTGTGTCATCGATTTTAATGCGGCGTGACGGGAAAGTTTGTCAGATTTGTTTAAAAGTATGTGAACGGGCAGATGACATGTTTGACAGTATTCCAGCATTTGTTGATCGTATTCAGTCATGGGGCGTCGAATGTCCATTATTAAAAATATTCCGACCAGGGCTTTTCTTTTCTGAAGATAATATTCCAGTAATTTCGACCATGAGCGCTGTAGGTGGGCATCAACTTTGGCATAACCATAGCCAGGCAGGTCTACGATGTGGATATTTTCGGAATATGCAAAATAGTTTATTTCCCGTGTTCTGCCTGGTGTTTTACTTGTTTTTGCCAGGGACCGGCGATTGGTAATTTTATTAATGCTGCTGGATTTACCGACATTCGATCGGCCGGCGAAAGCAACTTCTCTACCCGCATCCGACGGTAATTGAGCTATCGACGTGACTCCCTTGATGAATTCGAAACGACTATACCAGCCCTTATCCGGTTTTTGATTTGTAATAATAGTTACCTGAATGCGTTAAGTTGAAAATTCTCTATTAGTGATTTAGCAAGATTGTATTTATTAATTGGCCCTATTGCGGGTAAACTTAAGTAATTAGAATAATCATACTACGAGTTTATTGTTCGTAAGTAGCTATATGTTTACCTTAAGGACTGGAGTCATGAAATTACAATATCTATGTGTAGTTAGCCTGTTAATTTTTAACGTAAATTCTATTTTCGCCAGTGAAGGTGATCCAGCGAAAGGTAAGGATTTAGCGCAGCCCTGTGCCGCATGTCATAGTGTTGATGGTAATAGTGTTAATCCGGTTTGGCCCAAACTTGCGGGTCAACATATCTCTTATACCGTAAAACAATTAAAAGATTTTAAGGAAGGTCGTCGTGTCAATGCACAAATGACGGGAATGGTAGCAAATTTAAGTGAACAGGATATGCATCATATCGCAGCCTATTTTGCCAGCCAAAAAGTTAAAGGAGGTTCTGCCAAACCGGAATTAATTGCTCAGGGCCAGAAACTATACCGTGCGGGTGACAGTCAATCCGGTGTCCCGGCATGTATGGCCTGTCATGGTCCGAATGGTACAGGTAACCCGGGTGCCTTGTACCCGGCATTAGCAGGACAGCATGCTACATATACCGCGACTCAGTTGAAGATGTTCAAGACAGAAGAACGTAGTAATGATGCAAATAATGTCATGCGTTCGATTTCCGGCCCTATGACAAATGCCCAAATAGAAGCGGTATCAGAGTATATTCAGGGCCTCCATTAATATTTATCTGCATAATATATTGAGTAAAACTGCATTTATGCAGTCTAAAGGTTTATACAAGAATAATATCTACCAATAACAATTAGGACGACCATGAAAAAACTTATCATATCATTAACAATTTCTGTTTTTATTGTATTTACTCCTTATCTTTATGCGGCAGATGGATACGTTGATATTGAACCTGCTCAACCTACACAAACCGGTGATAAGATAGAGGTATTAGAAGTATTCTGGTATGCCTGTCCTCATTGTTATGAATTCGAACCTTATCTTCATGACTGGTTAGCAAACAAGCCAGATGATGTCGAGTTCAGACGTATGCCAGGAATTTTTAGAAAAAGCTGGATTCCTCATGCCCGCGCTTTTTTTACTGCAGAAAAGCTGGGTGTATTGGATACTGTTCACAGTCCATTGTTTAGCGCAATTCATAAGCACAAAAAAAACATTCATGATGATTCTGCTATACGAAAATTCTTCATTAAACAGGGAATTGATGATGATGAATTCAAGAAGGTTTATCAATCTGAAGAAACTGAAACCAAGGTCAAGCAGGCATATATTATGGGGCAACGCTATAAAATAACCGGTGTTCCCGCTGTTATAGTGAATGGAAAATATATGGTAACTGGCTCAACTGCGGGTAGTTTTTCAAATCTTCTAAAAATAGTTAACCAGCTCGTCGATAAAGAAAGGGCAAGTGCTGCAAACTAGTATCGCCCTGTTCAATAAATAATACTTTTTAGTCTTTGATCGGGAAACGTCTAACCTCTATTGCAGGCTGCATAATATTTTAATCATGAACTTTAATTCAGTATTGCAAAGAGCAGACAAGGTACTCTATAAAGCGAAAGAAATTGTTGTATAACAGAAAATCAGCTACAGATTATTTAGAGATAATAATAATCGCGCAAATAAAAAAGGGACTTTGTAGTCCCTTTTTTATTTACTCTTTCGAGAAGGAAGTCTTATTTGTTGTTGATGTACATGGTGACTTCAAAACCAAAACGAATGTCGTTATATTCAGGTGTTTCCCATTTCATTGTTCTATCCTCTTTTTAGGTTAACAAAAAAGTAAATTACTTTACGTACTATAGATACAGCAGATACTGTGCCAAAAACTGTAAAATTACAATTTCATTATATATATCAATAATTTATATAGAACATTATTATTTCAAATGTATGCTAAAAGTTAAATTATTGGTTCTATTTAACCAGTAAATTGGTTAACAATAACCATTAATTTGATCCTGATTTAAACTTTTTAAATGCTGATAAAGCACGTGTTCTGCCATTTTCATGCGTAACAATAGGTTTAGGGTAGTTTACACCCAGTGCAAGTTCAGCATTCGATAGCTGCTGTTTATCTGCCAGCCATGGTTCATGCACCACGTCATTTGAAAGTTTACGAATTTCCGGGACCCATTCCCTTACATAATTCCCATGAGGATCAAATTTTTTCCCCTGTAGTATCGGGTTAAATATTCTGAAATAAGGCGCGGCATCGGCACCTGACCCTGCAACCCACTGCCAGCTTGCCGCATTATTGGCCAGGTCAGCATCTACTAAAGTATCCCAAAACCATTTTTCTCCGTCTTGCCAGGGAATCAATAAATGTTTAACCAGAAATGATGCGACGATCATTCGGACCCGGTTATGCATCCAACCGCTATACCAGAGTTGACGCATACCGGCATCAACTATTGGATACCCTGTTAGTCCTTTTTGCCATGCTGTTAAGTTTTTTTTGTTCCGTCTCCATGGAAATGTCTTATATTCTTTTTTAAAAGGTTTATTTGCTAGTTCAGGCCAATTAAACAGCAGGTGTGTTGAAAACTCTCTCCAGCCCAGTTCCCGTAAATAGCTGGTTAAATTCACATGATCAATATTATGTTTGTTAGTAAAATTTTTTACTTCATGCCAGATTCTTGCAGGAGAGATTTCTCCAAAATGTAAATGTGCTGATAAACGAGAAGTAGCTACCAGATCTGGTCTGTTACGCCCATAATCATATTCAAAGAATCCACTATTCAGAAATTTATTCAATGCATGAATTGCACCCTGTTCACCCGGGCACCAGTATTGATTAAAACCTTTAGACCAATCAGGCTTGGATGGTAATAATTTCCAATCTTTAAGATTATCTGATCTGAATTTTTTTCTTGTTTTTTTTGTTGGTGGTTTAAATTTGTTTTTTAATGCAGGTATTGGCTGTTTAAGACAGGCTTTCCAAAATGGTGTATAGACTTTATATGTTTGGCCATTGGCAGCATGAATCTGTTCGGGTTCAAATAACGAGTAACCAGCATAACGTTTGAGTTCTATTTTTTTATGCCAACGTGCGTAAATTTCATTTTCTGTTTTTACTTCCAGGGGCTGGTATCCCCGGCTAAAATAAAGTTTGTTTATGTTTTCCTTGTCAATAAATTCATTAAGTATCTTGAGTGTATTACCTTTTCTTAAATTTAAATATCCGCCAAATTTTTCTATTTCGATAGAAAGTGAAAATAGACTGTGATGTAGCCACCAGCGACTGGCACTACCGATATCGTGATACCTGTCATTAGTGGCTTTTTCATCAAGTATATATAAAAAAATAACAGGTTGATTTGTCTGACAGGCAGCACTCAATGCAGTGTTATCGTTTAACCGGAGATCATTGCGAAACAAAAATAAAGTGTTATTTGTCATGAATACATGTCTGAATTAATAGTATATATATACATTACTTCATGTATTAATTGTCTGCTAATAATGAATCCCCGTTATCAATTTTGATCAATACATCTGCGCGCAAATAATTTAATAAATTAAAGCAACTGCTACAGCATTAGCAGATGAAATATGATAAATTCGCCTGTTTTTTGTAGGCATAGATATGGCGCAGATAGCAGCAAACGCGAATAGCTCAAGCATATGCAAAATTGGAATTATTGGCGGTGGTCAACTTGCAAAAATGACTGCTTTGTCTGCTATGGAGCTAGGTTGTGAGGTAGCCATATTGGAGAGGGCCAAAGAATTCCCGTCATCTAAATTGGCAGCGAATATTTTTTATGGGGATTGGGATAATCCACAGGAAATTCTAAAACTTGCCAGGACGGTAGATATTGTGTCACTGGAAAATGAATTTGTTGATGCCAATAGTCTAAAAAAAGTAGAGCAGGCTGGCTACACTGTTTTACCGAGTGCTAAAACAATAAGTCTTGTACAGGATAAACTCATTCAAAAACAAACTTTGGCAGATGCTGGAATTGCAGTTGCAGCATTTGCAGGAGTCAGTTCCAGGGAAGATATTATTAGTGAATCTAAACGATTAGGTTGGCCTCTTGTCTTGAAGGCCAGAAGGAATGGGTATGACGGTAAGGGCAATGCCACACTCAAATCAGAACAGGATATTGATAATGCCTGGAACAAACTGGACGGAGAAAATCGAGAGCTATATGTAGAAGGGTTTTGTCAATTTACTATGGAACTTGCAGTTATGGTTACGCGTGGCCGTGACGGTGAAATAGCCACTTATCCGGTGGTAGAATCTGTGCAAAGGGACCATATTTGTCATATTGTCCGGGCACCTGCAAAAATAGAAGATTCTTTGATTAATGATGCGACTGATTTGGCCTGCAAAGCTGTCGAATCAATCGACGGGATCGGTACAATAGGCGTTGAAATGTTCTTAACCAGTGACAATCACATTATTCTTAATGAAATGGCACCGAGAGTTCATAATTCGGGGCATTACACCATTGAAGCATGTGAATGTTCTCAATTTGAAAATCATGTACGCGCGATACTTGGTTGGCCATTAGGATCAACAAACATGGTTAGTCCTGCCGCCGTGATGATAAATCTTTTAGGCGAAGTGCAGGGTAATGGTTACCCGGCTGGAATTGATGATGCTTTAAAGGTAGATGGGGCTCATATTCATGTTTACGGTAAAACAACAACCAACATAGGACGTAAAATGGGGCATGTAACGGCATTAGGTCAAAGTGTTGACGATGCAGAACATATTGCGCAATGTGCAGCTAAAAGTATCCGCTTTGGAGCACAAAAATGACAAATAAAACCAAACCTGTTGTCGGAATTATTATGGGTAGTGATTCGGATTGGCCTACATTAAAAGCAGCTGCAGAAGTATGTGAACAATTTTCTATTGTCTATGAAGTTCATGTCGTTTCAGCCCATCGAACACCAGATGATATGAGTAAATATGCAAAAGCAGCGCACAAGCGCGGCATTAAAGTCATCATTGCAGCAGCTGGTGGAGCAGCGCATTTACCTGGCATGGTTGCCAGTCATACAGCTTTACCTGTTATTGGGGTACCGATTAAATCGGAAGCATTAAGTGGAATGGATTCATTACTTTCTATAGTTCAAATGCCCGGTGGTGTCCCGGTGGCGACAGTGGCAATTGGCGCAGGTAAAAATGCGGGATTATTAGCATTGGAAATTCTTGCAACGAATAATACAAGGTTGATGAATAAACTAATGGATTATAAAAAGAATCTGGCCAATGAATCCCGTAAGAAGGACAAATCATTGAATAGTAATATCGACCGGGATGCTAAGTAATTATTTTTCTTAAAGAATGTAACTGTTTTTCTCAATATTTCCAGAATTCCCGACAATAGGTATACTTGTGCTACTAATACTAAAAAAAATATTTTTTGGGCATTCACCAGTGGGGACAGGTCATGAGTAAAGAACAAGATCAGGTATTTTTCAGAAATTTTTCTCTTGTTGTAGGTGCAATTGCAGTAATGATGGTAGTGTTTTTCATTGTTGCGCAATTTGCTGGTAATGATGATGAAGCAGATGCAAAGATGCGTGCTGCTCAGGTTGCAGAGTTAACCAAACCGGTTGGTAAGGTTACGGCAGTGGGTGATGAAGTTGTTGAAGAAGCTCCTCCGGCTACACCACCTGCAGGGGACGCATCTGGTGGCCATCCAGGCCAGGCTGTTTATGATGGACTTTGTGTTAATTGTCATGGCATTCCCGCGATGGCAGCAATGATACCTCAGACAGGGGATGCAGCTGCATGGGAGACACGTATCGAAAAAGGAATTGATACGTTATATGAAAATGCCATTAATGGTTTTACCGGTGATATGGGAATGATGCCCGGTAAAGGTGGAAATCCAAACCTTAGTGATGATGAAGTTAAGGCTGCTGTTGATTATATGGTGAGCCAACTAGAGTCAGGCGATACTGCTGCGGCTGATACAGGAGCGGCATCAGGAGATGTTGGTAAAACTGTATATGACAGTCTGTGTGTTAATTGTCATGGTGTAGCAGCCCTGGCCGCCATGATCCCTCAGACAGGGGATGCAGCGGTGTGGGCATCACGCATCGAAAAAGGCACTGATACACTTTATACCAATGCAATAAATGGTTTTACGGGTGATCTTGGTATGATGCCGGGCAAGGGTGGAAATCCTGATCTTAGCGATGATGAAGTTAAGGCCGCAGTAGACTACATGATTAAACAGGTTCAGTAAGCCTAAAGTTTATAGATAACAAAAGGGGGCATAATGCCCCCTTTTTTATAGGGGTTATGAAATCGTCTCAGGACAAATATTCGAAGTTATTACTTGAGTCTGAGACTATCCTGATACGCTTCATCAGATAACTCATTCCAGCTTTGATAATTTTTTCGAAATGATTCATATGCATCGTATACACGTTTGAATTCAGGATTAGTTGCAGCTTCTTCATTTAATGTTTCATTAGTCAGGCGTTTTAGTTCTAATAATACTTCTTCCGGAAATTCCAATATTTGTACGTTTTGTTTGGTTTTTAATTCTTTTAAAGCTTCCTGGTTATGAAATTCCATCTGTGCATAGATCCATTCACTGGTTGCGGCAGCAGCGACTTCGACAATTTTCTGCAAGTCAGGTGATAATTGTGACCATTTCGACAGGTTTATCATCAATTCAAAAACAGTCCCGGGTTCATGCCAACCAGGGTAGTAGTAAAAATTTGCAGCGCGGTTTAACCCTAGTCGCATGTCATGAAAAGGGGCAACCCATTCAGTGGCATCAATAGTACCTCTTTCTAAAGCCGTATAAATTTCGCCGCCTGCCATTAAAACGGGGTTACCCCCGGCCTTTTTAAATACCTTGCCGCCAAGACCAGGGATACGCATACGAAGACCTGATATATCTTCAACAGAATTGATCTGTTTATTAAACCAACCACCCATTTGTAAACCGGTATTTCCCATTGGGAACGCAGTTAAGTTAAAGGGTTTGTATATTTCCCGCCAAAGCTCCAGGCCACCACCGTTATATAGCCAGGCGTTCATTCCTTTTGCAGTCATACCGAAAGGGACCGATGAAAAAAACTGTGCGGCGGGTACTTTACCAGCCCAGTAATAAGGTGAGCCATGACCCATTTCTACCACTCCCTGGGATACAGCATCAAACACCTGAAGTGGTGGGACAAGTTCGCCACCTGCATAAACCCTGATATCGAGACGACCATTACTCATCTGCTTTACATCATTGGCAAATTTTTGTGCGCCTTCCTGAAAGATTGGAAAATTAGCTGGCCATGTTGTGACCATTTTCCAACGAAAGGTTTTTGATAGATCAGTTTTAGTATTTTTACTTGTATTAGTATCAGTCCCTGGGTCGTTACCACATGCAGTAATGAATATGCTAATAAGTAAGAGAAATAAAATATTAAATTTATTCATAGTTATTTGCCTTTTCTAAATGTATACCACACCAAGGACAATGGAGAATAGTAATCTGACTTAACTACCATCATGAATGATAAGCCCATATGTTTTATTTTGAATAGATATTAAGACATCTGAACATTCGTAAATACTATTATGTTTATTACAGCTCAATGTGCTGAAATGTTTCATTTGTTCACAGTAAAGCTTCATATTTCTTTCCTTTGTGCCAGTTAGTATTTTTAAGAATGAGATAGTTTATTCGAGTACGAGGCGCGACATTTTTGAGAAGCGGAGTGTATATGTCAATACATGAGCATCGCAAAAAATGAAGTAACGAAGTAATCGAATAAAATAACCATTCTTAAGCGGGGATTAGATTTGCATAGGCTGCCACCAGCCATTTACAACCAGCCTGCTCAAAATTAACTTGTATACGCATATGTCCACCACTGCCTTCAAGGTTTAAAATTACTCCCTCACCAAATTTTGCGTGTGAAACCCGTTGTCCTAATGTTAAACCTTTATCATTATTTGAATTAATGACTTCATTTTTGTTAAAAAAAGTTTCCGTTACATTTCCACCAAGGCGTATGTCATTCAATAATTCAGACGGGACCTCATCAATGAATCGTGAAGGTTGCGGGTAGTAATCTGAACCATGTAAGCGTCTATGCTGTGCATGAGTTAATGTCAGTTTTTTTTGTGCCCGGGTAATACCGACATAGCATAGTCGCCGTTCTTCCTCCAATTGAATCAAGTCTTCACTGCTACGTTGGTGTGGGAACAGGCCTTCCTCCATACCAACTAAAAAAACATCGGGGAATTCAAGACCCTTGGCGGAATGTAAGGTCATCATATGAACACATTCCGTATTGTCATTTGCCTGGGTCTCTCCCGATTCCAGCGCTGCATGGGCGAGAAACGCTGATAATGCATCCATCTCTGCCAGTTCTTCATCATCACTGATCTCAAATTCTCCTGCGGCTGTTACCAGTTCTTCCAGGTTTTCAATACGCGCAAGGCCTTTTTCTCCTTTTTCTTTTTTAAAATGATCAATCAATCCACTTAAATGAATAACCTTATCGACATGTTCATTTAATGTTGATTCTGATTCAGCTTGAGACATGTGTTGAATTAATTTAATAAATTGTTCCAGCGCGTTTAAAGCACGTGCTGCAAGTAGTTTGTGTTCAATAATATGTAAAGCTGCTTTCCATAATGAACATTGATCTTTTCTTGCAATACTTCTTAGCTCTTCTACAGTACGACTACCAATACCTCTTGTGGGCGTATTTACAATACGTTCAAAAGAAGCATCATCATCCTGGAAACGAGACAGGCGAACATAGGCCAGGGCATCCTTAATTTCCGCACGTTCATAGAATCGCATTCCACCATAGACCCGGTATGGAATACGGGCCTGCATTAAAGCCTCTTCAAGTACACGTGATTGAGCGCTGACTCGATATAAAACGGCATAATCACTAAATGGCTTACCGTGCTCCGGTGCAGTTTTGATTTGATCTACGACATATCGTGCTTCATCGGTTTCGTTGTAGGCCATGTATATGTCAATACGTTCACCTTCTTTACCATCAGTCCAGAGATCTTTACCGAGTCTTGCATTATTATTTGCTATCAAGCTGTTCGCAGCTTTTAAAATAGTGGCAGTAGAGCGGTAGTTTTGTTCAAGCTTTAATAATTTTGTATCTTTAAAGTCCTGTTCAAAAGATTGCATGTTTTCAACACGTGCACCGCGCCAGCTGTAGACAGATTGATCATCATCACCCACGGCAAATAGGGTATTGCTGTTACCAACCACCAATCTTAACCAGGCATATTGGAGTGTATTCGTATCTTGAAATTCGTCGACTAATACATGTTTAAATCGCTGTTGGTAATGTTCACGGATACTGTTTTGATCCCTGAACATTTCAAAGACACGTAATAGCAATTCAGCAAAATCAAGTAAGCCGGATCTCTCACAGGTTTCCTGATATGTTTTATAAATCTGGATCATTTGCGCTATTGTTACATCACCATGATCTTCAATATGTTCGGGTCTTAAACCTTCATCTTTACGTGCATTGATAAACCATTGTGCTTCTTTCGGCGGATAGCGTGACTCATCCAGCATCATTGTCCGAATAACACGTCGAATGGTTCGGTATTGATCTTCACTGTCCAGAATTTGAAAATTTTCGGGTAACTTTGCTTCTTGCCAATGGGCTCGCAACAAACGATGAGATAAACCATGAAAAGTGCCTACCCACATGCCTCGAACTGATTGCCCAAGCAGGTTTTCTATACGGGAACGCATTTCTGCAGCGGCTTTATTGGTAAAAGTGACAGCCATAATACTGTAGGGGCTGGCTTGCCCGGTCTCGATATACCAGGCTATGCGATGTACCAATACACGGGTTTTTCCGCTACCCGCACCGGCCAGTACCAACAGGTTGCCATCGGCTGCAGCGACTGCATCACGTTGAGCAGTATTTAGAGATTCAAGAATATGGGAGACATCCATGGAACGGATTGTACGCAAATAAATCGTAGTATTAAATTGCTGTTCTAAACTGTTTGAATGCTAGAATGTAAGGCCAAAAAATAAACAAAACATCATGGATGCAATAAATACCACAATTTTATCTGACAATCGTGAAGATTTAATTCGTATCATCGATACAGTGTTAAATCTTTCGAAACAAGCCGGGGCCGACGCGGCTGAGGCCGATATTGGTGCAGGCTCGGGACTTTCAGCCACCGTTCGTAAAAGTGAAATCGACAAGCTTGAATTTGAACGTGATAAAGGACTAAGTCTGACATTATACCTGAATGGTCAAAAAGGTAGCGCAAGTACTTCTGATTTTAGTGACAAGGCACTAAAAGATATTGTTAATGCTTCCTATGGAATTGCACGACATGCCAGTCGTGATGATTGTGCTGGTCTGGTTAAACCTGAAGAGATGGCGAAAGAAGTGCCTGATCTTGATCTTTATCATCCCTGGTCGATCTCGCCCGAGACGGCAATTGACATGGCAATTGAATGTGAACAACTCGCGTTTGAATATGATCAGAGAATAAATAATTCTGATGGCTGTGTCGTCAGTACGTATAGTGGAATAAATCTATATGGAAATACGAATGATTTTATAAATGGTTGGAACTGGTCTACTCATATAGTTGATTGCACGGTAATTGCTGAAAATGAAAAGGGCATGCAACGTGATGGTTGGTACAGTAAGGCGCGAAACTATGACGAGTTACAATCTGTAAAAGACATTAGTAATGAAGCAGCCAGAAGAACAATTGCCCGGCTTGGATCACAAAAAATTTCTACACGTCAGGTTCCGGTTATTTTTGAAGCACCGGTAGCATCAGGTCTTTTTTCTGTATTTATAACTGCTATTTCCGGTGGGAGTTTATATCGTCGCGCCAGTTTTTTACTGGACAAAAAAGGAGAACAAATATTTGCAGATCATATAAATATAAGTGAAAAGCCACATCTAAAGAAAGCATTAGGTAGTGCGCCATTTGATAATGATGGTGTCGCTACAAAGGAACGTGAAATTATCAGCAATGGTATATTACAGGATTATGTTCTTGGTGGTTATTCGGCACGTAAACTGGGACTTAAAACAACAGGTAATGCAGGAGGTGTTCATAATCTGGTCATTGAACCGGGTACTAAAAATCTTGAAGAAATGATTAAAGAAATGAATACAGGCTTGTTGATTACTGACATGATCGGTTTTGGTGTAAATCAGGTTACTGGTGATTATTCCCGTGGGGCCTCAGGCTTCTGGGTAGAAAATGGAGAACTTATGTTTCCGGTAGAAGAAATCACAGTTGCTGGTAATTTGGTCGATATGTATAAAAATATTATTACTATTGGGAATGATATTGATCCGAGGGGTAATGTACTGACAGGTTCAGTTTTGATCGATTCCATGACGATTGCTGGTGATTAATTAATTATGAATATAAGTGAAGATATAGTAACGACAACAAACGACGTATCAAGACTTGATGATGCAGTAAACGAAATAAGCAAAGTAATATTAGGAAAGGAAAATGCTATTCGCCTGGCAATAACCTGTCTGATTGCCAAAGGTCATTTGTTGATTGAAGATACTCCCGGCGTTGGCAAAACAACATTGGCTCATACCCTGGCCAGAGTGCTTGGTTTGAGTTACCAGCGTATTCAATTTACCAGTGATTTATTACCAGCTGACATTCTTGGTGTGTCTGTTTTTAACAAAGATACAGGTAAGTTTAGTTTTCATCAGGGCCCTGTATTTTCTAATCTGATTCTGGCTGATGAAATTAATCGCGCCACACCTCGAACACAGAGTGCCTTACTTGAAGCGATGGCTGAAAATCAGGTCACTATAGAAGGGGAAACGCGTAATTTACCGGAACCATTCTATGTTATTGCAACACAGAACCCGGCAAACCAGATTGGTACCTTCCCTTTGCCGGAATCGCAACTGGATCGGTTCTTAATGAGAATTGAATTGGGTTACCCGGATAGTTCAGCGGAGCGGGATTTATTTAAAGGTAAAGATAGAAAAGAAATGCTTAAAGACGTTCCGGCAGTATTAACCCCCCCTGAACTTATCTCTTTTCAAAAATCACTGGATGCAGTACATGTGTCTGATGCATTACTGAACTATTTACAAGATTTGATTGATTTTAGCCGGCATTCAGGAAACTATGTTCATGGGCTTTCACCACGTGCCGGATTAGCTATTATCAATGCTGCCAAGGCATGGGCGATATTACATTCAAATCAGCATGTGCTGCCCGAGGATCTGCAAGCAGTCCTTCCAAGTGTTGTCGGGCATCGATTGCAATACATATACGAATCAACAGAACCTCAAACCTTAAAACCTGCTCAACATCTTATTCAGCAAGTACCTATCCCCTGAATCTATTAAGGTAATGTTATGTCAACATCTGTTGTACTAGAAAGATTACCTGTTGACCCTACCGGTTATTCAACGTCACAACTTAAACACCTGGATCGAAAACGGGTTTATATTTTTCCTACCAGCCAGGGATGGGTTTACGCTTTAATGTTGATAGTGATGTTGTTAGGTGCAATAAACTATAACAATAGCATGGCTTTTATACTTTGTTTCTTGCTTGCCAGTCTTGGCCTGGTCTGTATGTTACATACCTATAGGAACCTCACAGGACTGATTATCAGTTCTAAAATACCTGCACCTGTATTTGCAGGGCAGGAAGCATATTTTCCGTTATTAATTGATAACAGGATGGGGATCACACGCCTGTCGTTAAAGATAGAAGGACACAAGAAGAATAAAAATAATTCCACTTTATTTATCAATATTGAAAAGAGTAAACAAGGAATCATTTACTATCCTCAAAAAACCCTGCAACGGGGAATAGTAAAAGCGCATCGCCTGATTATTTCTACTGAATATCCAATAGGTTTATTTAAATCCTGGTCCTATTTTGAATCGGGTGAAAGCTGTCTGGTGTATCCTTCACCAATAGGTCAAAAGACCATGCCGCTATCATTGATAGATGATGAAAAAGCAGAAGTAGGTATTCAAACTGGTGTAGATGATTTTGCCGGCTTCCGAAAGTATCACCCGGGTGATCCAATCAATTCTATTGCATGGAAAGCGTTTGCCAGAGAACAGGGCTTATTAGTAAAGCTGTTTAGCGGTAAAGGTAATGAAAGTTTAATCTTAAGCTGGGAGTCTGTCTCGCATATCCCGGATATAGAAGGCCGTTTATCGCAATTATGTTTTTGGGTCCTGATTGCCGATCGTGAAGGCTTACAATACAGCCTGACTGTTCCGGGTAGTGATGTAAAACCGTCTTATGGAAAACAACATAAAGAAAGATGCCTGGAAATTCTGGCCTGGTTCGGAATGGAAGGATGAATAACAAGCATCTAGCGGAACTGGATCTGAATAAATTAATTGTATTGATAACAGGTCTATTGTTAGCCGGTTTACCACACTGGCAACGCTTGCCCATATGGATACCGGTTTTACATACCCTATTGTTGTTTCTGCGTGTGTATATTCCTTTTCGATATGCCGGATTCTGGAGACAAGCTTCCAGTCTGATTGGTTTTAGCAGGTTGGTAATAATGCTGCTTGGTATACTTGGCGTTTATGCGAGCTATGGAAGTCTGGCGGGTCGTGATGTTGGTATAGCATTACTGGTTATGCTTGCCGGTTTGAAAGTTTTTGAGAGTAAAACCAAGCGGGATTTTTATATATCTGCCTATCTGGGTTATTTTTTGGTCATAACGAATTTTTTCTATTCACAAACAATTCCTACAGCAGCATATATGTTACTGGTCATAATCATTATGACGGCCAGTTTAGTAAGGTTTAATGATGTCGATGAATCAATGTCAATCGTGGAGCAATTTCGATATTCATCTACATTAATATTACAGTCATTACCTATTTTGCTCGTATTGTTTATCCTGTTTCCACGTGTGAATGGACCGTTATGGGGTCTGCCTGAAGATGCCTATACCGGTATCACAGGAATAGATGACCAAATGACACCAGGTACTATCAGTAAACTGGTTCAATCCAATGAAGTCGCTTTCAGGGTCAGCTTTGATAATGATATTCCCGAACGATCACAATTATATTGGCGGGGACCGGTACTCTGGAAAACAGATGGAAGGAAGTGGACCATGGGTAAATCTGCAGACAGACAGAGACCGGAACCAGTCAGGTTTTCCGGCAATGTTATTAAATATGATGTCACGATTGAGCCAACAAACAAACATTGGTTATTTGGTTTAGAGATGGTTTCAGCGCCGCCTGAAAAGACTCATTTTACACAAGATCGTCAATTGAAAACGGATGAAGCGATACGATCGAGAAAAGCATTTACACTATTATCAAATACATCATATCTGCTTGGTGCAGATTCGTTTGATGATATTCAGCGTGCACTGGTATTACCGGATTTATATCATGAACGTACACGCAAATTTGCGGCTGAATTATTACAACAGTATCAGGAACCTGAATTACGAATCAAGGCGGTATTAGACTGGTTTAATAAAGAAAATTTTATTTACACTTTAAGACCACCATTGATTGCCGGTGATATGGTAGATGAATTTTTATTTAACTCACGTCAGGGTTTTTGTGAGCATTATGCAGCTGCCTTTACAGTACTTATGCGAGCAATGGGGATCCCGGCCAGAGTTGTCACAGGATATCAGGGTGGAGAAATTAATCCGATAGGAAATTATTTAATCGTCAGGCAACACGATGCACATGCATGGTCTGAAGTATGGTTGAATGATAAAGGTTGGGTTCGTATCGATCCTACTTCAGCTGTTTCACCTGAACGTGTTAACCAGGGCATTGAAAATAGTATTCCGGATCTAATTATAGATATGCCACTTGACCTTGAGCATAATGCATATGTAGCAAGACTATGGCAACAATTTCGAAATACTGTTGATATGGTAAATTACCAGTGGGCACAATGGGTGCTTGGTTATGGGCCGGAACGTCAGTTACTTTTGTTGCATAGATTAGGTTTTGGCTTTATAGATTGGAAAAAAATGACTATAGCAATGATCATTTTTATTGGCGTTATTTTTTTATCAATAGCTATCTTTATTTTTACAAGACCTCCAAAAACTGTCGATTTAGCGAAACAATATTATGATATTTTTTGTAAAAAAATGGCTAAAATTGGTATTCAAAAAATGATCCATGAGGGACCAATCGATTTTTCAAGACGTATTTGTCATAGTAGAAAAGATTTGGCGAGTGATGTTAACAGTATTACTGATTTATATGTTCTAATTCGATATCAATCGAGTTTCAACAAGTTAAATGATTTTAAAAATCTTATAAAAACATTTTCCCCTAAATAAAAAGCTGATAAGTAATAGATTAATGAAAAAGGTAGATACAAGAATAACTGTATCTGACATTAAGGATCAGGAATTATTTAACGACGTTGATTTTGATACTGTTATGTCCTTATTGCAAAATTGTGAAATATACAGTATTGAAAAAGATGAGATATTAATTCGGGCTTCAGATGTTAATAATAATATCTATCTAATATTGTCTGGTTCATTTAATGTATTGTTGTCAAATGATGGTTCGAGTCCGGTTGCAAATATTAATGCTGGACAAAGTATTGGTGAAATGGCAGCTATTGATCATCAACCAGCTTCTGCATATGTAAAAGCTGCAGAGGATTCAAGGGTTCTAGTAATAGAGGAAGATGTTGTCTGGTCACTAATAGGAAGTTCTCATGCAATTGCCAGTAATTTATTGGTGATATTGTCTCAACGTTTACGCTACGGTAATTCCGTAATTAATATAATTAAAAGTCAGCTTAGAGAATATGAACATAATGCAACAGTCGATGCATTAACCAGCCTCTATAATCGTCGTTGGTTGGATAATATGTTAAATAGAGTAATGCAACGATGTCATAAAGATAGCAAGGTGTTATCAGTTATGATGATAGATATAGATAATTTTAAAAAATACAATGACGAATACGGTCATTTGGCCGGTGATATTGCCTTACGTGCGGTTTCAAAAACCATTGTACAGTACCTGAGGCCAGAAGACCTTGTGACCAGATATGGTGGCGAAGAATTATTTGCGCTATTACCGGAACTTGATGTCAAGTCTACGTTTACAGTTGCTGAAAGATTAAGAAAAGCAGTTAAACAAACAAAAATTATTGATAAAGAAGGGAACCACTTACCGTCTGTGACTATATCCATAGGTGTTGCAGAAATGCAGGATCCTGATGATTCACATAAACTTATAGAAGCAGCAGATATCGCAATGTACGAAGCCAAGCATACAGGTCGTGATAAAGTATGTAGCTAGAACCAGATAAATTTATCTGCTTGAGTTAGTTTTCAATATCAGATGGATCTTGCTCACAAAATTGTACCTGATATAAGCGAGCATAATTATTTTGTAAATTTAATAATTCTTTATGACTTCCCTGTTCTACAATGCGACCCTTATCTAAAACAATTATATGGTCAGCATTTTCTATTGTAGATAATCGATGGGCAATTATCAGGCTCGTTCTACCTTTTTTAACATTTTCCAGAGCGGACTGTATATGTTTTTCTGATCGTGTATCCAGTGAAGAAGTAGCTTCATCAAGAATTAAAAGTCTTGTGTCTTTCAGTAACGCACGCGCGATTGCCAAACGCTGTCTTTGTCCACCAGATAAACGTGTCCCGTCTTCACCAATTATCGTATTCATTTTATCCGGTAACTGATTTATGAATTCTGTTGCGCATGCAGATTCAGCTGCAGCCCAAATTTCCTGATCTGAAGCATCTTTAAGATCACCGTATGCGATATTGTTTTTAACAGAATCATTGAATAAGATAACATCCTGACTTACATAAGCGATATTTTTACGTAAATTCGTAAGTGATAGCTCTTTTATATTAATATCATCATAATAAATAGAACCGGATTTAAGTTCATAAAATCTCGGGATCAGATTAGCCAGTGTGGTTTTCCCGCTCCCCGATTCACCTACTAATGCAACTGTTTCCCCGGGTTTAATATCAAAAGAAATTGAATCTAAAGCATCAGATTCTGTTCCTGGATAGCGATAAGTGACAGATTGAAATGAAATTTTACCAGCAGGACTCTGGAGTTCTTTTATTCCGGATTGGGTTTCAATTTCTGTATCGAGTAATGCAAAGACACTTTCACAGGCGGCAAGTCCTTTTTGTATATGTTCATTTAATCCGGCTAAACGCTTTAATGGTCCTAACAACATTGCAACGGCAGCAAAGAAAGAAACAAAATCGCCAACTAATAATGGATTCGCAGAAGCTTGCTGGGTAGTAATGTAAATAATACAGGCCAATATAACAGCCGTTATAATCTGAACCATCGGGCTGGTCGCCGTTGCAGCCATAATAAATTTCATGCTGAATTTTCGGTGAGAATTTACAGTATTATGAAAGCGTTCCTTTTCAATATCCTTACCGTCATGTAACTTGATTATTTTATGTGCATCAAAACATTCAGCGAGTACATGATGAATATCACCCATAGTATCCTGCACTTTGCTACTCATCTTTCGAAGACGTCTACGAATTATAGTGATCAATATTCCTATAACTGGCGCACCAAGCATACATATCAATGCCAAAACCCAATCGATATAAAACATCCAGGCAAGTAAACCTATGACTGATAAAGAATCACGAATTAATGTAGTAATAGCATTTGTAGATGCTTCTTTAATTTGTGTGACATCATATGTAAAACGCGACATAAAATTTCCGGAGCGATTATCGTCAAAAAAACTGGCTGGATAATCGATAAAACGATCAAACATAGCCAAACGTAAATCCATGATGACTTTATGAGCAACCCAATCAAGTGATGTGCTTCCTACATAGGAGGCAATACCACGAACAAGAAAAAGTGCAATAAATAGAAAAGGCATGATTGCAATCGTGGCCGGATCTTTTTCTATAAATGCCCCATTCAATAAGGGTTGCATCAATGCCGGTATAGCGGGATCAGTTATAGCCAATACGACCATACAAATTATCGAAAGTATAAACACACGCCAGTATGGGATTACATATCTCAATAATCTTCGATACAACGAAATATCCGAGTAAATTGCAGAGTTCAAGTTAATCCTCTTGTAAATCAGCGTGTTATATGTCTTATAATGCCCGTGCAGATGGAATAGTGCAATGCATGGATAATATTAACTCCATGATTCAACTGAGGTTAAAGTAAACGTAATGTCAGCCAAACATCCGATAATTGCTGTAACGGGATCATCCGGTGCTGGAACCAGCATCGCGAAAGACGCGTTTGAATACATGTTTCGAAAAAATGGTATTAAAGCGGCGGTAATTGAAGGCGATTGTTTTCACAGATATAACCGGGCTGAAATGGATAAGCTCAGTGCAGAGGCTGAGGAACAGGGGCAAAACCTGACCCATTTCGGGCCGGAAGGAAACTTGTTTGAAGAACTGGAGGAATTATTTAAATCATATGGAGAAACCGGGACGGGACAACGTCGTTTTTATGTACATGATGAAAAAGAGGCCTCACAACACGGACATCCGCCAGGGACACTAACTGCCTGGGAACCGTTAGAAGAAGGTACCGATTTACTTTTTTATGAAGGATTACATGGGGGAGTTGTTACAGATACTGTTAATGTAGCACAACATGTAGATTTATTAATTGGAGAAACACCGATTATTAACCTGGAATGGATGCAAAAGATCCATCGTGATCGGGCCATCCGGGGTTATAGTTCTGAAGATGCAACGAAACTGATATTAAGTCGCATGTATGATTATGTTAACTATATTACGCCACAGTTTTCGCGCACAGACATAAATTTTCAGCGTGTACCGACTATTGATACATCTAATCCATTTGCAACCGATTATGTTCCAAGTAATGACGAAAGTTATAGTGTGATACATGTTCGTAATCGCGAAAAGATAGATGTCGATTTTCGCCATTTGTTGGAAATGCTCGGCGGATCGTCGATGTCGAGTCCGGATACAATAGTTGTTCCAGCAGGTAAAAAAGTATTTGCAATGCAACTAATATTGCTACCTGTAATAAATGACCTAATGGAACATAAAAATAAATAAAATTAAAATCTAACCAGGGAGACGTTACGCTAAGTAATATTAAATCTAATGCGGATAATATTAGTTTTAAATCCAAAAGGTGGAAGTGGTAAAAGTACATTAGCAACAAATATTGCCGGTTATTTTTCTCTACAAGGCAAGGTTGTTACATTAGCAGATTGTGATCCACAGGGTTCCAGTCGTGATTGGCTTTCTTTACGTCCAAAAACGCATAGTTTGATAAATGGTGCAGTTTTAAAAAAAGAAGGATTAAAGATCCCGGATAAAACTGAAATTTTGATCATGGATACCCCTGCAGGTTTAAAAGATAAACGATTAAAGAAATTTATTGCCCAGGCACAAACAATGGTAGTGCCTGTGATAGCTTCTCCGATAGATATACGTGCAGCTGAACGTTTTATGAAACAAATCTTTTCATTTAAAGGCACACTTAATAACAGGATTAAAATTGCTACCGTTGCTAATAGAGTAAGGGAAGATACGTTAATTGCCGCAAGACTTGAATATTATCTTGATACTTTAAAATTACCTAATGGTAAAAAGTTACCTTTTATAACCATGTTACGTGCAAGTCAGAATTATATTCGTGCTGCAGAAAAAGGCTTGAGTATTTTCGAGCTTGCTCCTTCTAAAACTTATTATGACCGTGAACAATGGGAACCTTTATTACGTTGGTTATCAAGTCAAAGAAGTATTCCTTCCCGATAATTGTAAAAATTATAAGTGAATATTTTCCATGTCTTTTAAAGTTCAATTCCACGATAATGATTCATTCTTCATGGTAGAAGAGGGTGAACCCATACTTGAAGCTGCATTAAGGCAAGGCCATAATTTACCCTATGGATGTCGTAACGGCGCATGTGGTTCATGTAAAGCAAAAATTATAGCGGGTGAATATATTTATCCACTTGGTAATCCCGATGGCATATCCGATTTGGAAAAAAAGCAAAAATTTGCATTGTTATGCCAGGCTAATGCTGAAAGTGATCTAATAATAAAAGCTCGTAGTATTAATACGACTGCTGATATAGAACTTAGACAATTACCTTGTCGTGTTAATACTTGTGAGAAACTGAGTCATGATGTTATTAAGCTGTTATTAGAATTGCCTAAAACAGAAAGATTACAGTTTTTAGCCGGTCAATACATAGATATTATTTTACGGGATGGTAAACGGCGATCTTTTTCACTAGCCAACCCTCCACACGAGGATCAACTGCTTGAATTACATATACGGCATTATGATGGTGGTTTGTTTTCTGAATATGCCTTCAATGAGCTGAAGGAAAAAACCGTATTACGTATTGAAGGTCCGTTAGGTCAGTTCACATTATATAAATCAGAGCGTCCAATCATAATGATTGCCGGGGGAACAGGTTTTGCTCCTATAAAGAGTCTCGTGGAATATGCCTTAAAAAACAATGATAAACGTAATATCAATATCTATTGGGGTGTAAGAAAAGAGCAAGATCTTTACCTGAATAAGCTGGTTAAAGATTGGTCAGATAGATACACCCATATCAACTATATTCCTGTATTGTCTGAAATAGAAAGTATAAATGGATGGTCAGGCAAAACCGGTTTTGTACATGAAGCAGTCTTACAAGATTATAAGGATCTTTCTGAATACGATGTTTACGCGTGCGGGCCACCACCTATGATCAAGGCAATATCTGAATCATTTCCTGATCGTGGTCTTGTAATGGAACAGTTTTTTTCGGATTCATTTGAATTTGCGATAAATTGATTTATCTATTCACTCAAACCTGTAGCGAGAGTTAATCCTTTTTCATAACACACAGCTGCGTTTTCAGGACTTCCCTCATGCTCGTGTAGTTTTGCATATTCGTAATATGCTTCAGGATTTGGCTGAATATTAATACTTTCCTGCAAATAGTTCCTTGCTTTACCCCAAAGATGATTATTCATGCATATTCTGCCCAGTGTTAATAACAGGATGGGGTCACGAGTATGGTTAGTTAACCAATTTTCGGCAGTGGTAAGCTGTTTGTTCAGGTCCGTTGAAATAATTAAACCATATAGACGTACAAGCATATGATCCCAGCGCTGTTTCAATGCTGTCCTGATAAGCACTTCACAGTCACTGGTATCTTCGAATCGTAGTCGCTCAGTAACATAGACCTCTATTAAATAAAAATGTCGTTTCAGTTTGCTCGGTGTATCGTTCCAGGTTTTATTTAGTTTATCCAGGTTATTTAAATTTCCTGCATCTTTTAATAGTCCCGAATAAGCTTCCAGTTGTTTCGATTCCAGTTGTTCACGTGTATATAAACCGGTTTTTTTTATCGAAGGAAGAAGTTTTATAACAGATTGCCAATCATTTAAATCTGTATAAGTACTTAATAGTAGCTGTCTTACCTGGTTTTGTTCGGGTTGTTTATGTTGTAAATGTTTTAGTGTGGCCAGGGCTTGTTCAGTTTGTTGCTGATTTAACTGTAACTCCGCCTGGGTAATCCCAACAGCAACACTCGCTTCAGGATTATTTTGATAGGCAAGCCGCAAATAATCATCACGTTTATCTATTGCTCCTGACTCCTGGGCAGCCCTGGCTGCACAGAGGTAATTAACATGAGGGGCACGACTGTACGGGGCAGCCCTACAAAAATCCCGTTCAGCCTGTCTCCAGCGACCTTCGGTCATGTGTAGCAGTCCTTCAGTAAGATATTTTTCCGCACGACGTTGATGCCTGTGTTTACGCCAGATTCTTATATCTTGTGGCATTTGAATAAAACGGACTATGCTACGAACTATTAAATAAATCAGAATAAAACCTAAAAACAGAATAGTTACGAATAAAGTTGCACTGGTTTGTATCGTCCAGCCCGAAATGTTTAACATCACATAACCGGTATCCGAGCCGGCTATAGAACCAATGATTACGGCGACTAATAGTGCAATCAGACTTGTAATTAATAATTTCATTGCAGTTATTGTATATCACTCATATTATCCGGTTCATTTAATTCATTCTGGTGGCGGATGAATGCACGGACAGATTCAAGAGAAGAATTGATATCTACTTCAGGAAAATCCAGTTCCAGTTTTTTCATACGGGTTAATGAATCATGAATGTTCTGTACACCTGCATCGGATAAATCAAAGTATTCATTCAACCATGTTTGTATATGTTCAACAGATGCATGCAGATTTTTTGTGTCCCTGTTAAAAACGGCAAATCGTGCATTTGCTAATTCGAGTTTTATATTTGCTCGAAGAAAATATATTTCTTCCGGAATTAATCTTGCTCTGCCTACATCTTCATCACGAGTAATGATGACGAGACTTTTTATTTCATGCCAAATGAGTTTAAAAAAAGATTTTGTTTCAGTGGAAGAGGAATTTTGAATATTATCCTTGTTATTTTCTATAACAACATCTTCCTTCAGTGGTAAATAATCTACACGGCTTATTAAATCTGAAAGAAACAAACCGAGGCCACCAAGATCTGACTGGTTTACTGATCGGAGTTGATTGATATCAGTAATTAGTTGCTCACGAACATTTAAAATGTTGGGGTCATCAAATCCCGCCAAACGTTTGTCTGCAGATTCCATTGCAGACAGTGCAGCTTCAATGTTATGGTCCAATTCCAGGTTGTAACTGGCAATGATCAGCAGGTGTTCAATTTCCGCCAGCGCATAATCCTTATTGATATGTATTTGTTGTTTTTCCGGTTCTGACAGGCTGTTTGCAAGGACATCCTGTTTTAATTCTATCTCGTCCAGATTTTTTTCAATCGAGGCAAGATGTGACCTGGTATTCGTGATTTGATCATCAATATTCTGTAGAGATAACTTGTGTCTATTTTCAGAACTTACTAGCTGTTGTTTTAGATTAGAAATTTGATTATTAAAGTAAAGAAAACTAAAAATTATAATTAATACCAACAATGCAGGAATGACAAAATATATTTTTTTATTGTTAACTTCTTCAGTTTTTTTTTCATCTGTTTTTCCTCCTTTAACCGGCGATTTATTAGATGCCTTTTTATCTAACTCATTTGTCATTATGTTCCATCTCCACCAGTTCTAATAATGCAGACAACAGTCCTTCATCAGTTTTATCCGGTGCAATTGCTAACCCTGAGACAAAACCTCGTTCTTTTGCAAGAGTAATCATTCTGTCTGACATGGTTACTAATGGGGTATTGAATAATGAAGTCTTCCAGTGATCATGTGTCAGCGTTACCAAATTATCCAGTCCATCATTACTTGTTACGATAATTATATCAGGTTTATTATCTTGCCAAATTTCGTCAATAGCATCGTCATTATAAGTTGGTATGCAACGTTCATAAATTTCTGCGCAACTAATATTTGCACCACGTTGAGTCAGGGTGTCTTCTATTAAATTACGACCGCCGATACCTTTAACAATAAGTATATTTTTTTCTCGAACATTTTCCTCATGGAGTATTGATAATTGCAAAAGTGATTCACTATCGTAGCGGTTCTCCGGGATGATAACATCAGGTATACCGGTCTCATTGAGTATATTACCGGTGCCGGGACCGATGGCAATGAATTTTAGCCGCTCAGGAAATTTTATATTTGTAAGGTACGATTTGAATGCAGTAGTAACTGCATTGCGACTAATAAATATCATATAGTCATAATTTTCAATATCATTAAAACAATTTTTAAGTTCGTCAGTTTTGGATACTTCCTTAATTTCTATTGTAGGAAATAAAATTACATCTCCACCGTTGATTGAAATTAAAGGACATAATTTTTCTGATTGTGCAGCAGGACGGGTCACCATGATACGCTTATCCAGCAATTTCAAAGCAGTTTTCATCATTTAATGTACTAATTCTTTAAGAATTTCATCTGCCCCGCGCTCAAGTAATGACTCGGCCAATGTAATACCAATCGCATCAGTTTCGTTAATGCTGCCTTTATGTTCAGATATAATTAATTCACTACCATCAAGCCGTGCTACCAAGCCGACAAGTTTAATTTCATTTCCTGAAATTGAAGCATGTCCAGCAATAGGAAGCTGACAACCACCATATAAACATGCACTGAAAGAACGTTCAGTCTGCACACAAAGTGCTGTCTCGTGATCATTTAAAGGGTTGATTAGATCGAAAACATCTGGATCATTAAGCCTGCACTCAATACCGATCGCACCTTGTCCTATTGCCGGTAATAATTCAGTCGGGGGAATATATTCTGTAATTATTTCAGATAAACCCAATCTGTTAATTCCGGCGGCGGCAAGGATGATTGCATCATATTCATTATTTTCCAGTTTACGTAATCGGGTACCTACATTGCCCCGAAGATCCTTTAATTCAAGATCCGGACGAATTGCCCGAATTTGCGACTGTCGTCGTAAACTTGACGTTCCGACGATACTTCCCTCTGCCATGTTTTTTAAACTACCGTATTTCCTGCTTATAAGTACATCACGGGCATCCTCTCTTTTTAATATAACAGGTAATATAAGCTTCTCCGGTAAATCAATAGTTACATCCTTCATGGAATGCACAGCAATATCTGCCTTGTTATCCAAAAGAGATTGTTCCAGTTCTTTAATAAATAGGCCCTTACCACCTACCGCTACCAATGGTGCCTCAAGAAAACGATCACCTTCAGTTTGAATGCCTACCAGTTCGACATCCAGATTGGGATGAATCTGAATTAATCTTTGTTTTACATGCTCGGCTTGCCAGAGGGCAAGTGGGCTATTACGAGTTGCAATCTTGAGTTGGTTCACTTTTTTAAAAATTGAAGTGTCTAAATGATTAAAACATACTGCCTTAATGATACACTTTAACAATGATTGGGAAAGTTATTTATTAATCAAGTAAATTTACTATGAAATTAGGCATCATTATGGATCCTGTTGACGGGATCAATATTAAAAAAGACAGCTCATTTGCCATGTTACTCGCGGCACAGTCACGTGATTGGGAAATCTATTACATGGAAATATCTGATCTATATATCAATAGTGATATGCCTATGGCCAGGATGCAGCGGCTAAAGGTTTTTGACGATCCTGATAACTGGTTTGAATTAACGGAACTACGGAATGAGCAGCTTGATTTTCTCGATATTATTCTAATGAGAAAGGATCCTCCTTTTAATCTGAATTATATTTATTCAACCTATATCCTTGATCATGCAGAACGTCTTGGGACCCTGATTGTAAATAGTCCTTCTGCATTAAGAAATGCTAACGAAAAATTTTTTATTACACATTTTAGTGACTGTATTGTTCCAACCCGGGTAAGTCAGGATATTGATATCCTGTCTGAATTCATTCGGAAACATAAAAACACGATCATCAAACCATTAGATGGTATGGCAGGTGAAAACATATTCAAGGTTTCTGATTCTGATCCTAATCAAAAAGTGATACTTGAAACGATAACGAACAATGGGACTGATTATGTAATGGTGCAACAATTTATACCGGAAATTGCAGCAGGGGATAAGCGTATTATTTTAATTGATGGAGAACCGGTTCCTTATGCATTGGCAAGAATACCTGCTGAAGGTGAAATAAGAGGTAACCTTGCACAGGGCGGAACAGGTAAAGGTGTTGAATTAACTGCTCGTGATCGGTGGATTTGCGAGAGAATTGGCCCCAGGTTACAGGAGATGGGTTTGTTATTTGTCGGTATTGATGTCATTGGTGATTATCTTACCGAGATTAATGTAACAAGCCCAACCTGTATTCGAGAGTTGGAAAATTTGTATAATATCGACATCGCCGGTCATTTTCTGGATGTTTTGATCAAGCACACACGAAAAAGTTAATTTGAATAATTTATGAACTTAATGTGTGAAACAAAATATGTTTTTCGTCACCAGGTACTTCAATAGCAGGCTTCACCGTGGCAACAGTTCAGGCAGTTAAACCGATAATTACACCATTTGATCGTTTTGGTTTGACATTAAGTATTGCCATATTAGTTCATGCAATAGTTATATTGGGTATTACATTTATAGAAGAGGATCGTTCCCGGGCACGTTATGACACAATGGAGATCGTAATTGTTCAACAAAAAAGTCCGGAACCTAAAGAAGCTGACATGCTGGCGCAAGCAAGCCTCGAGGGTGGTGGAGATGTTGAAGAAGTTCTGAATCCTGCGGCACCATTACCAGCACCATTCCCGGACCCGGAACCCAATATAACACCACCACCACCTGTCGTAACCCAGCCACCACAGCCACCTGAACCGGTTGCGGCAGAAGTGGAAGTACCGGAGCCCGAACCCGTTAAAAAAGAGATAGTTGAGAAAATAGCGGTAGAAAATGAAAAAAGTCCTGATCCGGTAATTGAAAAAGTTGAAACACCCGCAAAGGAAAAGAAAATTACAGAAGAAAAAGAAATTAAAACAAAAGAGACCAAACCAAATACAGTAAAGGAAAAGACAAGAGTAAAGGAAACTATTAAAAAGCCAAAAATGCCATCGGCTACTGAATTGTTAACTAATAGTTTTAAGATCGCATCATTAAGCGCCGAGGTCAGGCGCAAGATGGAAGCCAAGGCTAAACGACCAAGACGTACTTTTATTTCGGCAACGACGAAAGAATATAAATATGCAGCTTATATGGAAGCATGGCGATCAAAGGTAGAACGCGTTGGTAATTTGAATTATCCGGAGAAAGCAAGGCAACAAAATTTATCGGGCAGCCTGGTTCTTGATGTTGCCTTGAATGCTGATGGCTCTATCAATGAAATTACAATAAGAAGATCTTCAGGTGAAAAAATACTGGATGATGCAGCGGTTAGGATTGTTGAACTGGCTGCACCATATGCTCCATTTCCACAGCATATCAAGGATGAAACAGATATTCTTCATATTATGAGAACATGGCAATTTATAAATAATAAAGGCTTTAGATAAAGTATTTTTTATTAATTTGCATAAATATTGCTTGTTGTTGAATATTAAAAAAGCTTGTTGAAATAGTGATAACTGTTGATACTATCCGTATGGAGCAAACAAATCTGACTAATCAGTTCCTGATTGCGATGCCGAGTCTCAAAGACCCAAACTTTGAGAGAACTGTAACGTATATTTGCGCTCACAATGAAGAAGGAGCGATGGGAATCGTAATTAATAAACCACTTGATATAGAGCTTGGGGAAATATTCGAGCAAATGGAAATACCTATTAATGATCCGGATGCTTATGCTAAAAAAATATTTCACGGTGGGCCTGTTCATACAGATCGTGGATTTATTTTACATAATGCAAATCAGCAGTGGGATTCATCAATTATTGTCTCGGAAGAGATTTGTGTTACAACATCAAAAGATATTCTTGAAGCGATTGCTGAAGGTGATGGACCAAAAGACTCGCTAATCGCACTGGGTTATGCTGGTTGGGCTGGTGGACAGCTTGAGCAGGAAATAATGGATAACGCCTGGTTAAGTGGGCCTGCCGATCGGGATATAATTTTTAATACTCCTTATGAACATTGTTGGGAACTTGCTGCCGGCCATATGGGAGTTGATATTGATAAGTTATCATCTGATATTGGTCACGCGTGAACAATCAAACATTACTCTGCTTTGATTATGGTAAAAAGCGGATTGGTGCAGCAGTAGGGCAAACAGTAACTGGCACAGCCACCGCGCTTGAAACAATAATGATAGTAGGCGGTAAGCCTGATTGGGATAATATTGAATATTTGATCGAACGCTGGAACCCGAATAAATTAATTGTTGGTCAACCATTAACACTGGAAGGTGATCGGCAAGAAATGACAGAGGCGGCTGAAAAATTTACCCGACAACTTCAAAATCGATTTAATATTTCAGTTGAAATGATCGAAGAACAACTATCCAGCTATGAAGCGAGGCGGGAGTTGAAATCAACCAGAAACCTTGATCCAGTAGCTGCCCGACTTATTCTTGAAACATGGCTAAATGAAAATACTAGTAACAATAATCATAAAGCGACAGATAATCAGGAACACTAGATAAAATGTCTGAACAAATTAATATTGATGAGTTACTCACTGAGATGGCCAGTTCAATTAAAGAACATACTGGTAGAAGTGGTCATGAAGATCCCCTGATGATAGGAATCAAGCGGGGCGGTGCATGGATTGCCAAACAGTTGCATGAACAGCTTGGCTATAGTGATCCATTAGGAGAATTAAATATTGCTTTTTATCGGGATGATTTCAGTACATTAGGTATGCACCCCGAAGTTAGCCCAAGTCAATTGCCTGTCGATATCAAGAATCGCCACATTATTCTTGTTGACGATGTGCTCTATACAGGTAGAACCATCCGTGCGGCCATGAATGAGATCTTTGATTACGGTCGACCAAAGAGTATTAGTTTAGCTGTATTGATCGATCGTAGCGGGAGAGAACTTCCTATCCAGGCTGATATAATTGGAAAAACAATTATCCTGAATGAGGGAGAACATGCTAAACTCTCCGGCCCAGAGCCATTGGCACTGGAAATAAAACAAACGGGATGACTGGAAACACAATTCAACTCGACAATAACGGCAATCTAAAACATTTTCTTACTACAGAAGGTTTAAGCCAATCTTTACTCCAGAAAATCCTCGATCACGCTGAATCCTTTGCGACTGTCGGTGACAGACCGGTAAAAAAGGTCCCGCTTTTACGTGGTAAGACCATAGCCAACCTGTTTTTTGAACCCAGTACCCGGACCCGTACAACGTTTGAACTTGCAGCCAAGCGATTATCAGCCGATATCCTGAACCTGAATATCTCTACTTCTGCAACAAGTAAGGGTGAATCTCTTAGTGATACTCTGCAAACACTTGAGGCCATGCATTGCGATATGTTTGTGGTCAGACATGCAAATAGTGGTGCAGCACATTATATTGCAACTCAAGTAGCACCCCATATCAGTGTCATTAATGCGGGTGACGGTCGTCATGCCCATCCGACCCAGGCAATGCTGGATATGTTTACTATACGCCGACATAAAAAGGAGTTCGAAAACCTGCGTGTTGCAATCGTTGGTGATGTCTTACATTCACGGGTAGCCCGGTCGGAGATCCATGCACTAAACACATTAGGCGTATTAGAAACACGGATCGTTGCACCACATACATTAATACCTAAAGAAGTAGAAAGTTTAGGTGTGCATGTTCATCACGATATGGATGAGGGTCTTGAAGGCGTTGATGTCGTGATGATGTTACGTTTGCAACGGGAACGTATGCGGGGCGCATTATTGCCCAGTGAATTTGAATATTTTCAGCGTTACGGATTAACCGGTAAACGATTAGAGAAAGCAAAGCCCGATGCGATTGTCATGCATCCGGGTCCAATAAATCGTGGTGTTGAAATCGATTCCAGTGTAGCCGATAGTGAGCGCTCGGTTATTTTGCAGCAAGTCAGTCATGGTATTGCTGTGCGCATGGCTGTAATGGCAATGACCATGGGACGAAGCGGTGATGATATGGAGGAAAATGAATAATGAATATCCATATCAAGGGCGGTAGACTTTTTGATCCGACAAACAAACTGGATGCAAAACAGGATTTATTTATTGCTGATGACAAGATAGTTGGTATCAAAAAGAAACCAGGCGGTTTCGATAGCGATGTAGAAATAGATGCGAAAGACAAAATTGTTATACCCGGTTTGATCGATTTATGTGCACGCCTGCGAGAACCTGGTTTTGAATATAAAGCAACGTTTGAAACAGAATGTTACGCTGCAAATAGTAGCGGCATCACTTCTATATGTTGCCCACCTGATACCAAGCCCGTTATTGATACAACAGCAGTCGTTGATCTGATTCAACAACGTGCATCCGAGACTAAACGCACTAATGTATTTCCATTAGGCGCTTTAACCCTCGGCTTACAAGGTGAACAATTAGCCGAGATGAATACATTGAAACAGGCAGGTTGTATTGGTGTCAGTAATGCACTTGCACCAATTGAAAATACAGAAGTACTAAGACGTGCATTTGAATACGCACGTAGCTGTGACCTGACGGTTTTCTTTTATGCAGAAGATACATCGTTAAGGAATAATGGTGTTGCACATGAAGGGCAATTAAGTACACGTTTAGGTTTACCGCCTATACCCGAAACAGCAGAGACAGTCGCGTTAAGTCGTGCCCTTCTTTTAGTTGAACAGACTAATGTTAAAACTCATTTCTGCCGCTTATCAACAGCACGCGGCGTTAAATTAATCCAGGAAGCACAAGCAAAAGATCTCCCGGTAACAGCCGACGTTGCAATATGTAACCTGCATCTCACGGAAATGGATATTGCAGATTACAATAGTGATTGTCATCTACAGCCACCATTAAGAAGTGAACGAGATCGCCAGGGATTAATTAACGGGATTAATGATGGTGTTATAACAGCCGTTTGTTCAGACCATCAACCGCATGACGTTGATGCGAAATCGGCACCGTTTAGTTTGACCGAACCAGGTGCGTCAACCATAGAACATCTATTACCTTTATTATTACACCTGGTTGATCGCAAAGAGATAAAATTAGAAAAAGCAATACCATTACTGACATCACAACCTGCAAATATATTGGGAATTGACAAAGGCAGGATTGAAATAGATAAAGATGCCGATATATGTATTGTAGATTTAGATAAGAGCACAAACGTAGAACAGGATAATTTACATAGTGCCGGAAAAAATTCACCGTTTAAAGGTTGGGAGTTACCAGGACAGGTATCTCATACAATATTAAATGGTGAAGTTGTTTTTACCCGGGAATAATTAATGACACATCCTGCAACACGAAACACATTATATGTGGAACAGGCAGAACTGCTTTCGCAAGATGAATATGCCGAACAACAATTCCATATGCGCTTACAGGCACCGGAGACTGCTGCCCATGCCAGGCCAGGTCATTTTATTCATATGCAATGCGATCCGGTTTTATACATGCGTAGACCCATGTCGATCATGCGTAGTAATGCGAAAGAAAATACGATTGATGTTCTCTATAAAGTGCATGGTGAAGGAACCGATCTTTTATCAAAACGCAACGTCGGTGATCAAATTGATCTGATTGGCCCGATAGGACAATCATTTAAACTGGATAAATATAAAAAACGACCTTTATTGATTGGTGGCGGTGTAGGTATTCCGCCGATGGTGTTCCTGGCAGAACATATAAAAAATACGACAAAAGATTTAAATCCTCTGGTTATCATGGGATCAGAGATCCCGTTTCCATTTAAAAGCCGACCATCACAAATCATACTAAACGGAATGCCTGCTGAAGTAATTGCATCTATGCCATTACTGGACGATTGGGGGATTCCATCACGTTTAACAAGTCTGCAAGACTATCCCGGCTGTTTTAATGGTTATGTCACCGATCTCGCCCGGCATTGGCTGAATAATCTTGATAAAGATCAACGTAAGGAAGTTGAGATCTTTTCCTGCGGCCCGACACTGATGTTAAAAGCCGTTGCACAACTGGCAAGAGAATATGATCTACCGTGTCAGGTTTCTTTGGAAGAATACATGGCTTGTGCTGTAGGCGGTTGTGCGGGTTGTACGGTGTTAATCGAAACCGATAACGGCCCGGCAATGAAACGCGTTTGTGTCGATGGGCCGGTGTTTGAGGCGCAATCCGTTATTCAATTTCAGGATTAATGACGAAAAGATCAAACGTTGTTAGCAGTAATCAATCGGGTATTCACAAAGATCTCGAACAGATAGTTAAAAAACATTTATCGCACCCATATAAAAAACCGTATCGGGAATTTTCTGAAGACATCTTTCATCAGGTTGATGAAATACAAAAAAAGGTTAACAAACCTATCATTCTTGATTCGGGTTGTGGCACGGGTGAGAGTAGTTTTAACCTGGTAAAAATTTATCCTGATAATTTAATTATCGGTATCGATAAATCTGAAAAACGTTTGGATAAATTAATAAAAGATAAAACGGTTTATCATGAAGATAATTTAATCCTTGTCAGGGCAGATATTGTTGACATTTGGCGTTTAACAAAAAAAACAAACTGGAACATAAAAAAACATTACCTGCTTTATCCAAACCCCTGGCCGAAAAAAGATCAATTAAAACGACGTTGGCAGGGACATCCGATTTTTCCTGAGATGGTTGGTCTAAGTGATCAAATAGAATTAAGAACCAACTGGCAGATCTATGCAGAGGAATTTAAATTCGCATTGGATATAGTCACAAACAAAAAAACATCAATAGATAATGTCGATATAAAAGATTTTATCAGCCCGTTTGAGAAGAAGTATTACGAAAGTGGGCATGAGCTGTATCGGGTAGTTTTAAATTAAAAGCCATGACATTCACAGTAATGTTCTATAATTACTTATTAAATATTCAAAATATAAAATGGGTACTTTGCATATAGAGTTACTATAGTTTGTCTATTTCATATTTTATTGATACAAGGAGATTTTCTATGATATCCGTTATGCGCCTCTATATAAGTTTATGGGACAATCTGCCACTTAAAAACCGTAGTTAGGTGACTAAATGATCTCCGCAGACACAGCAAATAGTATATTGATAGGGTTAGTAAGCGGCGTACTGACAGCTACCCTTCTCTGGTTTTTAAATAGATTTTGGAATGACACAGTAATCCCAAAGTATGAATCTCACGTATATAAAGGTTTGAATATTCAAGGCACTTGGGAACTAGTGGATGGTCCAGATGATGATGGATCATGGGCTCAACATGAAGTAATGAGTCTAAAGCAAATTGCACATCGCCTTTCTGGAACCGCAACTTTAGTACCAAAACCAGATTTAAATTCTGAAACAATATCCTTAGACGTGTCGGGTGATATATCAGATAGATTCGTTAGCTTAACATTCCGCTCTCCTATCAAAAATCGCCTGTCATATTCTGTTCTTCTCCTAGAGATTGTGGGAGATGGGAATATCCTTCGTGGAAGTACTGCTATGTATGATGTCGGAAAAGAGGTTATTTCATCTCATGAAGTCGAGTACGTTAGAAAAAAATAGTAGTCACCTAACAAGAGACTTCAGTCAGACGCGCACAAGGTGCGCGTCTGAGCCTAAGCGTTAAGGAAATATGGAGCATATAGTAGCTATCATAGATTCATTAGCTTGGCCAATTACTATCCTGATTGGATTGTTTGTCTTGCGTAAATCATTAATCGAGTTGTTGCCGCAACTCAAAAAACTTAAGTATAAAGAACTTGAAATGGAGTTTGAGAAAGGTCTTGATGAATTAAGTATCAAATCTCAAGAGTCTAAAAAACGTATTGAAGTTACTGAAAAAAACCAAGAAGAGGAAGAAACTGACTATTATCTAGAACAAGTTAAAGAAGCATCACCTAGAGCAGCCATCCTTGAATCTTGGTTGGGTTTAGAGGCAACTGCTATATCTACAGTTCAATATTTCGACTTAGTTCCAAAAGGAAAGCGAATAATGTTTGGTACTGCTTTAAAAACTCTTGAACAAGCTGAGGTATTAACAAAACAGGATGTAGCAAATATTAATGATTTGCGTGCTCTTAGAAACAAAGCTGTACATGAGGTTGACTTTCCTATATCCGAAAAAGAAGCAGCAAAATTTATGGAAATTGCTAGAGATCAATCTGAGCTAATTGCGGGAGAAGCTTGGCAAAAATTTGGTGGTTGTAGTGGATAATTCACTTAACAAATCATTCCAAACGATGGCGTTGTCGCCGCCTGAATTCAAACGTTATAAGCTTTTCAGAAAACAAGCATGATTTCTAACGACAAAGAACTAAAGCTGGTTGTAAATACTGCTGATACTTGTCTCCAGCAAATTCAAAACTATCTAGGTGATCGACGAGATGGTATTGGCAGAATCAAATTCCCAAAAGGGTATATCCGCACAGCAAACCACTTTAGAAGCCAACTGTCATTTGTCTCAAATGAAAATGTTCGTAATAACCTAGCTTATGCGCTAATCCAGTCTGATGTCTATCTTTGGCTTATAAACCGAACATCTCTATACGGTGTGGCTAGAGAAATGACAATCAAATCTGCTATAACTTTAATGGGCTCAATAAGTGAAACTCTCGCAGTCGCTGGAACCGTAGGCATCATAGGTAAGAAGCATAGCTTTTGTGAAAGATGTAATAGGATGGTGAACAAAAGTATTATCAAAGCCACATTAAGAGATCAATTACTTTGGCTGTGGGAAACCCGTTCTGGTATACATATTTACGAGATTGATCATCGTGAGTATGAGAAATACAAAATCAATGATTACAATCGGGCAGTAAATGCAACTAGAGGTTTAAGAAAAGCGCTTGGAGAATATCATTCAAAATAAAACGGCTTATAACCAATAACTCCAAAGCGACGCGCTAAAGGCGTGCCGCTGAGTTCAATCGTTAGAAGGCATTATGTAATGTAACCGAGCTGTTAACCACAGTTGACAGTTGTTAGATTGTCAACTATAGTTTACAAATGATTGAAATTCGAAAAACGGAAATTTTCGATAAATGGTTCGATAAGCTAAGGGACCGGCGGGCAAAAGCCCGTATACAGGCTCGAATTGACAGAATGGAAATGGGTCATTTCGGTGATGTTGGCCCGGTTGGTGAAGGTGTCAGCGAACTGCGTATTTTCTATGGACCAGGCTACCGAATCTACTTCAAACAGATTACTGATATTGTCGTTATCCTACTATGCGGTGGTGATAAAGACTCTCAAGCATTAAACATTGTCAAGGCTAAAGACCTTGCAAGGCAATTAGAGGAGTGAACTATGGCAATTAAAACTACTCGCTGGGATTCAGCTGAGTATCTAAAAACAGAAGAAGATATTCAGTTGTATCTTGAAGCCTGTCTGGAAGAGGCAGGTGATGATCCTGCTTTCATTGTTCATGCATTGGGAGTTATCGCTCGTGCAAAAAATATGAGTCAATTGGCCAGAGACACGGGTCTAACCCGTGAAGGCTTATATAAAGCATTATCTGAAGAAGGAAACCCAACCTTTGCAACAGTAGCTAAAGTTGCTAAGGCATTAGGTTTTAAATTAACTGTTCAACCGTCTTAATAATATGTCTTCTAATATGACGCTCAAACCAAAAGCGCCAGTGTCGATTGATCTATAGATATTCATTATCCCTCACAATAAAAATACAAAATAATTAATTACTAATGTAAACCAAATCGTCTGTTGACGTCATTCATATTAAACTATGATTAATACTTATCTGGTTAATATATTATGAATCAACAATTTAGCGATAAATCTGATTTAACCGAAAATGAAAAGCGACTTTTTCAAAAGCTCGAATTTGCTCGTCAGGAATACCAGGGTTTATCTTACCAGGGCCAATTACCGCTGGTTGAGGCAAAAACAAGGCATTCATGGGTTCCGTTAGGTATTGCAGCCAGTATCGTTGCAGTTATTATTTTTGCGGTATCGATACAGTCGAATAATGTTGGTTCTATCAAGCCAAGATTAACGGCTTCAAAAATAGATGTTCCGATAAATTTTTCATCAAGGGTTTATCGAACGCCAACTATAGATAATAAAAAAATATCCTTATTTGCTCATAAACCACAAGCACGTACTAAATTTAAAACAAAATTTTCAATGCCTGTTCGTCCATCAAGGCAATCAACTTGATATTAATCATATGAACGAGACCGAAGATGACTGGGCGCTGGTCAATAAGGCAGCTATTGATAAACAGGCAATAAAAATGTTGTTTGAACGACACAAGGATTATGTCTATCGACTTGCATGTGGATTTTTATCCGATCAGGCATTAGCGGAAGATACGGTCCAATCTGTTTTTCTTAAACTTCAGGAAAAGGAATTCAATTTAAAACCGGAAGCAAAATTTACAACCTGGCTATATCAGTTTGCACTTAATACGGCGCGTGAGGTGGGGCGGAATAGAGGACATCTGTTTCCACCTTTTGATCAACAGGTAAAACACAATACAGAAGAAATAAAAGACGATATAGCAAAGGACGTTATCAACTTTCGTGATTTATCACGAGCATTAAGTGAGTTACCACATCGACAACGTGAAATTTTTATTTTGCGTTATCTGGAAGGTTTTAGCACCCGGGAGACGGCTGAAATCGTTGGGTGTAAGGAAGGTACGGTCAAAGTTCATTTGTCACGTGCCACAAATACAATTGAGAAGAAGTTAAACATCAGTAACAACTTGATAATGAGTTCAACATCAACATTAGTAACTTAATAAACAGGAGAAAAGTCATGTATAAACAATTAGCACAATTCTTTTTAATATTTTTTTTCTTATCAGCAGCATCGTTTTCAGTATATGCGGATACAGAGGACGATTTTAGTGAAGAAGGTGAAATTGAGTTTATCGAAATTTTGAATGGCTATATGGACGTCTCTGAAAAGTTTATCAGCATGGCCGGACAACAGGAGGCTGCGATATTTTTTGCCATCGAAGGGATCGTTGAGATATATGAGGAACGCAATGAACTTGCAAAAGCTCCGCAGCATTTGCAGAAGATCCTGAAAAAATATCCGGATAATAAAACCATTCGTAACATCGTTCGTTTCAAGTTGCGTGATGTTTACAATGATACCGGAAACTCAGATCTTGCATTAAAAGAGCTGGAAACGATAATCGCAGAAAATTAATTTATTTTCTGAACTAAAACACAATTTACAAGGATGTAGATTGTGTTCCTCTATCCAAAAGTAATCTCATAGCTTATACCGTCTTCACTCTTATCGGTTTTTCCTCTTTGTGAAGAAAAGTATAAACGTTTGCCATCAGGTGAAAAAGCAGGACCGGTAATTTCTGATTTATCTTGTCCGTGTATTTCAACTAGGACATGCGGCCTGTATTTATGATCAAGTGCGATGATTTGCATGTTGCCACCATCTTCAGCTATGAGTAACTCACCGGATTGAGAAACTTCAATATTATCAACACCGGTAAGGAGAGGTAATTCATAATCCGCTGCATCATAAACCTTGGTAATTAAATGTGTAGCGATATCATAGCGCCAAACAATATTATCAATCTTGGTCGTAAAGAAGATTTGTTTGTTGTGATAGACAATACCTTCACCGCCTTTAAAACGCGCTGCTTCTAAAAATTGAAAGCGTGTCGGTGTCTTTGCCGCAGAAGGATCTTCAATTGTTTTCCATACCAGAATATTTTTATTAGCCAATGCAACTTCAAGTGTCCCGGCAGATAAATCGCCCTGTTCTTCAGGTTTAAAACGATAAAAACAACCATCAGGAACATCTTCTGTTAAATATACATAACCGGATACTGGATCAACCGCAGCGGCTTCATGGTTAAAGGACCCCATCAATGGTCTGACCACTGCCTTTCGTTTACCTTCCGGGTCGCATTCATAGACCTGACCAATGTCACCGTATTCTTCACATGATAACCAGGTATTCCAGGGAGTTTTACCACCAGCACAATTTCGATTGGTGTTTTCCAGGATTGAATAGGCGTTTACGATTTCACCATGTTTATTAAACCGGATTGCACCAACACCACCTTGCTGGTTTTTCATTTCGCTATTGGAAACATAGATCCAGCCTTTATCTTCCGTTGCGAAGCAGGCACCGCCATCCGGAGCGGCATGCCATTGATAATTCAAAGTATCGATCACTGGCTGACTCGATTGTGCAATTTGTCGAATAACACTGCCTTCCGGTATTTCAATGTTATGTGTTTTATCGAGATAGGTTTTTCTGATTATTCCGCCTTTAGCAGGGTGATCAGCCAGGCTAATTCGTGGAATAGCCATGTTACTTAAACCGAGTATGGCGTAATGTAAAAATTGACGACGAGAAACAGACATAACAGCAGTATAATTTCTTTTATTGTTATTTTTATTACAGTTTCGAAAATTTAATACGTGGGATCATACATGTAATCCCGTATCCTTTCTTCCAAATCTGGCGGTTGTTTTTCATTGACTAAATTTGTTGCATAAACATCTTTAGCAACAGCTAGCGCAATCTTATACGAAACTTCGCGAATATTCGTTAATGAAGGGTAAATCATACCTTTATCAAGGTCAGTTTGGCTTACCTGATTGGCCAATTCCCGTGCTGCAACCAGAAACATATCCTCCGTAATGATAGGTGCTTTGCTGACGATAGTTCCCAAGCCAATGCCGGGAAAGATATAAACATTATTACCTTGACCCGGAGTATAGGTTTGCCCTTTATACTCAACAGGTGGAAACGGACTACCACTGGCAAAGATTACCTTCCCGTGACTCCATTCATAGGCTTCCATAGCGGTGCATTCTGCTCGTGAAGTTGGATTGGATAAGGCGAAGATTGTCGGTCTTTCATTGACGTTCGACATTGCTTCAATGACATTTTTAGAAAATGTGTTTGGTGCCCCTGTAGCCCCAATCAGTACCTGCGGTTTAATTGCATTGATGGCATCGATAAAATTCAGGTGTTCGTGATCATGCATATAGGGTTCATTATGGGGTAACAAACCTTTTCTTCCTTTAACTATTAGTCCTTCCACATCGACAAACCAGAGCCGTTGGCGCGCCTCTGGTTCTGATAAACCTCCCTGTTGCAAAGCGCAACAAAGTAAATCAGCAATACCGGTTGCAGCCGAGCCTGCACCTAGAAACATAATTTTTAGATCTTTGAATTTATGTCCGGAAATTTTTGTGCTGGCATAGACACCTGCCAAGGCAACACCCGCCGTGCCTTGTATATCATCGTTGAAACACAGAACATCGTTTCGATATTTATTCAATAGTGCATAAGCATTAGGTGTCAGGAAATCTTCAAATTGAATCAAGGCTTCGGGGAACACAGTTTTTACGCTGTGTATGAATTCGTCGACCAGGTCATAATATTCATCGCCACTTGTTCTGCTTTGAGTAAGACCCAGGTATAAAGGGTCATGAAGATATTCAACATTGTTCGTACCGACATCCAACATAATTGGCAGGCACTGATGAGGTGGAATACCTGCGCAGGCAACGTATAAAGAGAGTTTGCCTATCGGTATCCCAATACCGTTAGCACCCAGATCACCCAGTCCGAGTATACGTTCGCCATCTGTAACAACGATGACTTTAATATCCCTGTACGGCCAGTTTTCCAGGACGTTTTTTATTTCGCCTTTATCTTCCGTAGTAATATACATACCCCGTGGCCGGCGAAACAAATGCGCATATTCTTTACATGCTTGCCCAACTGTAGGGGTATAGATCAGCGGCATGACCTCTTCGATGTAATCAATTACAACCCTGTAGAAAAGACGTTCATTTCTTGCCTGTAATGCAGACAGGAATATGTATTTCTCAATATCATCCTGTTTGCGCCTGAGATTATTTAACGTACGCTCTATCTGGACTTCAAGTGGGACGACCCGGGGTGGCAGGAGCCCACGTAATTTGTATTTTTCACGTTCCTCTATTGTAAAGGCAGTGCCTTTATTAAACGAAGAGCTATTGATGGCTCGAAAACCGGTAAGTGGGTGCTCTTTTTTATCCATTTTTATTTATGCTTCCGGAAAATTTTCGGCGTGTTTTTCTATCCATTCTTTTGCGGCTTCTTCAATGCTTAGTTTTCGACCTTCGCTTTGTAAAATTTCATTTCGATAATGTTCAATATGACAGATCTGTTCCACCATTCGTAAGAAAAATATTTGATCCTTGTTAACAATGAATTCAATACCTATTTCGTACATATCATTTTTTGCATGACACCATACAGCCTTACCAGTGATTTCAAAATCAGGATTAACACACTCAACTTTTATTTTAATAGCCTTTCCCTTATCTACAGGTTCAGAACTCAAACAGGATATACCGCCAAAACTGACGTTATTCAATGTGTTAATTTTATGTTCAACTTCGCTTTCCAGTTCAATTAGCTGGATCGGGACAGTTGCAGGATGTCTAATAAATTCCCTCAAATAAGAACTCCTGATTAATTAGTACAAAATAAATATCGGTAAGAAATAATAAATTTTTAAAAATAAAAAAGGGGCTGTAAGCCCCTTTTTGTAATTAATTGTTCATTGTTATGGATTAACCAAAATTGATCTTGGCTTCTAGATTAGTACGGGAATCAGCATTGTTTAATGCCTCTTCAAGTTCTATGCGCCCGTCTTTATACAAATTAAATAAAGCCTGATCGAAGGTTTGCATTCCTTTTTGTCCACTTTCATCCATTGCAATCTTGATTTCATCAATATCACCTTTAAGAATAAGTTCAGCGATATGCGGTGTATTGATCATGATCTCAATGGCAGCGCAGCGTTTACCATCAACTGCCAGTACCAAACGTTGGGAAATCACAGCCCGAATATTTAATGATAAATCCATAAACAGTTGTTTATGCATATCCTGTGGAAACATATTGATGACACGTTCCATCGCCTGGTTTGCGTTATTGGCATGTAATGTTGAAATTGCCAGGTGACCAGTGTTTGATAATTCAAGTGCAGCTTCCATCGTTTCGCGATCACGAATCTCACCAATCAGAATAACGTCAGGTGCTTCACGCAAGGATGCCTTCAATGCATTAGCATACGACATGGTATCCACACCGACTTCGCGTTGATTTACAATTGCTTTGAGATTGGGATGACTAAACTCGACCGGATCTTCAATGGTTAATATATGTCCTAGCATATTTTCATTTCGGTGATTGATCATTGCAGCTAATGTGGTTGATTTACCTGATCCGGTTGCACCGACCATTAATATAAGGCCGCGTTTATTCATGATAAGTTCTGCAAGTATTTCCGGGACTCCCAGCTGGGCTATAGTTGGAATTTCATTCGGAATACGTCGTAATACCAGTCCAACCTCGCCACGTTGGCGAAAGACATTAACACGAAAGCGGGCCTTGTCTTCCAGTGGAATGGCAAAGTCACACTCCATTCTCTCTTCAAATTGTGCCTGTTGGTGGTCATTCATGATGGCATAGGCTGCAGCCTTGGTGAGTTCACCCGTTAATACGGTTTTTCCAACATTGGTGGCTTTCCCTTCTATTTTAATCTTGACCGGAGAATTAACTGTTAGAAAAAGATCAGAGGCATCTTTTTCGACCATCAATTTAAGATAAGGTGTAATATCCATTGCTTAATAACTTTTTATAGTTTGAAATTAGTATTATTAACGCACCATGCCAGATTCTTCGTCGGTCTCTTCTAGGCTGAGATGGTCCAATCCATCCTGAGGATCTTTTCCTTTTGCAGCTTTACCTTCCAGTTTAATCCTTAGTCGTAACTCATTCATTGAATCTGCAGAGCGTAATGCATCTTCATAACTGATCTTGTCTGCCTCATATAAATCAAATAACGCCTGGTCAAAGGTCTTCATACCGAGTTCATTTGATTTTGCCATAATGGCTTTGATCTCGTGTACTTCACCTTTCAAAATCAAATCAGAAATCAGGGGTGAATTTAATAATATTTCAATGGCAGCAACACGACCCTTTCCATCCGGCGTCTTTAACAGACGTTGAGAGATTACGGCCTTCAGGTTTAGTGATAAGTCCATCAACAGTTGTTGCTTACGTTCTTCCGGGAAGAAGTTAATAATACGATCTAACGCCTGGTTAGAGCTGTTTGCGTGCAAGGTTGCCATCGCCAGGTGACCGGTTTCAGCAAAGGCAACACCGAATTCCATTGTTTCGCGATCTCTTATTTCGCCGAGCAGAATTACATCCGGAGCCTGGCGCAGTGTATTTTTTAATGCGATATCCCAATCATCGGTATCCACGCCGACTTCGCGTTGCATAATCAAGCAATTCTTATGTGGGTGTACGTATTCGATCGGATCCTCAATGGTAATGATATGGCCGTAACTGTTCTGGTTACGATAATCGATCATAGCTGCCAACGAGGTTGATTTACCGGAACCGGTACCACCAACCATTATGATTAAACCATTTTTGGTCATTACCACATCTTTTAAAACTTCCGGTAGACCGAGTTTATCGATGTTTGGTACATCAGTTTCAATAACACGCATCACCAGACCACAAAAGCTTTGCTGGATAAAAGCATTGGCACGGAAACGTCCGATACCAACCGGGGCAACAGCAAAGTTACATTCCTTGGTGGCTTCATATTCCTTTAATTGCTTATCGTTCATGACAGCATAGGCCAGTGCTTTTGTATTTTCCGGGGTAAGTTCGGTTTTAGACATTGGCGTCATCTTGCCATGGATCTTCATCGCAGGCGGAAATCCGACAGTAATAAATAAGTCTGATCCACCCTTCTCAATCATCAGCTTGAGAAGGTCCCGCATCATTTTTATCGCTTGTTCTCGTTCCATAAAGCCTCTCCGGAATCAGGAATAATTAACTATTATAGTTAGAAGTTATCTTTGTTGGCCGCTTTAGACATTGCTTCCTGGCGTGTGACGACATTTTTCTGAACCAATTGTTGCAGATTTTGATCCAGTGTCTGCATTCCAAACTGTTGCCCGGTCTGGATTGCCGAATACATTTGTGCGATTTTATTTTCACGAATCAAATTACGAATAGCAGGTGTACCGATCATAATCTCGTGTGCCGCAACACGACCGCCACCCTGTTTTTTCAATAATGTCTGTGAAATAACAGCCTTTAATGATTCAGATAACATTGCCCGTACCATGTCTTTTTCTTCAGCGGGAAATACATCGACAACACGGTCGATTGTTTTCGCAGCGGAACTGGTATGCAAGGTACCGAATACCAGGTGACCTGTTTCTGCTGCTGATAGAGCGAGACGAATTGTTTCCAGGTCCCGCATTTCGCCAACCAGTATCACGTCCGGATCCTCACGCAGGGCCGAACGCAATGCTTCATTGAACCCTAGAGTGTCGCGATGGACTTCGCGCTGGTTGATTAAACATTTTTTACTTTGATGCACAAATTCTATTGGATCCTCCACGGTAAGGATATGTCCATATTCAGTCTCATTTTTATGATTGACCATGCCTGCCAGGGTGGTTGATTTACCGGACCCTGTTGGACCGGTAACCAATACTACGCCACGTGGATAGTCAGAAATCTGTTCAAAGATTTTAGGGGCATTGAGTTGTTCTAATGAGAGAATTTCTGATGGAATTGTTCGAAATACCGCACCGGAGCCACGATTTTGGTTAAATGCATTGACTCGAAACCGTGCCAGTCCGGGAACTTCAAACGAAAAGTCGCATTCCAAAAATTCTTCATAATCTTTTCGTTGTTTATCATTCATGATGTCGTACACCATGTCATGCACATCTTTATGATCCATGATAGGAACATTAATACGGCGCATATCGCCATCGACACGTATCATTGGGGGCTCACCTGCAGACAAGTGCAGATCAGAACTACCATTCTTGACGCCAAAGGCTAAAAGTTCACCAATATCCATTTATACCTCCCTTTAGGTAATGACATAGATGACCTATGCATGTTGCAATATTATTCTCTGTTGTTTTACATGCAAAAAGGGTGAAATCGACAAACCGTGAAAATTGTTATTATCTCACCACTTACGCGATATTAATCTTACTGATATTTTAAATTATAGACTACCGTAATAGTGTCTTTTTATGAAAATTGTTGCCAATCTGGCTCAAATACAAAGCCAAATTAACGATATAGAACGACAATATCAACGGCCGAAAGGGTCGGTCCGCCTGCTGGCTGTAAGCAAAACCCGCTCGGTTGATGAGATCAGGGCGGCCATTGGTGCCGGACAGCGCCATTTTGGCGAAAATTATTGTCAGGAAGCCATTGAAAAAATTAAAGTACTGAAAAATCCGGAGCTGACCTGGCATTTTATCGGGCCGATTCAATCTAACAAATCAAGACAGATTGCTACAAATTTTGATTGGGTACATACGGTTGATCGAATCAAGATTGCACGTCGTTTAAATGAAGCCAGGTTGGAAAGCAGCCATGCTTTAAAAATCTGTGTTCAGATAAATATCAGTGAAGAACAGAGTAAGTCCGGTATTTCAATCAATGAGGCACGTGACTTTATTAAAGAACTGGATGGTTTCTCAAATTTATGTGTACGTGGTTTAATGGCATTACCGGCCCCTGCAAGTCTTATTGAGGAACAACGGAAACCTTTTGCTAAATTGCGCGAATGTTTCGAACAACTTCGTCAAAATAGACCAGAGCTGGATACCTTATCAATAGGAACGACCCAGGATATGGAAGCAGCAATTGCAGAGGGTGCAACGATCGTTCGTATTGGAACAGCGATCTTTGGTCCTCGCAATGCATGAAGTTGAACTTATTGTTACACTCATCAATTAAATTAATTCATTTAACTATGTTTGATAAAAGCCTTTATGGAAAATACTAATATAGCATTCATTGGTTGCGGAAATATGGCCAGGAGTCTGATTGGTGGATTAATCGCGAATGGAGTGAAACCAGACAAATTATCTGCTTCGGATCCTGATCAGGCACAACGTCAGGCATTATTCGAACAATTTGGTATTGATACCAATGCTGATAATAATGTTGTAATTAAATCAGCCGATGTGATTGTGTTGGCTGTTAAGCCACAGCTTATGCATGATGTTGTATGTGAAATTGCAAAATCATTAATCGACTCATCCAGGCTAATCATCTCGATTGCTGCCGGTATTAAACTTGATTCTATTAACCAATGGCTGGAACAACCCGCAGCTATTATCAGAGTAATGCCTAATACGCCTGCATTAATTCAAGCAGGTGCGGCTGCTTTGTATGCCAATGAGCATACCAGCGAAACCCAAAAAAATATTGCCGAGGCAATGATGCGTTCGGTAGGTACAGCAATCTGGCTCGATAGTGAAGATCAGATGGATAGTGTAACAGCCTTATCCGGGAGCGGTCCTGCATATTTCTTTTATGTAATGGAAGCCATGGAGAAAGCAGCTGAAGGTTTGGGATTAAACCAGGAGCAAGCACGTCTATTAACGATAGAAACAGCAGTGGGAGCAGCCAAGATGGCATTGTTATCATCTTCTGATCCGGAAACATTACGGCAACAAGTTACTTCGCCGGGAGGTACGACTGAACAGGCCTTAAATATACTTATGCAGGGTAAATTAGATGAGCTTATCGAAAAAGCCATGGCTGCAGCTAAACAACGTTCAGTTGAGTTGTCAGAAGAGTTTGGCAAATCTTAATGGGTACAAGTTATTTTATTCAGGCGGCTGTATTTCTGATCGAAGTAATCTTTGGTCTTTACATAATCGCCGTATTATTACGTTATCTATTAGCGAGCGTAAGGGCGGACTTTTATAACCCTCTCTCACAATTTATTGTTAAAGTAACGAATCCGGCAATAAAACCATTACGACGATTCATACCGGGTTATCTGGGTGTCGATTGGCCATCTATTGTTCTTTTAATCTTTGTTCAGGGGATGGAGCTTGTATTGGTAGCGCTGGTGGCTTCTGGACGAATCCCGGCACCAATGGGGCTTTTGGTTTTAACATTTGCACATTTATTAAAGTTAATTATCTATGTTTACATTTTTATTATTATCGTACAGGTGATCATCAGCTGGGTGAATCCTGGCGCTTATAACCCTGCAACAGTATTAATGTATCAATTGAGTGAACCTGTATTAAGACCCGCACGTCGATTGATTCCCCCTGCCGGAGGTTTTGATTGGTCACCATTGGTAGTTATGATTGTTCTAAATTTGATGGTGATATTGATGGTAATGCCGTTAATGGATTTAGGGACGCGACTCTCTTATTAGTTATATTCCTTCAGAGAATACTCTGTTTAATAATCACGATTTGACAATGTAGTACTAAGTGCTATATTTTGATCTTACCAAGGATGATTATGCGTATATTCAAGACAAAGGAATTTCAGCAGTGGATGAAAAAGCAGAATTTGGCTGATCATTTATTAATAGATGCTGTTATCGAAATGGAAAACGGTTTGAGCGGTACCAATTTGGGTGGTCATGTTTATAAAAAACGAATATCGCTATCTGGACGAGGGAAAAGTAGTGGCGCGAGAACGCTAATTGTATATAAACAGGCGGGTAAAGCATTTTTTGTTTATGGCTATGCCAGGAAGCAGCAAGCCAACATCAAAGATAATGAACTAAAGGCATTGAAGTTATTGGCAACGCGGTTACTGAGTTACAGTGATGTGGAGTTGGAAGTTGCAATTGATCATGATGAATTGATAGAGATAAAAAAACGATGACTGATTCAATACTAGATGCTGTACATAAAACGGCAAAAGGATTAAATAAGGCTGGCCTGGTCGATGAGATGACTATGCGTGAGTTTGATGCCTTATGTTTGCCACCCGTAAAAGAATATACGGCACGTCAAATAAAGCGTATTCGTTTGAAGCATAAGGCAAGTCAGGCTGTCTTTGCAGCTTATTTAAATACCAGTAAATCTACAGTACAGAAATGGGAACAAGGTCAAAAAAAACCAAATGGCCCATCATTAAAATTGTTAAACCTGGTCGAACGAAAAGGCTTGGAAGCATTAATTTAATTCTTATCGTTTTTTAACATGTCTCATTAAACGTTTACGTTTATTAATTTGCCGTTGAGTTAATTTGTTTTTCTTTCCTTTATAGGGATTATCACCATGTTTAAATTCAATCAGGACTGCTGTTCCCACAAGTTTTAAGTGTTTACGAAATTCACCAGCCAAGTAGCGTTTGTAGTTATCAGGTACATTCTCAGTCTGGTTACCGTGGATAATGACCCGGATAGGATTAAGCCCCCCAAGATGCGCATAGCGTAATTTTATTCTACGGCCGCGAACAACCTGGGGTGGGTGTTTTGATATCGCAGCTTCAAGTATAGCTGTCATGTCTGATGTGGATGCATCAATGAGCAAAGATTTTTCGATCTTGTCGATACTCTTAAATATATTCCCCACGCCAGTACCATGCAGTGCAGAAATATAATGATATTGAGCATAATCGATAAACCTGAATTTACGTGAAAGCTCGGATTTAACTCTTTCCTTATCTGACTGTTCCATCCCATCCCATTTATTTACAGCGATGATGACAGACTTCCCGCTGTCTTCAATCATTCCGAGCAGTGTACTATCCTGTTCGGTTACTCCTTCACTTGCATCTACTACGAGAATTATTATTTTAGCTGCATCTATGGCATCAAAAGATTTAATAACACTAAATTTTTCAACAAGATCATTGACTTTATTTTTACGTCGGACGCCGGCCGTATCTATCAGGATATAACTCTTTCCATTTTTCTGGAAAGGAATTCGAATACTGTCACGGGTAGTCCCCGGATGATCAAATGTTAATACCCTTTCCTCACCTATCATCCGATTTATTAATGTTGATTTGCCGACATTTGGTCGGCCTAAAACAGATATCGTGATGCCTTCGTCTTGTCCCTGTTCGAGCTCTGCATCATCAGGTATAAGCGCTACTATTTCATCAAGTAAAGTATTAACACCATCACCACGTTTGGCAGAAATCGGATAAATATCTTCTATACCAAGATTATAAAATTCATTGATCGCAGCATCAGTCTCATGCCCTTCAACCTTGTTTACTGCAAGAAATACTTTTTTATCCAGTTTTCTGAAAACTTCTGCAAGTGTTTCATCAACGTGTGTTAATCCGATTCGACCATCTACAATCCAGATTAAAACAGATGCTTCAACTGCTGCATGCATGGATTGTTCGGTCATTAATTCAGCAACTTCCTTGCTGTCATGGTCTTCTTCACCAATACCACCAGTATCGATAACCAGAAAAGATCGTGAGTCATGAACACAAACGCCGTATTGTCGATCCCTTGTTACACCGGGACGATCTGCAACCAGGGCATCACGACTTGAAGTTAGACGATTAAATAATGTTGATTTACCAACATTGGGACGACCAACGATGGTAATGACAGGTTTCATAATGCTTTTCAGAGGGTTATTTATTTTTTAGCTTCAGAAGCCGGTTCTTTGGAAGATTCCTTTTTTTCTTCTTTTTTCACTTCCTCTTCTTCTTCGTCTTCGTCCGGGTCACCAGTAAATATATCTACTACAGCACCAAAGAAAGAACCTTCATCTTCTTCTTTCGCGCTTTTCCCGCTTATTTTTTCAGATTTCTTCTCGATTGGTTTTTCTTTGACCAGAGATTGTTCTGGTACAGCAATATCTTTATCTAAATAAGTATAAGCAGCTAAAGTTCCATCGCTGGCATAAGCAAACAACATATTTTCGGTTGTAATTGCCTGACTATATATTGGTTCATCTGATATCTGTGTCCTGGCAGTAAAATATCCAGTATCCTTGTCTAACCAGTGTAAATAGCCTTCCAGATCGCCAACCACTATTTTATTACCAAGTATGGCTGGCCCCGTTACTCGTCGAGCCTGTAGTTTTTCCTGTTTCCAAATGGAGGATCCTGAGAATCTATCTATTGCCCAAATATGACCTCTATCATCTGTTACATATAAGTTTTTACCGTCAGCAGCCAACTCTGAATGTGAAGAGATGTCTCGTTGCCATAGTATTTGCCCGGATTCAAGAGACATGGCGGTCACATTGGCCTGGAATGTAGTGAGATAGATTGTTCCTTCAAGTATTAGTGGTTTTGCATCAATATCTACCATGCGCTCAAGTTCACTGCGTCCCCGGGCTATGGCAACGCGTTGTTCCCAGATTAATTTACCGGTTTTTAAATCAAGAGCGGCCACCCGGCCACCATCAAAGCCTGCAATGACAAGACCATTCGCAATAACAGGTGTACTGGTCCCACGCAGTGTTAAAGCCGGAACAGTACGGTCATAGACCCAAAGACGTTCTCCTGTAGCAGCATCCAACGCAAAGATCTTGCCGTCGATAGTTCGAATAACAACAACATCATCGCTTTCTCTTGGCGATGACAATATTTCACTTGAGACAGTTGATTGCCAAATTACTTTACCATCTTCCGTAGATAGGCTGATAACCTCACCTTCACTGGTACCTACCATTACCATGTTTACATCGGCACCAGGTCCACCGGTTACAGGTAAATCAGTATCGTTTTTCCAGATGGTTCTACCGGATTCTATATTAAGTGCTTCGATATTACCGTCTGTATCAGCGACATATATTCGGTTATCAAGTAAAGCGGGCGTGAGTTTAATAAATAACTCATCAGTTCCTCCACCTGCACTTTCTGACCACAATCGCTTTAAGTTTGTAGTCTCAGTGAAATCTACGAGTTCGGAAGGAGGTTCAGTGTTGTCGACACCACCACCCATTACGCTGCGTACATACTGTCCTGTGCCGCAAGAGATATTAAAAAATAGGATAATAAGTAGAATTACTGAACGTACAAAAGAGCACACATCTATGTCCCGCCTATATTATCCAGTTTCATCTGCAAAATTGATTGAGCTTCTTCAGTAATAGCTGTATCGGTCAAAGCGTTAATATAGGCTTGTTGCGCTTCCTTGTTTTTTCCCTGCTTTAAATAAATATCACCATGTAGTTCTTCATATTGAGCAATAAATTTTCCAGGCTCAGAGTCGTTTAGTGTTTCTAAAGCTAACTCTAGTTTGTTACCTGCGATCAGGACACGTGCCAACCTAAGTCTGGCGACATGTTCTATTTCAGGTTGTGAGCTATTTTCTATTACCCGACGTAAGTGGTCTTCGGCATTTTCAAAGTTGCTAGATTCAGCTGATAATTTTGCCAGCATTAAATTGGCAAAACTGGCGTATGCAGTAGAACCATAATCGGAGATTATCCGGTCAGCATAAATACGGGTATTTTCAGAATCATCCTTACGTGAGGCCTCTAACATTTGTTCATATAAAATTGAAGCAGCTTCTGCCTGCAAGTTGAGATGGTTATCCCATGCACGCCATCCAAAGATAGTGCTGAGACCAATAATAACTCCGGCAACAATAGCCTTACCGTTTTCGGACCACCATTTTTTGATAGCCTCTACTTGTTCTTCCTCTGTTCTGTATACATCCACCTGATTTTTCTCCAGGAAATTCTAAAAATAGTATGGGATTTCCACCTCTGCAAGGGCCGCACATTATAACGTGGGTTTTGAGATTGTTTAGTTTTTTAGCAGATTTTTCTAGATTGAAAGGTTATTGGATAAAAAATTCGTTAATTCAATCCAGGGTATTGTGGTTTGAGGTTTATCGCTACGAAGAAACTTTATACTTACTGTTTCCTGTTCAAGTTCATCCTCACCTAAAACAAGTGCAAATTGAGCGCCGGATTTATCAGCCTTTTTAAACTGGTTTTTCAGACTTCCGCCCCCGCAGTGGGTCATGATTCTTATATCTTTAATTTGATCCCTGAGCTTTTCAGCCAATTTAAGTCCATGCTCAATTGTCTTTTCACCTTCGAGAATCATATAAATTTGGGGTAGGTGATTGCCGGGAACTGTATCAAAGTCGCCTAACTCCAATAGTCGTTCCAGGCCTATGGCAAATCCGACTGCAGGAGTTGGCGGAGCACCATGCTGCTCGACTAATGTATCATTGCGTCCCCCGGCGCATATTGTACCTTGTGCACCCAGATCTTCGGTAATCCATTCAAATACAGTTTTGCCGTAATAATCGAGTCCCCGCACAAGCCTCGCATTAACATCGTAGTCAATCCCGATCGTATCGAGTATCTCCTTTAATTCAGTGAAATGATCTGCTGACTCAGAATCAAGGTGGTCAGACATTGTTGGCGCTGCATTAATTAGGGACTGCATATCAGGATTTTTGCTATCAAGAATTCGTAATGGATTCTGTTCAAGACGTACTAAACTATCATCATCCAATTGATCTTTATTTGCAGAAAAATAATCGATAAGTTTTTTACGATAAACAGATCGTGATTTACTGGTACCAAGCGAATTTATCTCAAGCCTGACGTTATTAATTTTAAGTGCCTTCCAGATTCGCGCACAGAGTATGATTAATTCTGCATCAATATCCGGACCTTTAAGGCCAAATGCCTCAACACCAATCTGGTGAAATTGTCGTTGCCTGCCTTTTTGTGGGCGTTCATGTCGAAACATGGGTCCGATATACCAGAGTCGTTGCGTCTGGTTATGAAATAAACCATGTTCAATTCCTGCACGAACGCAGCCTGCCGTTCCCTCCGGTCTAAGAGTTATATTGGTTTTATTGCGATCGTCAAAACTATACATTTCCTTTGAAACTATATCGGTCTCATCGCCAATTGAGCGTGCAAATAATTCTGTCTTTTCAACGATCGGTATCCTGATTTCCTGGTAGCCATATTGAGAAAGGATGTTTTTGATGATGTCTTCAACATATTGCCAATAAGGCGTATCCTGCATGAGAATGTCATGCATTCCACGTATTGCCTGTAGTTTAGCCATCAACAAGTCTCCAATTAATTCAGCTGTAATCGATTAAAGCAGATATTTTATTCGACAGGTAATTTAAAACGTGCAATACCATTTCTTGAATAAGGGGATTGATCAAACTTTTTACCATTGAATGTGACAGTTACTCCATCTGAATAACCAAGTTGTATTCGAAAAGGTGCTTTACCATTAATTGAATATTGATTACCAGCGATCCCCAGGTTATAGAATAATCGATTATCTTCAAAATCATAAACTTCAATCCAGGAATCATCTGTTAATGACAGGATTATTGAATCTGAAGATCCGGATTCGATAATATTAAGTTGTGTATTAGTGTCATCAATATTAGTTTGGGTATCAGTAACGTCAATATTAGTCTGGGTATCAGTGTCATCAATATTAAGTTGTGTATTAGTATCATCGGTTGTTAATATTCGTAATGACTCTTCACCGTCATCAGTTTGTAACTGTAATGTTTCATTTAATGTTTCATTAATAGATATCATCGTTTCTTCAGGCTCAATGTCTTGAACTGGTTCTTCGCTGTCTGGTGTTTCCCATCCAGTTGGATGAACGACAACTTCAAATGTTGTGTCGACTCCATTTATACTGGTTGGGATTTCTTTTGTTTCTTTATCAGTGTTTTTTGGAGTTTCAACAACAAAATGACTTTGATACCAGATCAACAGTAACAAAACCAAACCAAGACTGATTAGATAGGTAAATGCCTTGACAGGTTTATCGCTGCTACTGGCCTGAGTCGGTGGCTTAACCTCTGGTAATATGTCTGGTGGCGGTGGTGGAGAACCTGCATTATACAAGTCAATAATCTGCCCAGCATCTGAACCAACTATTTTTGCATAACTGCGCAAATAACCCCTGACATAAATAGGGGTCGGCATATTTTCATGATCATTATTCTCAATTGCTTCGACAATTTTTACATCGAGATGAATACGTTTAGCTACTTCGTGCGTACTGAGATCCAGCTTTTTACGTTGTTCACGTAGTATACCGCCAGGGGTTTCAACTTGATTGTCGTTATTATTATCCACAATAAAAATATATAGTTATTGAATTCCCGAATCATGAAGTAACCTGGCTTCATTAGATTCAGGAAAGGTATTTTTTAATAATAATGCATAGCTGGATACTGTATCTATATCTCCAAGCTGATTTTCAATTTGTATCCCGAGCCAGAGGCTTTTTGGTGTATGGCGTGCTATTTTTTGATAGCGTTGTAAATAGGTTCTTGCAGATAGATAGTCACTTTCATTCAGGTTTGCCTCAGATACTTTTAGTAATGCCTGTGGCATTTGTGGGTTAAGTGCAAGAGCCTTTTTATAATATTCAAGTGCTTTTTCATTTTGACCATGATTGTCCAGACAGAGCCCGGCATTTGTAATCGCAATCTCCGGTGCATCATATAATGGGTTATCAGCTGCTTTTAAAAATATATCCTCTGCATCTTCAACCCTATTTTGTTGACAAAGGAAACGGCCATAGTTATTTAAGGTTCTGGAATCACTGCTATTTAGGCTTATAGCACGCTTGAAATTTTGTTCAGCCTTGTCATCTTGTCCAAGCTGTTGATATAACAATCCAAAAACGTTATAGATAGGTGAGTGACCAGGATCGGCGTCTTTTGCTTTATTTAATTTATCCAGTGCTTTTTCATAATTACCTTCTTTCATATAGGCAATGCCTAAATTCAGGTTTGATTGTGCAATTTCATTTGTAGATTGGGAAGGACGTATGTTTTTACTGCTGGATGGGATTTGATTACAGGCAGCAAGAAAGAACAGACTAAAACCAATGGTCGAGAAAATAATTTTTCTATACGCTATCATCATGTAATACCTATCTGGCTTTTTTGATGTCTTATAGACCTGGCAGATACTTTTCCAACTAGTTGCCCGCAAGCTGCATCAATATCATCGCCACGGGTTTTTCGCGTAACTGTAATAATACCTGATTTTATAAGTATTTCCCTGAATGCGTTAATAGTTTCAATGTCAGAGCAACTATAATGTGTCCCCGGGAAACTGTTAAAAGGAATCAAATTAACCTTTGCAGGAAAATCACGTAAACACCTGGCAAGTTCCCGGGCATCTTCTAAGCTATCGTTGATATCTCTTAGCATGACATATTCGATTGTTACCGGATCATTATCTCTTGCTTGTGTATAACGTTTACATGCCGCGAGTAATTTATCTAATGGATAAGACCTGTTGATTGGAACAATATTACTTCTGAGCTCATCATTACTGGCATGTAATGAAATAGCGAGACTAACGTTACTTTCTTCCTTTAAACGATCGATTTCAGGAACAATCCCCGATGTGCTGACAGTGACGCGTCTTCTTGCAAGCCCAAAAGCAAAGTCATCAGTTAAGAGGTTAATAGCCTTTAATACATTATCGTAATTGAGTAATGGTTCACCCATGCCCATAAAAACAATATTTGTAATGATACGTTTATTATTTTTGAAATAACCAAGTGCTTTATTGGCAAGCCAGACCTGGGCAATAATTTCCCCTGTTGTTAAATTGCGATTGAAGCCCTGTTGTGCAGTTGAACAAAACTTACAATCAAGAGGACAACCTACCTGTGAAGATATACATAGCGTGCCTCTATCATCTTCAGGGATGAATACAGTCTCTACAGAATTATGGTTATCAATCTGAATAAGCCATTTTTGTGTACCATCGCTGGATTGTTGATGGGCGATAATTTCAGGAAGTTTAATTACTGCGTTGTCTTTTAGTCTGGCACGTAATTCTTTACTCAGGTTGGTCATATAGTTAAATTCGATCACACCCTGATGGTAAATCCACTTTAGGATCTGCTCTGCACGAAATGACTTTTCACCTATTTCAACAAAGTAGGACTCTAGTTTCTTCAGATCGAAATCCAGCAAGTTGGGTTTGTCAGTCATATCTATTCAACGTGTTCGTGGACAAATTTCACTGGCATCAAAGAAAAAATCAATTTCTCTTTTAGCACTTTCCAGACTATCTGAACCATGTATCGCATTTTCATGTACTACACCATTAAATTCATGTTCAGCATATAGATTTCGTATCGTTCCAGGTTCCGCATCCTTGGGGACCGTAGCGCCCATAACATCACGCAACACCTGGATCGCATTTTCACCTTCTACTATCTGCACCATGACGGGCCCCGATGTCATGAACTGTAATAGCGGTTCATAGAACGGTTTACCCTGGTGTTCGGCATAAAGTTCTTGCACTTGTTTCATGGATAAATGCACCATTTTTGCTGCGATTATATGTAGCTTACTTTTTTCCATGAGCGCTAATATATTTCCGATGGAATCTTTAGCGACTGCATCGGGTTTTATCATTGCTAATGTTCTTTCAAGCGCCATGCAAAAAGTTCTCCTAGTACGGCATTAATACTAAATCGCGAGATTATACGTGTTCGGACGTTCCGGGTGAAACTGTCAGAAGAACCAATTTTTTAGATAAAGCAGTAATCTAGCTTAAATATCTAATTTACTGCTGGAGTTTTGGATACCGATAGTATTTTAGTCCCAGCGGGGATCAGTTACCTGGACCATACCATTTTCAATTCGAACCGGAAAAGTGGCAGTGGGCTCGTAGGCCGGTGGTGTCAGGGCCTCACCCGTTTTTACGCAAAATCGTGCACCATGGCGTGGACAAATAATCTCGGCACCATCAATAACCTGATCCAAATCGAGGCCACAACCAAGCATCGACGCACCGTCATGGGTACAGACATCTTCGATCGCATAGTAATCACCGTCCAGGTTAAAGACAGCAACCATGACATTATCAACATCGACTAACCTGGCCTGTCCCGGTAATAATTCAGATTCCAGCGCCACATCAAACCAACCTGCCACAATATATCTCCTAAAAATACATTTTAATAACAAGAGGACTTATCACAGCGTCATGAACGTGGGCTACTCAAGGCGAATGTGGTCGAAGAAGCGGAGTGTACACGATAGTACATGAGCATTTTGAGACCATATTTAACGCAGAGTGGCCGAGTGCAATAGCTGTGAAAATTCTCTTTAATACATTCCTGTTTCTAGGCGTGCCGCCTCCGACATCATCTCCTGACTCCAGGGTGGGTCAAAGGTCACTTCAACATTTACCCTGGTAACATTGGGTACAGTCAGTACCTTTGTACGGACATCTTCAGCAAGGAAGTCACCCATACCGCAACCAGCCGCAGTTAAGGTCATGACGATATCAACCTGGTTTCCATCGGCCCCGAGTGGCGTGATATTGCATTCATAAATAAGTCCCAAATCGACGATGTTGATCGGTATCTCCGGGTCGTAGCAAGTACGCATTTGGTCCCAGATCAATACTTCATTAACTGTACCGTCACCGGTAAGTTCTTTATCAGCGGTTTCGGTTGGACTATCTTCAACTTCAAAACCAAGGGCATCGGCATTCTTTGCATCAACGCGTGCGAGATTACCATTAATATTAACGGTATAACTGCCGCCTAATGCCTGTGTAATTAGTACTTCACTTCCTTCGGGTAAGGTAATTGGTGTCCCGACGGGTATCAATACGGCATCACAATCACGGTTCAATATTATTGGTTTGTTCTCTTGCATGTTTTTTATTCGGTAGAGACAGGGTTGTCGTCACCTTGAATAACGGCATGTAATGTATGCCAGCAAAGCGAGGCACATTTAACCCGGGCCGGATAATCTCTTACTCCGGCAAGGGCTGCTAATTTTCCTAATTGTTCTGTATCGACTTCATTTTCCGTGGTAATTAGATCATGAAATTCATTAAATAAGCCTTCCGCTTCATCGAGTGATTTACCTTTCATTGCGTCGGTCATTAATGAGGCAGAAGCGACAGAGATTGCGCAACCCGATCCATCAAAGGCGATATCATCAATCTTGTTACCGTCTGTCTTTAAATAAAGTGTCAACCGATCACCACAAAGGGGATTAAAGCCTTCCAACGTTTTATTTGCATCATCCAGTTTGCCGAAATTACGTGGGCTGCGGTTGTGATCAACAATTACTTCCTGATACAAATCTTTAATATCAAACACTAACTGAATACCTGCTTACATTTATCAATACCTTGAATTAAGGCATCAACATCTTCACGCGTGTTATAAAAAGCAAACGATGCACGTGCAGTTGCGGGGATCTTAAAACGTTCCATTACCGGCATCGCACAATGATGCCCGGCGCGGATGGCAATACCTTCATCATCGAGGATGGTGCCGATATCATGTGGATGAATTCCATCTAATGTGAAAGAAAAAATACTGGTTTTATTTTTTGCTGTACCGACCGGTACCAAACCGGATATCTGTGCTGCCTGTTCATTCGCATACTGTAGTAATTGATTTTCATATTCGGCAGCTTCATGCAGATCAATTTCACTCACATAATCAATTGCCGAACCGAGTCCAATAACACCGGCAATATGCGGTGTACCGGCCTCGAATTTATGTGGCAGATCGTTATAGGTCGTTTTTTTCATCGAGACGGTTTTGATCATATCTCCGCCGCCCTGATAAGGTGGCATTGCTTCCAGTAACGCTTGTTTACCGTAAAGTACGCCTATTCCTGTTGGGCCAAATAATTTATGACCCGAGAAGGCATAGAAATCACAATTCAGTTCGTTTACATCTACACGTGTGTGTGGCACTGCCTGTGCACCATCGATCAATACCTTTGCACCAACCGCATGTGCCTTTTCAATAATGGTCTCGATCGGGTTGATTGTGCCAAGTGCATTAGAGATATGTCCAATGGTAACGAGTCTGGTTTTTTCATTTAATAGCTTTTCATACTCTTCGAGTATCAGTTCTCCGGCATCATTAATCGGGACATATTTTAATGTTGCACCGGTCTGTTCACTTAATATCTGCCACGGGACAATATTCGAATGGTGTTCAAGTTCGGTAATGATGATCTCATCATTCGAACTTAAATTATTGCGACCAAATGTTTGAGCAACCAGGTTGATGGATTCAGTCGTCCCACGGGTAAAGATGATCTCTTTTATTGAATCCGCATTAATAAACTCTTTCACCTTGTTTCGTGCTTCTTCATAAACAGCCGTTGCCTTTTCGCTTAAAGTATGAACACCACGATGAATATTGGAATTGTATTCACGATAATAAGTATCCAGTGTTTTGATCACCTGTTTTGGTTTTTGTGCCGTTGCTGCATTATCCAGATAAACTAACGGTTTCCCACGAACCTGCTCAAACAGGATTGGAAAATCCGCCCGTACCTTTTCAACATCAAACGATGCTTCATTTGTCAGTTTTGTTGCGGTGTTTTGTTTATTCATTGGTAAACTCACGAATCAATGCAGCATCCGGTAATTGACCCACAACCAGATATTCAAGCCGCTGTTTGATTTCAGGCAGGGTGATTTTGCTGATGACTTCATCAGCAAACGCGTAGGTTAATAGACTGCGGGCAGTCTCTTCATCAATGGCACGCGAACGCAGATAGAACAACATATCCTGATCAAGCTGACCAACGGTTGCGCCATGACTGCATTTAACATCGTCGGCATAGATCTCGAGTTCCGGTTTGGTATCAATCTCGGCATCATCAGATAATAATAAATTGGCATTATTCTGATGTGCCTCTATCTTTTGTGCCTGTGGATGCACAACAACCTTGCCGTTAAAGACGGCACGACTGTTTCCATTTAATACACCACGATAATTTTCTGTGCTAAACGTATGCGGTTTTAAATGGTCAACACGGGTATGATTATCAACATGCTGTTTATCATTGGTCATATACAGGCCATTCATAATGATTTCAGCACCTTCATCGGCGAGCTGACCGTGAATATCGTTTCTTACCAGTGATCCACCTAATGCAATCGAATGCGATTCAAGTTTACTATCCTTGTTTTGCATGACATTCAGGTTACCGATATGGTAAGCACGTTGACTTTCCTGCTGGATTTTATAATGTTTTAGTATTGCATTTTCTGATAGAGAAATTTCGGTTACTGCATTAGTAAAATAATTTGCTTCATCAAGACCAATATAACTTTCAATGATCGTAGTTTGTGCATGATTGCCCATAATTATTAAATTGCGCGGATGTGTTGCAAAAGGACTCGGGTTTTCTTTTGATAAAAATAAAAGATTAATCGGTCTTTCTATAACCACATTGTCTGGTACATTTATATAAGTACCGTGTTGTATAAATGCCGTATTTAATGCTGTAAACGGGCTAATCTTGTTATCAGCGTATTGGCTTAAGTGTTTTTCTAAAAGTTTATTATCCGTTGCCAAGGCATCGGCCAGGTTTTCAACGACAACATTCATTGGTAATTCATTAATACGGGAATGTTCTACAGAATAAATACCATTGATAAATACGAGTTCAATGCAGTCCAGATCAGTAAAACGGATCGCATTAACATTATCCGGACTTACAGTGGTTTTTTGATCATTTATATTTGAGAAAGATTTTCTCGCGATCGGGCGCACGTCGGTATATTTCCAGTTTTCCTGTCTGGTATTCGGAAAACCGGTTTCTTTAAACAGGTTCAACGCGGACTGTCGGTTCTTCGCAAACCAGTCATTAGTCTGCAATTGATCAAAGTCGTTAAGATAATTTTGAATGTCAGTTGTCACGCCGCTGCTTCCTTAACCCAGTCATAACCTTTTTCCTCAAGTTCCAGTGCCAGTTCCGGGCCACCCGACTTGATGATCTTGCCGTCGCTTAATACATGCACATGATCAGGTTTGATGTAATCCAGTAAACGTTGATAGTGGGTGACTAAAACAATCGCACGATCTTTATTACGAAGACTGTTTACTCCTTCAGCCACAATCTTTAATGCATCGATATCGAGACCGGAATCAGTCTCGTCCAGTATTGCTAACTTTGGTTCAAGTACCGCCATTTGGAAGATCTCGTTACGTTTCTTCTCGCCACCGGAGAAACCTTCATTAACAGAACGATTCAACAGGTCTTCTTTCATCTTGACCAGTTTCATCTTTTCTTTAACAAGACTTAAAAATTCAACCGCATCCAGCTCCGGTTCGCCACGAAATTTTCGGACTGCATTAACCGCCGCTTTTAGAAGATAAACATTATTGACACCCGGGATCTCGACCGGGTATTGGAATGCCAGAAATACACCAGCCCAGGCCCGCTCTTCCGGCGCGAGTTCCAGTAAATCCTGGTCTTGATAGGTAACGCTACCTTTACTGACCTCATAACCGTCACGTCCTGCAAGTACATTCGCCAATGTACTTTTGCCGGAACCATTCGGGCCCATGATGGCATGAACCTCACCGGCTTCTACACTGAGGTTCAATCCTTTCAGTATGGTTTTGTTGTCTACCTTAGTATGTAAATTTTCTATCTTTAACATATTTCTTATCCAATATAAGGTGAAAAGTTAAACGTGAAGTGTGAAAAATAAGTAGTACATACTACGTTTCACATTTCACATCATACGTTTCACGTTAAGTTAGCCGACGGCACCTTCGAGTGTGACACCTAATAATTTTTGTGCTTCAACCGCGAACTCCATCGGTAATTCTTTAAAGACTTCTTTACAGAAACCATTGACGATCATGTTGACGGCGTCTTCTTCAGCGATGCCACGTTGCATACAGTAGAACAATTGATCTTCACCAATCTTGGAAGTCGTTGCTTCATGCTCAACAGTTGCGCTTGAGTTTTTTGCCTCTATATAAGGAAAGGTATGCGCACCGCATTGATCACCCATTAATAAGGAATCGCATTGGGTATAATTCCTGGCGTTGTCTGCATTTTTACTGATCTTGACCAGACCACGATATGCATTTTGCGCATGTCGTGCAGAGATACCTTTTGAAATAATCGTACTACGTGTGTTCTTACCGAGATGGATCATCTTGGTCCCTGTGTCGGCCTGTTGATGATTATTGGTTACCGCAACCGAATAGAATTCACCAATGGAATTATTGCCTTTCAAAATACAACTCGGATACTTCCAGGTTATTGCAGAGCCGGTTTCAACCTGGGTCCAGGAGATCCTGGAATTATTGCCACGGCAATCACCACGTTTGGTAACAAAGTTATAGATGCCACCGACACCGTTTTCATCACCGGGATACCAGTTTTGTACAGTTGAATATTTTATTTCTGCGTCTTCCAATGCAACTAACTCAACGACAGCTGCATGTAACTGGTTTTCATCCCTCATTGGTGCTGTACAACCTTCAAGATAACTGACATGGCTCGCTTCATCAGCAACGATTAACGTTCTTTCAAATTGTCCGGTATTCGATGCATTGATACGGAAGTAAGTGGACAATTCCATTGGACAACGTACACCTTTGGGAATGTAACAAAACGAGCCATCAGTAAACACGGCAGAATTTAATGCAGCAAAAAAGTTATCGGCTGCAGGGACTACGGACCCTAAATATTTTTTGACCAGGTCTGGATGATCTTTTACCGCTTCAGAGAATGAACAAAAGATAACACCTGCATCGGCCAGCTTTTCTTTAAAGGTAGTAGCAACAGAGACACTATCAAACACGGCATCAACGGCAACGCCGGCTAACATCTTTTGTTCCTGTAGAGGGATGCCTAGCTTTTCATAAGTCTCCAACAGTTTTGGATCGACTTCATCCAGGCTTTTTGGCGCATCGTCTTTTGATTTCGGTGCGGAGTAATAAGAAATAGCCTGGTAATCAATATGTTCAATGTCAAGATGGGCCCAGGTCGGATCTTCCATCTTTAACCATTGACGATAGGCCTTTAGGCGCCATTCCAGTAACCATTCCGGTTCTTCTTTCTTTCTAGAGATAAAGGTAATGATGTCTTCATTAAGGCCGGGTGGGACAGTATCGGTATCGATATCCGTGACAAAGCCATGCTCGTATTCTTTACGTACCAGATCTTCTACATTTTCAGTATTGGTTGACATTATCTTTACCCGTTAATTTTCTTCTTCTTTCAGACTAAAACTCTCACCACAACCGCAGGTTTCATCAACATTTGGATTTCGAAACTTGAAGCCTGAATTCAAACCTTCACGCACAAAATCAAGTTCGGTACCAGCGAGGTAAGGCAGACTTTGTTCATCAACAATGATCCTGATGCCGTTCGATTCAATCGTTTTATCTTCGTCGTTGATCGTTTTGGCGGTTTCGATAACGTATTGATAACCGGAACAACCGGTGGTCTTTACAGCAAGACGCAAACCAATACCGTTCGTCTCTTTAGCGAGTACCTTTTCAACATGCTGTTTGGCACTGTCTGTCAGATTAATTGTTATTTCGTTAGTCATAGTCTTATTGCGTCTTATGAAATTGCATAAAGGCGACATCCTGTCTTTCCGATACTTGTTTTACGTTGTTTCGTTGTACCAGATCGCCCAGCGTGATGCCGTTTAAAAATTCGGAGACATGTAGATTGAGTTCCATCCACAGATCGTGCGTAAGACAACGTTCATCTCCCTGGCAATTTTGTTTGCCACCGCAACGTGTGACATCGATCGGTTCATCAACGGAATAAATAACCTTGGCGATGGTGATATCGTCAGCATCCATTGCGAGCCGGTAACCACCGCCAGGTCCACGTGCACTTTCAACCAGGTCGTGGCGTCTTAATTTGCTAAATAATTGTTCAAGGTATGTCAGAGAAATATCCTGACGTTGGGAAATTTCAGCTATCGTTACCGGACCGCCACTGTCATGTAGTGCCAGATCCAGCATTGCGGTGACGGCATAACGGCCTTTGGTTGTCAGTTTCATTGTCTAATCTCTATGTTTCAGCCTTACAAAAAGGGGCAGCAAGGGTCACATATCTGACTAAATTAGTCAAGTATATATCAGACAAATTTAGTCAGGTAAAGTTTAAGGCCATTTAGCCTTTTAAAACAATTGCTTAGAGTGAGTTAAAAATTAATTATGGCGTTGGTACTTGAGCGAAATAGAGGATTAATTTAACAATTCCAAAGAGGGTTAAAAGCAGACAAAAAACCAGCAAGAAGCCGATGATGATATAGACTTTGATGCCGTGTTTTTCGATGTATTTCTCATCGCGTTCCAGGTTATCGAGTGATTGCACGCCAAAGAATGATGCCAGCAGACTATGAATGATCTGAAAGATATTGGGGTCTTTATGTTCTGTCATTTAATTTTACCGTGTTACTTTTTCTTTAATTCCTGAAGCTCTTTGTCGACCTGGTGCATGTGATCCAGTATCGAGTCCAGGGCATTCTGGATCGGATCCGGCATATCTTTACTCTCTGCATAGGCATCAAAACCAATCCTTTTCGCCATGGCTTCGCGTTGCGCAGATTTATCTTCATCATCACGTTTCACTACAACATGGCCAGGTACACCGACAACGGTTGCACCAGGTGGTGTATCTTTTACAACAACGGCATTACAACCTACACGAGAACCTTCACCGATTGTTATTGGACCAAGTATCTTTGCGCCGGCACCAATAACAACATTATCTTCCAGGGTTGGATGCCGTTTCCCTTTATTCCAGGTCGTGCCGCCCAGTGTAACACCATGATAGATCGAGACATCATCACCAATTTCAGAAGTTTCACCGATGACAATACCCATACCGTGGTCGATGAAAAAACGCCGGCCAATAACTGCACCAGGATGAATCTCTATACCTGTTAAAAACCTTGCGATATGAGCAGCCATGCGTGCAAGTAAATAAAGTTTATTTTTCCATAACCAATGGTTGAACCGATGAAACAGGATGGCCTGGAAACCGGGACAGGTAAAAATGGTCTCCAGGACTGACCGTGCCGCCGGGTCACGCTCAAAAATAACATCAATCTCTTCTTTAATTGTACTTAACATGATTAATCTAACAGCCTGGATATAGACTTAAGTTGTTCCTGATAGGTTTTGATTTCGTTTAGTGTATCAGCTAAGCGTTGTTTTGCACCTTCGACCACATCTTCCGGTGCGCGTTCGACAAAGTTACTATTGGATAATTTGTTTTCCAGACCAGACTTCTCTTTTTCCAGCTTTTCAATTGTCTTATTAAGTCGTTTGGCCTCTTCTTCAGGGTTAATAATATCTGTCAATGGAACCAGTATGGAGGTTTCTCCTGCCAAAACCATCACTGCATCTTCCATCTCAGTCTCGGCCCGATTAATAGATTCAATTTTACCCAGTGTTTTAATATAGGATTCGTTTTTATTTAACCATTCTGTCTCTTCAGATGTTCCGTTACGAACAAATACATTGAGTGGTTTGCTCGGAGCGATATCTCGTTCAGCCCGAATGCGACGCACACCCATAATAAACGTTTTGATCCATTCAATTTCTTCAACTACCCCGGTATCCGTATCCAGTTCATCTGCTTTTGGAAATGCAGCTAACATAATACTGTCACCTTCTTTATTAACCAATGGTGCAACACGTTGCCAGAGTTCTTCAGTAATAAATGGAATAAATGGGTGTAGTGCCCGTAATAATGTTTCGAGCACATTTAATAATGTATACAAGGTTCCGCACTTTTCCTCTTCACTCGTCTGTTCACTATTAAGAGTTGTTTTAGATAACTCGAGATACCAATCGCAATATTCATCCCAGGTGAATTCATAAAGTGCCTGTGACGCAAGGTCGAATCGATAGGTTCGCATGCCTTCATGTGTTGCAGCAATGACATCAGAAAATTTACTCGTGATCCATCTTTCTGCCAGACCAAAAGCTTTCTCATCGTCATTGATATTAATTGATTGAGACTCAACGTTCATCATGACATAACGTGTTGCGTTCCATAATTTATTACAAAAATTTCGATAACCCTGGATACGTCCGGTTTCAAAGTTAATAAACCTGCCTTGAGTTGCAAGTGAAGCAAATGTGAAACGCAATGCATCTGTACCATAGGGTTCAATGCCTTCCGGAAAATGTTTTTGCGTCACCTTTTCGATCTTTGCCGCCATCTGCGGTTGCATTAATCCTGTCGTACGTTTTTTTATAAGTTCATCCAGGTTAATACCGTCGATCAGGTCGATCGGATCAAGTATGTTTCCCTTGGATTTGGACATCTTCTGTCCTTCACCGTCACGTACCAAGCCATGAATGTAGACTTCCTTAAAAGGCACATCATCCATAAACTTCAGACCCATCATGATCATACGTGCGACCCAGAAGAAGATAATGTCAAAACCTGTGACTAATACATTGGTCGGATAAAACTTTTCGAGTTCAGGTGTTTTATCCGGCCAACCTAACGTAGAGAAGGGCCATAGGGCAGAAGAGAACCAGGTATCCAATACATCCTCATCCTGTTTTAATTTATCTTGTTCAATTTCACCATCATTTAATGCGAGTGAAACTTGTTCAGCTTTTAGTGAGTTTAACTCTTCACTGTTAGTAGTATTTTTAATTTGGTAATCAAGGTATTTTTTATATGCAGACTTTTCATCTTTCGCTACATAAATGTTACCTTTTTCATCGTACCAAGCTGGTATTTGGTGTCACCACCAGAGTTGCCGACTGATACACCAGTCT